>DUFF01000029.1 GCA_011174815.1 Dehalococcoidia bacterium | reverse complement strand
TGTGCCCAACAGGAAAACAGGGGGAACCGTGGGATGTTGCCTCGTTATCTGTATTCCTGGCATCCGACGAGGCCAAATACATCACCGGAGCTGCTTTGGTTGTGGATGGTGGTTTGACCTGTATGGTCAAGCCCTTTTGAAATAAAGAAGTCCGAAATAGCTATAAGGACCAGCGCAAGTCCTGACTACTTTTTAAATCTAGCAGATAGCTTATTTATCATGTCGGTAGTCATGGAAGCTAAGTCGTATTTCGGCGTCCATCCCCAATCTGTTCGTGCGGCACTATCATCCATTTTATTGGGCCAAGATTCAGCAATTGCCTGCCGGACGGGGTCAACTCTGTATTCAATGGTAAAACCGGGGATGTGCTTTTTGATTTCACGGGCAATGTGTTCCGGGGCAAAGCTCATGGCGGTGACATTATAAGCGTTTCGGTGCTTGAGCCGGCGGGAATCGGCTTCCATAATCATGATTGCTGACTCCAGCGCGTCGGGCATGTACATCATATCCAAGTAGGTTCCTTCCCTGATGAAGCAGTGCAGATATTTTCCGTGTTTAACGGCTTCATAGAATATCTCCACGGCGTAATCTGTCGTTCCACCACCAGGGGGAGTAACGTAGGAAATAAGGCCCGGCCAGCGGACACCACGAGTATCAACGCCATACTTTCGGTAGTAATAGTCGCAAAGCAATTCACCGGCGACTTTGGTGATTCCATACATGGTGTTGGGACGTTGGACGGTGATTTGTGGGGTGTTATCCAGAGGTGTGTCCGGCCCGAACGCGCCTATTGTACTTGGCGTAAAAACGGCGCATTTATACTCACGTGCTACTTCCAGTATATTACGCAGACTGTTGACATTCACATCCCAGGCAAGTTGCGGGTTTGCTTCCGCTTTTGCTGATAGAATTGTGGTTAGATTGTAGATGGTGCCAATATCATATTTCTCCACTATTTCTGCGATGCATTTGATTTCCGTACAATCAATATAGTGAAATTCCCCACCATCGAGTAACTCCTGGCTTGGTTCAGTTTTATGACCAGTGGCTATGACGGCATCATTTCCATATTTGGTTCTTAAAGCTGGCACTAGCTCGGAGCCCACCTGTCCGCAAGCCCCGGTTACTAAAATCTTCTTCATAGGTGTTGCCTCTCTTCCGACGCCTATTGTCGGGGTAATGGTATTTCAGTTAGTCATCCTGTGTCAAGATTGAGCCAATACACACCTTTAGTTTTTCAAGGCATAGTAAAAGCAACTTCACCGACTAAGCCGGGAGACATTAATGGCGCTATATGCAATACTATCAAGCTGTGGCGTACCATGGTTCAATTCTACTTGATATCGCTATGATAACGTTGCAGAGATTTGACTCCTGATTTAGACTTTCTGTAAGCGGCGATGCCTTTTACGGCGGCTGTTGCTGCCGCCAGCGTTGTGATATAGGGAACCTTGTATTTTATCGCCGCTTTACGTATATAGGAGTCATCGTACTGACTTAGCTTACCGCTGGGGGTATTGACTACCAGGTGAATCTCACGATTCATAATCGCATCTACTATATTCGGGCGTCCTTCGTGCATCTTCAATATCAGTTCTGATTTAATGCCCTGGCCATTGAGGAACTCGTTGGTGCCTTGAGTCGCTTTTATATTAAAATCCAGTTCGGCAAACTGTCTGGCTACATCGTAAACCGCAGGCCTGTCTCTGGGTGACACGGTTATCAAGACGGTCCCTTCTCTGGGAAGGAGCTGCTGTGCGGCCAGCTCGGCTTTGAAAAAGGACAAACCGAAGGAATTGGCGATTCCAAGCACCTCACCCGTCGATCGCATCTCGGGTCCCAGTATCGGGTCTACTTCCGGCAACATGTTGAACGGAAATACCGCTTCTTTAACCCCGAAATGCGGGATTTGCAGCGGCCTGAGGTTCAGGTCGCTTAACTTTTTGCCAAGCATTAACTGAGTGGCAATTCTGGCCATGGAGACATTGCATACTTTCGATACCAGCGGGACGGTCCGGGAGGCTCGAGGGTTTGCCTCCAGCACGTATACCGTGTTCTTGGCTATGGCGTACTGTATATTCATCAGCCCCACTACATTTAGCTCCCGAGCAATCTTTCTGGTGTAGCGGTAAATTGTGTCTACGTGCTCCGGTGATAAGCTTACAGGAGGGATTACGCAGGCAGAGTCTCCGGAATGTATACCGGCCAGTTCTATGTGCTCCATAACTGCGGGGACAAAGGCACCTTGTCCATCAGCAATGGCATCAGCTTCCGCCTCAATCGCGTTTTCCAGGAACTTATCGATCAGGATGGGTCGGTCAGGCGTGACGCCTACGGCGGCGGTGACGTATTCCTTTAGCATGTCTCCATCATAAACCACTTCCATGCCGCGTCCGCCGAGAACGTAAGAGGGTCGCACCATCAGCGGATAGCCGATTTGTTTGGCAACATCCAGCGCCTCTTTCAGGTTGCTCGCCATCCCTGATGAGGGCATCGGGATGCCCAGCTCGCGCATCCTTTTCCCAAACCTGTCCCTGTCTTCGGCGAGGTCTATGGATTCCGGGGATGTACCCAGTATTTTCACCCCGGCCTCGGCCAGTTCATTGGCGATATTCAGAGGTGTCTGCCCACCGAACTGGACAATAACGCCCTCAGGCTGTTCCTTTTCATAGATACTGAGCACGTCTTCCACGGTCAGAGGCTCAAAGTACAATTTATCCGAGGTGTCATAATCGGTGGAGACGGTCTCCGGATTGCAGTTGACCATTATTGTCTCGTACCCTTCATTACGCAGGGCGAAGGCAGCGTGCACGCAGCAGTAATCAAACTCGATTCCCTGACCAATGCGGTTTGGCCCTCCACCGAGAACCATTACCTTCTTGCGCTCGCTGCTGGTTGTCTTATCCGGGCCATTGTAAGTTGAGTAGTAGTAGGCAGCATTCTCCACGCCGCTTACCGGAACGGCGTCCCAGGCCTCTCTCACCCCGAGGGATACCCGTTTCTGTCGTACTTCTCTCTCCGGCACGCCGAGCAATTGGGAAAGGTATCGGTCAGCAAATCCATCCTTTTTCGCCTGTACTAGCAATTCATCCGGCAGCGTCTTTCCGCGATACTTCAGTATCTGTTCCTCCAGTTCCACCAGCTCTTTCATCTGGCTGATGAACCACGGTTTGAGGTATGTCTTTTCATAAAGCGACTGTATATCAGCACCTTTGCGCAACGCTTCGTACAAGATGAACTGGCGTTCGCTGGAAGGCTCATTCAACAACTCCATGAGTTCGCCCAGCGCTTTTTCATGGAAATCCCTGGCGAATCCCAGTCCGTAACGCCCGATTTCCAAAGAGCGTATCGATTTTTGCAGGGCCTCTTTGTAGGTTTTACCGATGCTCATTACCTCCCCCACTGCCCGCATCTGCGTCCCCAGCTTGTCCGCAGCATCTTTGAATTTCTCAAAGGCCCAGCGGGCAAACTTGACCACAACGTAGTCTCCCCAAGGTGTATACTTTTCCA
>DUFF01000028.1 GCA_011174815.1 Dehalococcoidia bacterium | reverse complement strand
TTGGTCTTGTCATCATAAAAGCCGAAAGAAGTCCATAGGCAGACGATGCCGTCAAACGGCGGCTCATCGCGGAGGCGGGAAGCAATCTGGCGCATGTCCGCCACCTTGAATTTCGCCCGGTCGGCCAGCTTCTCCTCCTGGGCTTTCCTTTTCGCGATTTGGATATAGTGAGGTGAGATATCGGTGCCCAGCACCCGTATGCCGTGCTGTGCCAGCGCCATGGAGTGACGGCCGATGCCGCAGTTCAGGTCGAGGACGCGCTCCGGCTGGAATCCCTGTTCTTTCAGATAGCGGAGGAGGGCATCGGTTTCCTTCGGTGCTTGCGCGAGGCGCTCTTCGAGGGCGCCGACATACAGCTCGGAGTGTTCCTTAAAAAGCTCTTCCGTCCAGTGTGACATTGTGGAAAACCTGTTGGCTTGGAATGGCATTAAAGCGGCGGCATCAGAGATTTCGCCACTTGGAGAGCATCAGTTTTTCTTCGTTGAGAAAGAATTTACCTTCCTCGGTGATGTCAACCACATCGGACCTGATGAGGAACTGCAGGGCATTCTGTCGGTAGTCACGCCGGGTGAACATCCTCTGGAAGATAGACTTGGGTTTCAGCCCCAGCTCTTCAATGGTTCTGGCGGTACTAGCACTGGTGGCATTATTGTGCCGGAACGCTTTGATTACTTTGGGGACAGCGCGCATTACCAACCAGTAGGGCAAGAAGATGACCGACAGAATAAAAAGAATGACTATCAGAATGATGAATAGTATGCCTTGCATATCCATAAACGAATCACCCCAATCTATATTGTACTACATTCGTTTTTCCGATTTTTGCTATTTATGCCAGTTTCCCACCAGCGGGACGAGGAAGGCGATGCAACCGGCCAGAAAGATAACGCTGCCGCTGAGGCCCAATATATTATTGTCTGTCAGGCTCTGCGCGATGAAGAAGATGGCGCAGACAAGGAACAGAAGCCAGCCCGCCAGGTGATAGCGCTTCTCCTTTTTACTGATGGAACCTACCTCCAACCGGACAAATGTGCGTATATGGTCTCATTATAGCATAGTTTGCGTCTGGTCTGGTTCCTGTTTTTCCAGCTATTTCAGGTAGCCAGTCTTAAACGGTCGGGGTGTGGCGAGCTCGGGGCGCCCACAGGGTGGTTCCGGCAGATTGCGGCAGGCGACGTGACAGTTTGCCGTGCAGCCTTCAATAGGCTGAAAGCGGCCGTCCATCTGCTTGCGGGCGAAGGGTAGTATGAACCGCTCGCAGTGCGGCAGCCCGATTGAGTCCGACTCGGCCGCGCTGAACTCCTGACAGGTGGCGTAAGTCATCCCGTTTTCTTCCGCCAGCGTTCTGATAAAGTTATGCAGGGCGAGGCGGATATCCCTCCGCAACAGGTATCCTTGGCTGGTGCCGCCGCGCTCGTAGCAGTATTCCTGCTCGAATCGCTGGGCGGCTTCCGGAGACTGGCGATTGATGACCTGCCATACTCGCTGCCACAGGCTTATGCCATCAAGGCTGGCTGATTTTTTAGATAGCCGGCCGGTGCTGCATATGATGTGCTTGGCGCCGGTTTCGGCGAAGGTGCGCATAAGTTCCTCAATGTTCTCGAACCAGGCATCACCGTAAAGCGCCTGGAAAAGGTGGATGAAGACGGGGTCGAAGCGTATCAGGGTATCAATGCCCAGAGTGGAAAGCTGCTGCACCGCCGCCAGACGCTGCTCCAGCGGTGGCGCCGCTGGCGAGAGCAGGCGCAGGATATCAGCGGTGCCTTCTATGGTGATGGCCATGAATTTAGACGGATAATTGGTGAAACCGGGCAGGTCCAGTAGAAAGCCCGGGTCGCCTTTGGTGGTGATGGCGAAGGAGATCCCGTAGTCCATCAGCAATCGTATCAACCTCTTCACCTCGGCCCTGAGCTCCGGGATGGGCTGGCAGGGGTCGGAGACGTTGGAGATGGAGATGGGCGGGCAAAGTTTAATCCGCTTCAGGTCTCTTTCTACCAGCTCCGGCAGGTTGCGGTAAACCAGTGTTTCGGTGGAGCGGTTGGCGTAGATGGCCTCGCGGGCATAGCAGTAAAGGCAGCCGTGGACGCAGTGGGCCGGGCCGGGTGGGGTGACGTTGATAATCCAGAAGTGCGGGCACTTCCGATTAGTTGTGCTGTAAGGATAGTCGTGCAGGGTGGAGCCCTTTTTATCGATGAGCTTTATCTCTGCCATCATTTAAATTATACATCTCTGGAAGAGGCCAAGCATTTCTATCGGGCAACTGATATAATAGCTTGATATGGAAATTAACTGGTTTGAAACTTTCGTGCTGACCTTCTTGCCCCTGTTTATCGCCATTGATTCGCTGGGGAACCTGCCTTTCGTCGTCTCCCTGAGCGAGGGCATGACGCGGCATGAGCGGCGCAAAATGATTCATGTAGCGGTCATCACCGCGGCTGTTGTCGGCCTTATTTTCCTGTTTTTCGGCCAGTTCATTCTGAGCGTCCTCGGTATCAAGGTTGGCTCCTTTGCCATTGCCGGTGGACTCATTCTGCTGGTGCTGTCCATAAAATATATGACCGCGGGACAGACGGTTGAGTTGATTAAAGAGGAGATGGTGGCGGTAGTGCCCATAGGCACGCCCCTCACCGTAGGACCGGCCACGATAACTACCCTGCTGCTTCTGGCAACCCAGTTCCCGCTCTATATGGTCTTGGTGTCTTTCATCCTGAACCTGCTGGTCGTCTGGGGCATTTTCATGCTGAGCGGCTGGATTGTCCGCTTCCTGGGTCAGGGTGGGCTGAAAGCAGTTTCCAAGGTCTTCAGCCTGCTGCTAGCTGCCATCGCGGTGAGCATGATTATCCGCGGGCTGAGCCTGCTGGGGATATTGACCATTACCGTGTAGCTTCTTCTGGCATGTAGGCGAAGCTGCCTTCAACATTGGCCAGCAGCTGGTCGGCAAGGACGGCCAGAATAGCCGCGGGCACGGCGCCCTCAATGATGTAGGCGAGGTTGTCCTGTACCAGCCCGGCGATAATGGGTGAGCCGAGTCCCCCCGCCCCGATGGCTGCCCCAATCATGGCCGTGCCGATGTTGATGATGACGCTGATACGGATTCCGGCCAGAATGACCCGGGCTGCGAGCGGAATCTCGACGCGAAACAGCGCCTGAAAGCGTCCCATCCCCATGCCGTAAGCGGCGTCGAGGAGGTGGGGAGGCACGGCGCGAAGGCCGGCAATAGTGTTGCGCACCACCGGCAGCAGTCCATAGAGAAAGAGGGCGACCACCGTTGGCACCAGGCCGAAGCCGAGCATGGGCACCGCCAGGGCCAGGACCGCCACCGGGGGAAACGTCTGGCCGAACGAGGTGAGGTCGGTGACGATGGGCAGAAAGTTCCGGCCGCCGGGACAGGTTACCCATATGCCGAGCGGCACGCCGATGAGTATGGTTAGGCTGCTGGAGATGCCGACCAGCCCCAGATGCTCCACCACCAGAGTGAGCAGGCTGGCGCGGGGATGGAGCACCTGTGATTCCTGCGGGAACAGAAATCTGAGGGATGCTTCCCATACTCCCGTGCTGGCAATGAGGGCGATGAAGGCAGCGCTCGCCAGTGCCAGTATAATCCAGCGCCTCGTCTGCCTGTCGGGCATAGTTATTCCTCCGCCTCGGCGGTGGCTGCCTCGACGTCCCCAAGTGTCACTTCGCCGATGAGCTTTGTGTCTTCATCCACCACCGGTATACTCTTGAACCCTTGGCCAAGCATGCGCGAAAGCGCCTCTCGCAGCGTGGCGTTTTGCCATAGGGCGATGTCTTTGCTTTCCAGGGTAACCATGCCCTCGCTGATCGAACTGACCTGGGAAAGGTCGGTCCGGTCTATCCAGCCGAGCAGCTGGCCTTTATCATCGACTACCCAGGCTGACCTTCGGCTGCCAATAGCTGCCTCTGCCTGTTTGATGGAAGCGTTTATGGTTACGGTTGGTGCCGACTTGATGAAGCTTTCCACGCTGATGCGGGAGAGACGCTTGAGCGCGCGGTCCGAGCCGACAAAGTCGTGGACGAATTTGCTGGCCGGTCGGGAGAGTGTCGTCTCCGGTGTATCGTACTGCACCAGCTTTCCCGCCGCCATGATAGCGATGAGGTCGGCCAGCCTGATGGCTTCATCAAGGTCGTGAGTGACCAGAATGACCGTCTTTTTCAGTTCCTGCTGAATGGCGACGAACTGGGCCTGCAACCTTTCCCGGGTCAGCGGGTCGACGGCGCCGAAGGGCTCGTCCATGAGCAGTATCGGCGGGTCAGCGGCTAGGGCACGGGCCACGCCGATGCGCTGTGCCTCCCCGCCGGAAAGCTGGCTCGGGTATTTACCGGCGTACTCGGCCGGGGAGAGGCCGACGAGTGTCAGCAGCTCTTCCACCCGGCGGGCGATGCGCGTCTTGTCCCAGTGCAGCAGCTCCGGCACAGTGGCGATATTGGTGGCCACGGTCAGGTGGGGGAAGAGCCCCACGCTCTGGATGGCGTAGCCGATGGACCGTCTCAACTGCTCCGGCTTCACCTGGCTGGTGTCTTTGCCGTTGACCAGAATGCGCCCGGAGGTCGGCTCGATGAGGCGGTTTATCATGCGCAGGGTGGTCGTCTTGCCGCAGCCGGAGGGGCCGATGAGGACGCATACCTCGCCTTCATTTACCTCCAGGGAGAGGCCATTGACGGCCACCGTCGCGCCGTATTTCTTGGTAACCTGCTCCAGCTTTATCATGATGTTCCCGTTGCCAGTCCTTTCGGTGTGCTGACTCGGACTATCGTTCGCATCACGGCATCGACGAACAGGGCGAGGACGATGATGGGGATGGCGCCGAGGATGATGAGGTCAGGAGCGGCCTGCCCCAGTCCCTGAAAGACAAACCAGCCCAATCCTCCCGCCCCGATGAGCGCCGCCACCGCGGTCAACCCCACCGCCTGGACCGACGCCGTCCTGACCCCTTCTAGGACAAGCGGGGCGGCAAGGGGAACCTCGAGGCGACGGAAGACCTGCGGGCGGCTCATCCCCATGCCCAGTCCGGCGTCAATCACCGCCGGGTCGAGCTGGCGCAGGCCAACAAAGGTGTTCCTGACGATGGGCAGCAGCGAGTAGATAATCAAAGCAATCAGCGCCGGTGCTGCACCCACGCCCCGAATGCCGAACTCGCGCAGGACGGGGAAGGCGAAAGATAGGGCGGAAAGCGGGGCGATGAGCAGCCCGAAGAGGGCGAGGCTGGGTATGGTCTGGGTGATGTTGGCAAAGTAGAAAATCGGCCTCTCGGCGCGGCGATTGCGCGCTGCCCAGATGCCCAGCGGTATGCCAATGATGGTGCCCGCTATCACGCTGCCGCCGAAGAGAAAGATGTGCTTGACCAGCTCCTGCTGGAAACGTGACTCGCGGCCGAGGAACTCCTGGACCACAGATATGTTGTTCAGCCAGCCGGTGAATAGAAGGATTACCACGGCAGCCAGCCCGGTCCAGGAGATAAGGTTCTGCCATACCCGGTAATCCGGCAGGCTCTGGCGGGCGGCGAAGACCAGCATATAGACCGCAGCCACGGTGACCCAGACGCCGGCGCTCAGAGAGACGCGGGCGAACTCCGCACCGGTCGCGGTAAGCCGGTTCGCGGCCGGCCCGGCGAAGATAAAGGTCAGAATGAGAATCGCATTGGCGGTGATGCCAATGGTGATGGCGTGCCGCTTATCTCTTTCTGCCAGGCTGAGGGCCAGACAGAGGAGCCATAATACAATGATAGCCGCTGCCACGCCCCAGCTAAAGGCGTCCCAGAGCCGCAGGCTCGTTCCGGCGGTAAGCCGGCTGGCCTTGAGGGTCAGCCAGCCAAATGGCAGCGAAAGGAGTCCGAGGCAAGACCCGGTAACGGCCACGCTGTTGCCGGTGACCCATTGCCGAACCATCATTTCAGATAAATATCCTCAGGGGCGCTACTTCAGGAAACCATTGGCGACGAGGTACTCGCGGGCCACGTCAGCGGCCTTCTGCCCCTCGAAAGCTATCTTGGCATTCAGGGCCTGCAGCGTCTCCAGGTCAAGGGACTGGAATACCGGATTTAAGATGGACTCAATCTCAGGGCTTTTCTCCAGGACTTCACCGCGGATAATCGGCGCCGGCTCATAGACGGGCTGGACATTTTTGGGGTCGCTCAGGACGACTAGGCCCAGCGCCGCCAGGGAGCCGTCCGTACCGTAAGCCATGGCGGCGTTAACGCCGTCCGTGCCCTCGGCCGCCGCCTTCTCTGTCTGCGCTGTGTTGCCGCCGGAAAGCGTCAGGAGCTGGTCTTCCTTCAGGGTGAAGCCATAGGCCTCCTGAAAGGCGGGGAGGGCCACGGAGCTGGTGACGAACTCCTCGGAGCCGGCCAGCTTGACATAGCCGCCACGGTTTACATAATCAGCGAAGTCTTCCAGACTGCGGATGCCTTCCTTTTCGGCGAGCTCCCCCGGTATGGCAATGGCCCAGGTGTTATTGGCCGGTGCTGACCTGAGCCAGACGATGTTGTTCTCCGCAAGGTCAAGCTCCTTCACCCTTTGCCATCCCTTCTGGGCGTCATTCCAGACATCGGACTCTGTCTCATCGAAGAAGAAGGCGCCGTTGCCGGTATATTCGGGGTAGATGTCAATCTCGCTGCTCTGAATCGCCTTGCGCACCACCTGCGTCGGCCCCGTCCCCGATTTATCCACGACGTCGAACCCGTTGTCCTGTAGTATGAGGATAATCATCTGGGACAGCAGTGCGCCCTCGGTATCAATCTTGGAGCCGACGACAATGCCTTTGCCGCCACAGCCAGTCACAATCAGCGCCAACATCATTATCACGGTACATGCTAGGAGTAAAACCCTTTTCATCATAAACCTCCTTCGTAATGGAATTAACAATGCAACATTTAATCAGGATAAGCAGCTTTTGTCAATGGAAAGCGATTTTAGTCGACGATTATTTCCCCTTTTGGTTCCGCCACGACTTCACCCACCAGAGCCGCTTCCGGGATACCTTCCCGGTGCATCCTTTCCAGTAGGCTCTGAGCTTTTTCGGGGGCGACGGATATAAACAGCCCGCCTGACGTCTGCGGGTCAAAAAGGATATCGGCCATATAGTCCGGGACGGACTGTCCGATGGAGACCATCTTGGCGCGGAAGTCCCGGTTTCGGTGCAGCCCGCCGGGAATCATGCCCATTGCCGCGTACTCTCTGGCTTCGGGGAAAAAGGGCACCGCCGCCGAATGGATGACCATACCGACGTCGCTGCCCTCTATCATCTCGCTGGCGTGGCCGAGCAGGCCGAAACCGGTGACGTCAGTGCCGGCGTGCACGCCTGTCTCCTGCATCAGCTCGGCGGCCTTGCGGTTGAGCGTAGTCATGCTCTTCACTATCCTAGCTTCGGCAGCGGCATTCGCCACCCCTCCTTTCACCGCAGTGCTGATAATGCCTGTGCCCAGCGGCTTGGTGAGAATCAGATTGTCGCCAGCCCGGGCGCCGGTATTGAACACCACTTTTTCCGGGTGGATGACGCCGGTCACGGAAAGCCCGTACTTCAATTCGTCGTCCTCCACGGTGTGCCCGCCCACGATAATAGCCCCCGCCTCGTGCGCTTTCTCCAGGCCGCCGGCCAGTATCTCTTTCAGGACAGATATGTCCATGGTCTTTATCGGGAAACAGACGATGTTCATTGCGGTGAGTGGCTGGCCGCCCATAGCATACACGTCGCTCAGCGCATTGGCTGCCGCCACCTGCCCGAATGAGTACGGGTCATCCACGATGGGCGTGAAAAAGTCCAGCGTCTGGATAATCGCCAGGTCGTCGGTCAGCCTGTACACGCCAGCGTCCTCCGCTCTCTCTATGCCGGCAATCAGGTTGGGATGAGAGATTAAAGGCAGATTTGATAACGCTTTGGCTAAGTCTCCCGGACCTATCTTGCAGGCTCAGCCCGCGCCGTGAACGGTCTCGGTGAGGCGCGGCCTCTTCTGGTCAACCATCAGCCAACCTCCGTCATACTCGGTGGTGCTACCGACCAAATCGTATTATTATAACCTGTTTTCGGGGAATATTGGTAGTGCCGGCACTGCCTAGTCTATCAGCTCGCCAACTATCGGGTATCGCTCCAGCAAGTCCGGGCCGTGGGGGGCTTCTTTCAGGGCCCCTGTCAGGTCATTGCCGGCAAAATGCATCGCCTGATGCTTGCCTTTCTGCCAGAGAAAGCTTCCGGAAACATCATATACCCTGCCGTCGCAGGCAATATAAGCGGGGCCATTGCGCCCGTCGTACTTTTTCAGTTCCTCCCGGGTAAAGGTTCTCATTTCAGCGGACAAAACCTCAGCCTGGTCTCATGGCGCTAGAGCAGCAGAAATAAGCTGGCAGCCATAACCAGCATGCCCGCACCCACGCCGGTTATCACCAGGTGTTCCTGCCCGTATTTATGGGCCAGGGGTAAGAGCTCATCCAAGCTGATGTAGACCATGATGCCGGCGACGAAAGCGAGCAGGCTGGAAAGCAGCGTTGGCGTGAGGAAGGGGAGCAAAATGGCGTAGCCGATGACAGCGCCCACGGGCTCGGCCACTCCGGATAGAAAAGACCAGAGAAAGGCGCGCCGGCGGCTGCCGGTAGCATAAAAAATTGGGGCGGAGACGGCAATTCCCTCGGGGATATTGTGGATGGCAATGGCCGTGGCCACCGCCATGCCCAAGGCAACATCCCCGGTGGCGGCACTGCTGAAGGTGACCAGCCCTTCGGGGAAATTGTGAATGGCGATGCCCAGGGCGGTGAAAACGCCGGCCCGCATCAGGACTGACGGCTGGCCTGTGCTGGTGCCCTGTTTGGAGACGATTGATGAGTGCGTATCCTCTGCTTGCTCTTCCTCGTAGCTGTGTGGGACCAGCATATCGACGACGGCAATGAAAGCGATGCCAACAAAAAAGCTCAGATTGGCCAGGCCAAAGCCGACTTCGTCAATGGCAGTCTTGAGCAGTTCGGCGAAGGAAATGTAGACCATGACACCCGCTGAGAAGCCCAGCATCACCGCCAGATAAGAGTACCTGGGCTGCCGTATGAAGTAGGCGATGGCGCTGCCTATGCCGGTGGACAGTCCGGCCAAAGCGGTCAGCAAAAAGGCAAAGGATAAATCAAGCTGCATTTTCTGATACCACCGCCTCTGGACTACGGCAATTCGTGTACATAGACTATCACGAAAGGCGGTGCTGCTTCAACAACTTTAATCTATGGAATGGAGGCAAAAATTAAGGGGGAACCAGCGGTAAATTCCGGCTCCCCCCAATCTTTGTAATGCGGAATTATTTCAGGAACTTGGAGACAAAGGGAGAGGTTTCCCCGCGCCGCAGGAAGTGGCCGGAAGGTCCCTCCCCCAGAAATTCGGAGAACCAGGACTCATGCTCTATTTCCTCATTGAGGATTGACTGGGACAGGTCGTAGGTACGGTGGTCTTTGCCTGCGGTCAGGTTGCAGATGTGGGTATAGCCGCGCACCGCGCATCTCTCCGCCTCCACCAGCACCTGAAGCATGGCTTTGACATCGGTGGGGTCTTTGGGCAAACTGGCCGGTGGACATGCGGAACAGTTATGGAAATCCAGCATACTCTCCGGCAGCTTTCCACCGAGCTCATAGATTCGGGGCACTATGGCCTCAAAATGGTTGCGGTCCTCGATGCGGGCCGTCTCGGCGATCTCTTTGATCGTCTCGCCGTCAAGTCCAATCAGGTTTGCTCTCAGAATGGTGTAATAGTAGTAGGTGGTAAGTTCGGCGGCGGCATTGTTGACCAGCAGCTCCAGTAATTGGTCAACGTTGACTCCTGCCTTCTCCACCATTTCTCGGGCTACTTTTGCCATTTTATATCTCCTTTTTTATATTTTTCCCTTTTCTGATTGCTAATTTCACCCTTTCTGTTCGATAGACTGACCCTCCTCCTTTCCTTCAAGCACGGACTCGTTTATTTTTTGCTGGCACTCTTGGCACAGACCGCGGAATTCAAGCTGATGATGCGTAATCCTGAAGCCTGTCTTCTTTGCCACTTTTCGGTCTAGTTCTTCATCCACCGGCTCGTCCAAATCAAAAATTCGGCCGCATTTTTCACACCGGAAATGATAATGATTATCGGTCCTTCCTTCGAACCGGCTCAAAGTACCGCTCAGGTTCAGCTCCAGGATATCACCATTATCATTGAGTTGTTTCAGGTTGCGGTAAACCGTCCCCAGACTGATGTTAGGTATCTCCTTCCTCACTTCGTGGTATACCCAGTCCGCCGTCGGGTGTGAATTGGTATTTTTCAGGACGCTGATGATCGCCTTTCTCTGCTTTGTGTTTCTGACCATAAGTCTTCATTTATTAGTAACAGTAACCATTATCAATTAGAATTCAAAAAAATAATTAGCTATTCATTAAACATTTCTGACCATTTTAGAAATACGGAATGTATGATTTATATCCTTAACCTGGTTATTTCTCTTCCTCTACGATCTTGCAGCAACCACACTCGCACTGTCCACCGGTGGCACAGGGCTCACAGCAATAAAGGACGCCTTCCTTTTCGTGTCCCTCATCCACAATAGTACAGCCGCAATTCGGGCAAATCTGTTCAGCCATCCCGGCACCTCCTCTTCTTATTTGTCTTATTATATACACCCTATCAGAAGCTGGTCAGCGACTTTTGTCTCACAGAATGGCTCTGGCCTGGATAATTTTAGCCGGGCCAGCCAAAGAAAATTAGGGCGAGGACGGCGTGCACTATCACGGAAGGCCAGAACACCTTCCAGATGTAGCAGTGCCATTTGTAGAAGCTTTTATACGGCGGCTTCTGCATCAGTATGGTGCCTATCTTTGAGCCCGGCAGGCACCGGCAGGAGAAGAAAATGAGTAGGCCGCTCAGCAGGTTCAGGATGCCGAGAACGAAGATTATCCTGGGGGCAATGACATAGAATGATTCCATAGCTGCCTCCGTTACAAGGGTTAGCCGGGTGGAAGGACAATTTCGCCGTAGCCGCGCTGGGAGTGTTTCAGGTTGAGGTTATCGCGGGCACCGAAGGCCCAGATTATCTGATTCTTTCCGCTGGATACATCATGGTCATACTGGTCGCCGGTAGCCAGCGCCCGCTTGAACTCGATGGTGGTATAACCGTCGGCTTCGGTGCCGCCGTATTCAATGATGTCGTCAGTGCCGCCCTGTTCAATGTCCGGAGGGTGAGGGCCGAAATCTCCGGTGCTGTACAGGTCAAGAACGGTGACCTCTCCGTCCTCAACGTAGCCGAAGACCATATCGGCGTCCTTCATCCTGTTCCCCGGCTGGACGGCCACAGCTACCCAGCCGCTCGTCTTGGCCCTCATGCCGATGTATATATACTGCTGGTCGCTGCCCCAGAAAAGCTCATAGTCCCCGTTGGCGTAGGCCATCTCGCTCAGGTACTCGCCGCCGCCGATTAAGCCATCTGGCGTCCATCCTGCCGAGAGTGGCGGCGGAGGAGTACCGGAAGAAGGCTCCTCTGGTATGGCTGGAGTCGGTACTGACGGTGCCGGTGACGGCTCGGGTGCCGATTCCCCACAGGATAAGCCAGATATAACCAATGCTGATAAGAACAGCAGAGCGGAGGCAATGTAAAGATACTTGATTAAAGCACACTTATCCATAACGCTGCTTCCATCGCGGTACTGATGTGTATGAACCGCGACGGCTCAAAAGCATCAGCCGAGCCTTTTTTCCACGATTTCCCAGTTGATGTTCTTGAAGAAGGCGGCGATATAGTCCGCCCGCTTCAACCCGTAGTCGGTCATGAAGGCGTGTTCGAAAACGTCCATGACCAGGATGGGCTTGCAGCCGGCCAGGTGGCCCATCTCGTGCTCATTTATCCACTGGTTGAAGAGCTGGCCGGTGACTTTGTCTTGGTAAAGAATCGCCCAGCCGATGCCGCGCATGGAGCCGGTGGCTTTGAAATCCTGCTCCCAGGCCTCATAGCTGCCGAAAGCGTCGGCAAGCTTCTTGGTCACTGTTTCCGGCCTGGTCATCGGGCAGATGAGGTTCTCGAAATAGTACTCATGCAGCCTCATACCGTCAAATTCGAAACCAAAACGCCGCTTCAACTCCGCGTATTCCGGGTTGGCGGCGTCCTTTGCCTTGCTGCTCAGTAGCTCCATCAGCTTGTTGGTGTTGTTGACGTAGCCCTGATACAGGGTGAAATGGTTTTTCAGCAGCGTTTCACTGAAACCTTCAATGCCAATAAGATAGCTGTAGTCCTTTGCCTGATAGGCCATAAATTTCCTCCTTACAATATTGCTAAATCAAGCGCGTGGTTCACAGCCGGGAGCACGCACCATCAGCACCGGCACTGATACCGAGCGTAGCAGTCGGTCCGCTACGCTTCCCAAGACCCAACGGCTCACTCCCGAGCGCCCATGGGTGGCCACAACGATGAGGTCGACATCATTCTTGCGGGCATATTCGGCCAGCTGCTCGGCTGCTCTACCAACCAGAACCTCCTTTTGGATAGTGACCTTTCCGTAGTCAAGCCCGCTCACCAGTTTTTCAATATAGCTCTCCGCAACTGCCTGGCTTTTGGTATCTAACTGTTTTATTTCCTCTTCGGTGAGCCACCCGGTTTCCCCCCTAACCGGCGTTAAGCTGAATGGCTCGACGACGCGTACGAAGACGACCGTCTGCACACCTTTGGCTTCGGTCATGGCTTGGAGATATGGCAGCACACACTCTGCCAATTCGGAACCGTCCAGCGGTACCATTATTTTCTTAAACATTTTTTCGCCCTCCTTTTTCGAATAGCCGTTAAGTATTTATTGCTTCCTCTGCCAATTCTCCCCATTATAGGCTGCTGGTATATAGTCTTCTGTGATTTATGTCACAATGTATATTATTATTTAGTTATTGCGGCAATATGATATGCCTATACCCGATGGCTGTCAAGAGGTCATGCAACTTGACTGGCAACGAGGTGGGCACTATAATATCACTCACCGTTGAGGTCGTTATAAGCTCAAAGCAGAGACATGGGACTTGAGGAGTACCGTCAGAAGCGAAAATTTAGCAAAACGCCGGAGCCGGCCGGTGAAGCCAGCAGCGGTGAGGGGAATCGCTTTGTGGTGCAGAAGCATCAGGCAAGCCATCTGCACTATGACTTTCGCCTGGAAATGAAGGGGGTGCTGAAAAGTTGGGCGGTGCCCAAGGGTGTACCGGAAGCACCGGGTGTGCGGCGGCTGGCCGTGCAGACCGAAGACCATCCCGTGGAGTATATCGATTTTGAAGGGACCATACCGGAAGGCGAGTACGGGGCGGGAACGGTGGAAATATGGGACCGGGGCACTTTCCGGCTGGGTAGAGAATCCACCAAAGAGCTTGAATTCTACCTGCAAGGACAAAAGCTGTCCGGGGCCTATGTGCTCGTTCACACCGACGGCAAAAACTGGCTCCTCATCAGGCGGAAGGGGAAGCCCTGATAATATATATTAAGGAAGGTAAGGAACCTTGAAAGTTCTGGGCATCATGGGCAGCCCGCGGCTGAAGGGCAATACGGACCTGCTGCTGGAAGAGGCGCTGAAAGGGGCCCAGAGCCGGCAGGCCGAGGTGGAAAAGCTCATCGTGGACAAGATGAAGATAGCGCCCTGCAAGGAGTACTACGGCTGCCTGCGGGACGGCAACTGCGTTATCCGCGACGATATGGACACGGTATACCCCAGGCTCCTGGAGGCTGACGGCATCATCGTAGCGTCGCCCATGTTTTTCTACGGAATTTCAGCGCAATTGAAAGCGCTCATTGACCGCTGTCAGGCGCTGTGGGCCAGAAGATACGTGCTGAAGAACCTCCCTGAATCTAATAAGAAGGGCGCTTTTATCGGTGTGGGGGCGACGAAGGGGAAGCAGCTTTTCGACGGCTCGATACTGGTTATAAAATATTTTTTCCAGGCCTTCGGCGCGGAGTACGCCGACGAGCTGCTGGTGCGGGGAGTGGATAAAAGGGGAGAGATAAAAGACCACCCGGACCTGCTGAAAGAGGCATTTGCCCTGGGTGAGAGGCTGGCGCAGAGACTCGGTTAGGGTGTCTGCCTTTTCTTTTTCTCCCTCTCCTCACTCGCTGGCCCGTAGAACTTCTTTAGCTTGTCGGCCATTACCTTTAAGGTATCGGCCACCTTGCGGTTGATGGTGCCCGGCGGGTATTTGCCGTCCTTGCCCCGCCTGCCCGCCGCCACGCCAGTGAGCACCTCAATGCCCTCATCAACCGTGCTGACGGCGTAGATATGGAACTTGCCTTCCTTTACCGCCTCTACCACCTCGGGGCGCAGCATCAGGTTTCTCAGGTTGGACTTGGGTATCAGGACCCCCTGGCCGCCGTTCATTCCCTTGGCGCGGCAGACTTGGAAAAACCCCTCTATCTTCTGGTTAACACCGCCGATGGGTTGGACTTCACCCTTCTGGTTCACCGAGCCGGTGATGGCGATGTTCTGCTTTATAGGCACATCCGAAAGGCTGGAGAGCAGCGCATATAGCTCGGTGGAGGAGGCACTGTCTCCCTCCACACCCTCGTAGGACTGCTCAAAGCACAGGCTGGCGGAAAGAGAGAGAGGGTGCTCCTGGGCATACTTCCAGCCCAGATAGCCGCTCAAAATGAGGACGCCCTTGTCATGGATGCGGCCGCTGAGCTGCGATTCTCGTTCGATGTTGATGACACCGCTGCGGCCGAGGAAGGTCTTGCAGGTGATGCGTGAGGGCTTGCCGAACATGACATCGCCCAGGCTATAGATGGCCAGGCCATTCACCTGACCGACTACCTCGCCCTCGGTATCTATGAAGATGGTGCCGCGCTCGATGAGTTCCCTGATGCGCTCGTCGGGCAGGTTGTGGCGGAAGCGCCGCTCTTCCGTGGCCTTTTCCACATGGCGGGCGCTGACCAGTGAGGCGCCGTCCCGTCTTGCCCAGAATTCCGCCTCCTCCACCAGCTCTTTAATCCAGGCGAAACGGGAAGAGAGCTTCTC
The DNA here is from genome assembly GCA_011174815.1 of Dehalococcoidia bacterium. Lineage (GTDB taxonomy): Bacteria > Chloroflexota > Dehalococcoidia > Dehalococcoidales > RBG-16-60-22 > E44-bin89. Next base: position 6,964 of record DUFF01000028.1, on the reverse strand, counting down.
CTGGTCGCCGACCACGCGCGCCGCATACTCCACCACTTTGGCCACTCCGCTGCGGTCGAAATGGTGCAGCTCGCAGTCCTCACAATAGCCGGCGATGAAGGCAGCAAAGGCTTTCAGGTTCGCTTTTGTCTTGTCGAGCTGAAAATCAAAGTCGGCCTTTACCTTGAATATCTCCCAGAAATCCTCGTCGTACATGGAGAGGAGCTGGTAGAGCATACCGTCGCCAATGAGGATTACCTTGACATTTATGGGGACTGGCTGCGGCTTCAGTCCCTGCGGCGCGATGAGGCCAAGCTGCTCAAAGGGGTCTTCAATGCGAATCTCTTTGGTCCTGATGGCCCGCTTCAATGCCGGCCACACGGCCGGGTTGGTCAGGACATCATTGGCGCTGAGCAGCAGGTAGCCGCCGTTGGCCAGCTGCAGGGCTCCCGGCTTTAACATGGTATGGTCGCTGAGGTAGCCACCGAAGAGGAAGCGCCGCTCGATTTTGCCGAACAGGTTGGCATAGTTGGGGTTTGGCTCCGTGACCACGGGCGGACCCTCAGCGGCGCTGTTATCAACAAAGACATTTACCTGGAAGGGCAATAAGGCTTCTCGGCCCCCCATCATCTGGCTGGGCATGATGCCGAGCACCGGCTGCGGTGGCTCTTCCCTTTCCTTGAACATGTCCAGATTACTCAGGGTAAAGGACTTGAGGTCATTGAGATACCGGATGATTTTTTCCGAATCCTTGTAGGTATTGAGCAGGTCCTGGAAAAGGCGGGATATAATGTAATCGGCGACCGTTTTATCCGCATTCTGCAGCTTTTCCACGGTCTGGCCTTCGATTTCACGTATCTTCTCGAAGTTGGCGCGCACCTTTTTCAGCAGGTCATTGCGTTTCTTCTCGATTTCCTCGCGCACTGCCCTGTCCAGTGTCAAATAATCGGCCTGGGAAACTGGCTTGCCATCGACCACCGGGAACAGGGCCGGTCCCACCGATGTCATCTGTAACTGAAAGCCCTGTTGCTGCGCTTCCTCGGCGGTTTCTTCAAGAAGCTTCTGCTGTCTGGCCTGGCTTTCCTCCACTGCCTTTTTTCTCTCCGCGGTATACTCCTCGCTGGAGAAGGCCTTGGCCAGTTCCTCCTTGAGTTTCTGCAGCAGGTTGCTGACCTGGTTCCGGAAAGGTTTGCCTTTGCCCTGCGGCAGGCTGACAATCTGTGGGCGGTCGGGGTCAGCGAAGTTGTAGAGATAGCACCAGTCTTCAAGCTGGCGCTTCCCCTCCACCTTTTTCCTCTCCACCAGTCTCTGGATATAGGTTTTCACCACTGTGGTCTTGCCGGTTCCGGTCAAGCCGGCCACATAAATATTGTAGCCTTCCCGGTCCATGGCCAGGCCAAACTCAATGGCGCGTATCGCCCGGTCCTGGCCAACGAACTCGCGCAGCGGAGCCAAGCTTTTGGTGTGATTGAACTCAAAGATGTTCGGGTCGCATTCCCAGCGCAGTTTATTAATCGGGACCTCGTATTTCTTGATATCCATGCCTTCCTCTCAGCCTTACTGGCCTTTTCAAGGAAAAATTGACAATATTGTTATACCACTAGTTAGAGGCTTTATTCAAGGAGGAACATCGTGAAGTTTCCTCTACAGTTGGCTCGCCTTTCGCCATTCTGCTCCTTTTGATTGCGCAAAATACCTGAGATATTATAATTTTTTCCGATTTGATTCAAAATAAGTTATGGGGTAACCTTGACAAGAATATAACCCATCTGCTATTCTATTCGATAATTGTGTACCCGAAGCATAATCAGCTTGTGAAAAAATTGCCGTAACTTCACCGGTTAATTTTTTTAAGTATAGCTCGGTATGAGATTTTTAGTAACAGCGATTGTTGCCTATTTACTGTACCTTCTTTTAACTATCGGCTCCGGCACTTTACTTCTCTGGAATGCAGCAGAGCTAATCATCGGGGCGATTTTTGCTCTGGTGGTTGCTGCTCTGGTCAAGAATAGATACCTCAAAAGAAGCCTGCGCATGCTCAATCCCGTCAGGTGGTTTATCTGGTTTATCTACCTTTTTCCATTTCTCTTTGCTATGGCGCAGGCCAATGTTGACGTTGCCTACCGGGTTCTCACCGGCAGGATAAACCCGGGCATCGTGAAAATTTCCCCCAAATTGAAAACCGATATGGCGCTCACCATCCTGGCCAATTCCATTACCCTGACCCCGGGGACTTTGAGTATTAACGTGGACGAAGAGACCAACGACCTGTATGTGCACTGGATCAATGTGAAGCCAGAAGTGCTCAAGGAGATGCCCAGGGACTACCACCCGATCTGCAACAGCTTTCCGGACTGGGCGAGGAGGATAGCGGGATGATGTGGTGGCTCCCCGCGGCCATTGTAATGGCAGTCTGCATGCTGGCATGCATTGCTAGGATTTTTATCGGGCCGGGAGCACCAACCCGCCTCGTTGCCTTTGACACCACCAATACCTTGGTCGTCGCTCTTCTGGTGATCTTGGCTCTCATGTTCAACCAGGTCGTTTTTGTTGATGTTGCCATTGTCTATGCGGTGCTCTCTTTTATCATGACGCTTTACGTGGCCAGATTTATTGAGGGAAAGAAGTTTTAAATGGGTGCTTTGAATATAGTAACCTACATATTCATCGTGATTGGGCTGTTCTTCAATGTGGTCGGATGCATCGGGCTGAACCGATTTCCCGATGTGTATACCAGGCTCCATGCTGCCACCAAATGCACCACGTTCGGCTCAATATTCCTTATCATGGCCGTGATTGTACAGTCGGTTGGCATCTGGGCGATGGAGGGAGCTCTTTCCTCCCAGTCGATTCTCTCCATACACGCCGTAATTGCCCTTGTAGCTTTGCTCATTACCAACGCCACCGGCGCGCACGCGATTGCCCGGGCGGCACATCGCAGCGGCGAAAAGCCCGCCAGAGCCGTCGTTGATGATCTTGAAGGGAAGGATATCGATGATTGAAGTCGCCGTCCTGCATATCATAACGCCGCTGGCCATTGTCGTCTGCGCCATATTTGTAGCCTTATTCAGAGACCTGCTGTATGCTGCGGTGTCGCTGGGGGTGCTGAGCCTCCTGCTCGCCGTCGAGTTTTACCTGCTGAAGGCTCCTGATGTGGCCATTGCTGAAGCTGGCATAGGTGCGGCGGTAACGACGGCTATCTTTATCATCGCCATCAGGGCGACGAAACGTATGGAGTAAACATGAGACAGGTTGTAGCTTGGTTTGTTTTGATAACGCTGGTCGCGTTCCTGCTCGCTGGGGCGTTGCTCATACACCCGTTCGGTTATCCGCCTTCCGATATGGATGATTATATGATTGCCAACTCCCAGGCGGAAACGGCGAACAATAATGTGGTGGCGGCAGTGCTGTTTGACTACCGCGGTCTGGATACTCTGGGGGAGGCCACGGTGCTCTTCACCGCGGTGACCGGAGTGCTGCTCCTTTTCCGGGCTTTGAAAAAGAGGGAGAAGAAGACGTAAATGCTGTCCAAGATTGTGCGCACCATATCAAACCAGCTGATACTGTTCATACTGGTTTTCGGCCTGTATATCATCATGCATGGACACGTCACGCCGGGCGGAGGCTTTCAGGGAGGTGCTGTCATTGCCTCCGGCGTGGTCATGATGATTGTAGCGTTTGGTTCCAGCGAGATTAAGAAATCGCTGCGTGAGCGCCACCTATCCGTGGTGGAAAGCAGCGGCGCCCTGATATTTATCGGCATGGCTTTCGCCGGCATGGGCACCATCTTCTTCTACAATTTCCTGGTGGGAACCCCCGTATTCGGCGGAATTCCTCCCACTGGCCCCAATCCGGGCAACGTTTGGACGGGAGGAGTCATTCCACTGATGAATTTAGGTGTCGGCCTGAAAGTTATCGCTGGGCTATCCGCGGTGGTGCTCGCCATGGCGCTATTTTCCAGCGGGGAGGAGATAGAAGAATGATGCAGTATATACCGTACAATATACCGTTTATCGCCGTGGCGCTGCTGATGGGTGTGGCGCTGTTTATTATTCTATTTAAACGGAATTTAATAAAAATCATTATGGGCATCGCCATACTGGGAGCCGGGGTCAACCTGTTTCTGGTGACACTGGGCTACCGGGCGGGGGGCGTCGCTCCCATCTATACGGTGGCACCGGAGGGCGTTATGGTGCTGCCGGTGCCGCAGGCATTGACCTTGACCAACATCGTCATCACTGTTTCCGTGATTGCGCTAATGCTGACCATGGTGATGTTCACCTATCGCCACATGGGCGATATAGACGCCAAGAAATCAAGGTTGCTGCGAGGGTAGAGTTTGGAGTACTTAACGGTACACTCACCGATATTGATTGTGGCCGTGCCGCTGCTTGCAGCATTTATCACACCGCTTATCAGCCGGATAGGCAATAAGTTCCGGGATACCGTCAATGTTTCCCTTCTCAGCTTCGTCACGTTTCTGATTGTCATTCTGACCATAGATATCTATGCGAACGGCACGCGCGTCTATACCCTTGGCGCTTCGGTGCCGGAGCTGGCCCTACCGGAAAACTATATGGTGCCGGTGCGCATTATGTTCCAGGTGGACGGCATCTCCATATTCATGGGCCTGACCACGACGGTGGTCGCGCTGGCGGCGCTGGTCTACTCCCTCCAGTTTGTCAAGAACGAGACCGGGCAGGACCGGTTCTACTCCCTTTTTATGCTCCTTTATGTGGGCATGATAGGCCTGGAATTCACCGGCGATATGTTCAACCTGTTCGTCTTCCTCGAGATACTGTCCATCGCTGGCGCCGGCCTTGCCTCATACCGCGTCAACATGGCGGATGCCGTCGAGGGCGGTTTCAAGTACATCATCATCTCTGCGGTCAGTGCTCTCTTCGTGCTCTTTGCCATCGGCATACTGTACAGCGAGTACAATCTTTTGAGCATCGCCGCGCTGGCCCACAGTATGCAGTTCACTACCCTGGACTTGATTGCCCTCGCCCTGCTGGCCATCGCCTTTGTCATGAAGCTGGCGGGCGTGCCTCTGCACATGTGGGCGCCGGATACGTATGCCGTGGCGCCGGCCGGTATCACGCCCATGATTTACACCTCCAGCGCTGCCTCCATGTATGCCCTCTACCGGGTAACCTTCACCCTGTACGGCGGGCACTTCGATACCACGGCCATCGGCTGGGTGGTAATCATTCTGGGCGTGCTCAGCATGTTCATCGGCGTCATGATGGCCATTCACCAGACCGATATCAAGCGCCTCATGGCCTACCACGCCATCTCCCAGAGCGGCTATATGCTGCTCGGAGTGGGCGTGGGGCTGGCGGTGCTCACCGACCCTGTGGCGCTGGCTAATTATGGCAGGGACGCTATGAACGGCGGCATATTCCATATCATAAACAATGCCCTTTATAAGGGTATGCTCTTCCTCACTGCAGAAGCCATCTTCTTCCGCATTGGGACCAGAGATTTGAACAAGATGGGCGGCCTGGGCCATAACATGAAATGGACGACCATCTTCTTCATCATCGGGGCGCTGGCCATTTCCGGAATACCGCCGTTCAACGGCTTTGCCTCAAAGCTGCTTATTTACGAATCGGTGTTCCGCTTCAACCCGTTGCTCTCGATAATTGCCATGTTCGTGTCGCTGGTGACGCTGGCATCCTTTACCAAGGTATTTTATTCCGCCTTCACCGGGCCGGAAATGCCGGCATTTAAAGAAGTGCGTGAAGTCCCCAGGTCAATGCTCATCGGCATGGGCATAATGGTAGCCTGCATCATCTTCTTCAGCATCTTTCCCGGCCTGGTGGTGGATACCATTGTGGCTCCAGCGACCGATGCTTTGATCGACCAGGCGTCATACATCAACGGCGTTATGGGGGCTGTGCCGTAAGTATTGGAGAAAAATAGCGAGATGACGGATAATATAATTAGGAGCAAAAATTGTCGGTTCTAACCTACGGATATGCGGTCTGGAGCCCAATCGTCTGGCTGGTGGTGCTACTGGTTCTGGCGGCCATCGTGCTCTACGTGAGAAGTCGCGGGCAGAAACGGTACAAGAAGGGGACGGCGCAGACCGATATCTTTATCTCCGGCATCCAAGTGCCGCCAGCGGAACAGCGCCACGTTCCGGCGCATAACATATACTGGGGCTTTTTCGAAGCGCTGAAGGGGTTTTACAATACCATGATGAGACCGCATACCGGTATTATCAATGACTATATCCTCTGGCTGGTAGCTGTAATGGTGGTCACGGTGCTGGTGCTGGTCATGGTAATTTAAAGCGGAGAACATTTATCAGGAAAGGCGATGAGTTTAAAAGCATTTAACCGAGCACTATGGGTATATCACATGAACACCGGCTCCTGTAATGGCTGTGATATCGAGATTCTGGCCGTGCTGACCCCGCGCTACGATGCTGAGCGTTTCGGCATCATGCTGGTGGGCTCGCCGCGACATGCCGATGTTCTGCTTGTTACCGGGCCAGTGGGACGCAGCATGGAAGACAGTGTGCGCCGCATTTATGAGCAGACCCCTGACCCCAAGGTAGTCATGGCGGTGGGCAACTGCGGTATTGAAGGCGATGTCTTCCATGAAGCCTATAGCCTGGTGGGGCCAATCGACCAGATCATTCCGGTGGACGTTTACGTTCCCGGCTGTCCCCCTCGACCGGAGGCGATTATCGAAGGTGTGGTGAAGGCCTGGGCGAAGCTGGAGACGCTGGCCAAGCAGGAGGTTTCATAGTGGAGAAGCTCACCCCACAGGAGATCGTGGACAGCTTTAAAAAAACGCTGGGCGACGGTTTCGTTGATGGCAAAATCTACGAGCGTGAGGTTGCCGTCAAGAAGAACCGCTATCGCCGTATCTGGTTATATGTCAAGAGGGAGGCATTCCGGGATGCGGTTCAGCACCTGTCCAAGATTCAGGAATATCCTCACCTCGTTATCATCTCGTCGAGCGACCTTGGGGA
>DUFF01000027.1 GCA_011174815.1 Dehalococcoidia bacterium | reverse complement strand
GTGCCAAGGTAGCTCAGGTGGTAGAGCAGCGGACTGAAAATCCGCGTGTCCCCAGTTCGATTCTGGGCCTTGGCACTTCGTCATCCCTCTATATGACGTTTAGCTTTTCCCTGCTCAAATAGAGTATAATCCAGTAAAGTATCCTGGCATATGGGAGGAGCGGCCTTCGTTGAACCTTACCCGGGTGCCGGAGCGCATAGGTCGGCTTGGTGAACTGGCCAACAACCTCTGGTGGAGCTGGAATGACCAGGCCCGTAAGCTATTCCGCGCCCTGGATTACCCCATCTGGAAGGAGAGCGGACACAATCCGGTAAAACAGCTCTCCTGGATCAGTCCAGAACGGCTGGCCCAGGTGGTCGCTGACCCTGCATTTCTTTCCCTCTATGACTCGGTGATGGCCGCCTACGATGAGGCAACGTCCCCTCTTGACCACACCTGGTGTCATGCCAATTACCCGAACCTTTTCTCCGGGCCGGTGGCCTACTTCTCCATGGAATATGCCATTCATAATTCCCTGCCCATATATGCGGGAGGTCTGGGGGTTCTGGCCGGAGACATATGCAAGGAGGCCAGCGATATCGGCCTGCCGATGGTCGCTGTCGGGTTCATGTACCCGCAAGGATACTTTCACCAGCATATATCCGCCACCGGCTGGCAGGAAGAGGAAAATAGTGAGCTGAATTTTAGCGAAGCGCCCATCAGTCAGGTACGCTCTCCCGGCGGCGACATTGCTCTGGCCAGGGTCAGGCTCGGTGACATTGACCTGGCGCTCGGTGCCTGGCATGTCAACGTGGGTAGCACCGATATTTATTTGCTGGATACGCACCTCGAAGAGAACCCCGAGCCTTACCGGCAGCTCTCAGCGCGACTCTACGTTTCCGACCGTGAGCTGCGCCTGCAGCAGGAAATCGTCCTCGGCATTGGCGGCGTGCGTGTGCTGCGAGCGCTTGACATCAACCCCGCAGTCTGGCACGCCAATGAAGGACATACCGCCTTTATGACTCTCGAACGCGTTAGAGAGAAAGTGGCCACAGGCATGAGCTTTGCCGAAGCGCAGCAGGAAGTGCGGCAGACCACGGTGTTTACCACCCATACCCCGGTTATGGCCGGACACGATATCTTCGCCATAGAACTGGTGGAGAAATACTTCCAGAGCTACTGGGGACAACTGGGCATTGACCGCAGGGCGTTCCTGGAGCTTGGCTGGCAGGGCAGTCCCGAACCCCAGAGTTACAACATGACCATCCTCGCTCTGAAAATGGCCGACCAGCGCAATGCGGTAAGCCAGCTTCACGGCCAGGTTACCAGGAAGATGTGGCACGGCCTCTGGCCGGATATCGCCGAGGAGCAGGTGCCCATATCCCAGGTGACCAACGGTATTCACGTACCCTCGTGGGTTGCTCCGGAATTGAACCATCTCATGGCAAATTATCTTAGTGAAAACTGGCTGACCAGGCATGATGACCCTCATTTGTGGGAAAAGATAATGGAAATACCCGATTGGGTTCTCTGGGCAGTCTGCCAGAGGCTCAGACGCAAGCTTGTGGGAGCAATTCGAGAGCGCATGCGTTCCCGGTGGTTGGAAGATAACGTCCCCTGGACTCATATGCTGGTGATGGGGGCACTGCTTGACCCTGAAGTGCTTACTGTCGCCTTTGCACGCCGGTTTACTGAATACAAACGGCCGGCACTCATCCTGCATGACATTAAGCGGCTGAAGCAGATTGTCACCAGCAAATGGCATCCGGTTCAGATTATCTTTGCCGGCAAGTCACATCCGGCTGATTTGGCTTCCAAAAATCTCTTGCAGCAGGTCTATAAAATAGCCGCTGACCGTGAATTTCAGGGCAGGATAGTGTTCGTCGAGGACTATGATATGCATCTGGCGCGCTATCTGGTACAGGGAGTTGATGTCTGGCTGAATGTTCCACGTCGTCGCCAGGAAGCGAGCGGCTCGAGCGGAATGAAAGCGGCCTTGAATGGTGTGCTCAATTTAAGTGTTCTGGATGGCTGGTGGCGTGAGGGGTATAACGCTGGCAATGGTTGGGCAGTTGGCTCATCAGACGCCGCGGCCTCTCCGGAAGAAGAAGATGAATCGGACGCTGGGGCGCTCTACCGCTTGCTTGAAGATGAGATTGTACCCCTCTACTACGACCGGGATGTGCACGGGGTTCCGTGCCGCTGGGTGGCCATGATTAAAGAGACAATGCGTTCCTTGGTGCCCGCTTTTAGTGCCCGCCGCATGATGAAGGACTACATCGAAAAGCTGTACCGCCCGGCTCTCCAGAGGTAATAACCTGCTAGATGCCCTGTGGAACGCTGGCCATCAGCGCTACCGGAAAGGTGCGCAGTACTTCGGAGACAGCAAGCCCTTTCCCTTCCGGCATATCCATCTCTTCCCCGGTCAGGATGTTGTTCCAGTTTCGAGGGGCGTTCGGGGGAAGAAGCAACTGGCTTTGACCCCAGACCGGCCCCAGAGGGAATTCGCCCGCCGACACCAGCTTGATGGTAAGTCTCGGCACCATGGTGAGCGTCCATTCTTTCCCACAGCATCGGCAAAAGGCAAAAATATGCTCCCGCATATCCGGAGAGACCTGAACTGGCAGATATTCCCCGTTCTGAAATATATTTGTATTTTCACCGCGGAAGCGCGTTGCCTTTTGGGTTAGATAGAGTTTGACCCGTCCGTCCCTCCAGAACTCAAGTAGTTCTGCCAGTGTGTGTGTCTTGCTCAGAGCTTCCCCTTGCCACAGCTCGTTGAGATACATTTTCCGCTTTTGAAAATCAACCGGCCGGCGGTTATCCGGGTCTACCAGGCTCAGGTCCCAGAGCTCGGTCCCCTGGTAGAAGTCGGGAATGCCAGGCGCAGTAATCTTGATGAGCGTCTGCCCCAGTGAGTTCAGGCTGCCGAAGAAGGCGATTTTCTTTTGGAAATCGAGGAAGTCTTCAAAAAAAGCATTTCTATCCGTTTTGGCGAGTATTTCCTGGGCAAACTGAAGCAATGCCTCCTCATAGGGCCGGTTGGGTTCAAGCCAGCTGGTGAAGGTTTTGGCCTCGCGGGCAGCTTTAATCAGATAGGCTCTCAAGCGTTCTTGAAATGCCGGCAGCTCCTCCTGAAACAGAGGCCAGGCGCCAAGGAGAGTCTGGTAAAGGAATATCTCCATATTCGGCTCCGGGACATGGGTTCCTTCAACCCTCTTTTTCTTTGCCTTGTTCTGCTCTTGCCAGCGGGCGAGACGGGTTTCCCATTCCTGTGGTATCTCCGAGAGAACGTTAATGCGTGCCCTTGTATCCTCGCCTCGCTTCGTGTCATGGGTGTCGGTGGTGTTCATGGAGTGCGGCCAGCTTTTCTGCCGTCTTCTATTCCAGTGATGAAACTCCTCTACAGAAAGCCCGGGCGAGGCCGGGTTGCCTCCCACCTCATTGAGTGAAATAAGGCGATTGAAGCAGTAAAGGGCAGTATCTTCAAAGCCCTTGGCCATTATGGCGCCGGTGAGCTGTTGCCAGCGCCGGATGAACTCAAGCCAGGCTTTTCTGCATTCCTCAAGAAAGATGCGCGGGAAACGCAGAAAAAGCAACTTCTCCAGAAAGGATAGCGCACTCCGGGATAAACATCGATTGTACTGGCGTGCCTGTTTGAAGGCAATCTCCAGATAGCGTCGGTCATTCGAGGCTAGGGGAGAAGCCCTGATATAGGTTCGATATACCGGCAGGCAGGCGGTCACGGTGGTCAAAGCCTCCGTGAGCTCCATACTGGAAAGCGGTGCTTCAGGATTATAGTTTTCCGCAAGCCGGGACAGGAGGCCGCCCAGTTCTTTTATTTCCGCAGAGAACAGGTTATCTATCACCTGCCTCTTTTTCTCATATACGATATGGCTGACATCCGGCTCCATACCAGTGAAACGGCGGTAGATTTCATCCAGCTGTTTTGCCCCGTTCCGGTCAATGAAGAGGGCGTTGACCTGATTGAGAAAATCGTAGCCGGTGGTGCCGTAAGTATGCCAGCTTCCGGGCAGTTCTTCACCAGTGGAGAGGATTTTCTCCACCACCACATAAAGGGAAGGGCTTTTGGCTGGCGTTGCTGTCCCTGGCGCGGCGTAATGCTGGAGTCGGGCGAGGTACTGTGCCGGGTGGGCCAAGCCGTCGATGTGGTCAACCCGCAGCCCGGTCACGCTACCGTCCCGGACCAGTTTCATAACCAGCGCGTGCGTCTTGCGGAAAACGCCTGGGTCCTCCACCCTCACGCCGATAAGGTCGCTGATATCGAAAAAGCGTCGGTAATTAATTTCTTTCAGGCCGGTGCGCCAGAAAGCAAGGCGGTAGACCTGCTCACTAAGCAACTCATCAAAACGGGGTTTACCCTCTTCGCTGTTAAAGAAGGTCACGCTCTCCCTAATAGCACTGGTTAGCGGCGGCGATGTCTCAAGCAGTTGCAGGATTTCTTTCTTCAGAGACTGATGCT
>DUFF01000026.1 GCA_011174815.1 Dehalococcoidia bacterium | reverse complement strand
GGGTTCAGGTTAGCTCCAGCAGCAACGCCCATACCTCCCTGAATGGCCGCTCCCAAATCCGTGATTATGTCTCCAAAAAGGTTCTCTGCCACAATGACGTCAAAATTCTCGGGATTCTTAACCATCCACATGCATGTTGCATCTACCATTGCGAAGTCGGTCCTAACGTCCGGATAGCTTTTGGCAACTTTTCTGAAGACTTCATCCCAGTAGACCATGCTGTAGTTGAGGGCATTAGACTTAGTACAACAGGTTAGGTGCTTCTTCCTATTCCGTGCCAGATCAAAGGCATAAGTTATTACTCTTTCTACTCCAATCTGGCTAAATACACCTTCCTGAACAACTACCTCCTCTGAATCAGAAAAAGCTCTCCTTAGCCCAGCATACTTACCATGCTCAGGTGTACCTTTACTGTATCTGCCCCCACACCCAACATAAAAACCTTCTGTATTTTCGCGTATTACTATGAAATCTATATCTTGGGGTGTTTTGTTTTTCAGGGGACAGAATACGCCTTCCAAGAGTTTTATTGGTCTAACATTAGCATACTGATCAAAGCCTATACGAATTCTAAGAACGAGGTCTCTTACTGAAATATGGTCAGGAACCCTCGGGTCACCTATTGCACCCAGATAGATGGCATCAAAGCCTTTCAGTATCTCCAGCCCGTTTTGAGGCATCATTTCTCCCTTTGCAAGGTAGTAATCACATCCCCAGGGAAAATGCTCATATTCTAGACTCAGGTTTTTTACTTTCGCCTGAACTGCATTCAGAACCTTAATGCCTTCGGTCATTACCTCTGGCCCAATGCCATCTCCAGCGATAACCGCCACCTTGTGCTTAGCCATTATTTACCCTGCCTTTCAATTAAACAATTATTATATTTTACTCAACCTGTGCCGGAAACAATACCATCTACGAAGTTAGAACTACGAGAATTTTAACCTCTTAGATAAATGGCCGATGACCCCGGTGTGCTGATAGTTGTGTTTGATTATAGTCCTTTATCCACTACTCAATCAATAGCTATGTCTTAGCCAGTTCACTATTATTAAATCTCTGAGAATTGGTAAATCGTGGCGGGCTGTAAACTAGGTCAGCGACAGAGAAACTATGATAGATCAAATCTACGGAAGTAGATACTCAGGTTACAGATTGAAACACCCTGATCTACGTTTACATAGTTCTATCAACAAGTGGGTCATGTCTAATGGGAAAGCCATGGCTCGAATGAAAATCGAGATTATCCTTGATGAGTTAAATCAATTAGATGCTGGAGAAATCGCTGACAGGTCTGAAAAGCTTGCAAGCTGAACAAAAAGCCAACGTTTGTGCTGCGGCATTGTAAAGGATTCCTCTAAACAAGCAGAACAGACGATAGTTACTTTGCTGAATGAAACAAGCACTTGTGTGCTCTGGATATTTCCTTTATATCCAGTTAATGTCTCCTACAACATCCAGTGCGCTTCCGAGTCTATAGTACCGGTAACGCTAATCAGAGGTAGTTTTCAGTACTGGGTAAGATCACCCGTTCGAATCAGTTATTCTATTCCTGTATCAGCTGTATGGCAAAATCACCAACCTGTCGGGTGTCAAAGTGAGCAGAAATACTACCAAAGGCAGCCGGGGCTTTTCCCTTGACTATAACCGAGACCCCTTTATCGGTCAGTTTAGCCTCCTCCTCGCCAAGGTTATCCACAGCGAAGGCGACGTGCTGAACCCCCTCACCTTTGCTGTCCAAAAAATCTTTATAGATTGATGATTCTCCTTTAATAGGTTGAATAAACTCAATCGGTACCGGGCCCATGTTAACGAACTTGGCTCTGATTTTAGGCTTTGCTTCCGGAAACTCGACCTCACGCCCAGCGGTAGCTATACCCAAGGATTGATAATAGGCAACAGCCTTATCAATATCCCTAACTATTACCGCTATGTGATGTAGCTTCCAGTTATTTCCCATAAATTTGTCTCCTTCTACCCTTATTGTATAAAAGCCCAGCTTCTTCTGCTCAGGCTACGCCGTATAGCTCAGGTCTTGTTCTAACCTCATTCTGCTGCCCTTGAAGAGAAACTTCATTGAATGTCACTAATCTACAATAATGCCCCCTCGCTACACTGATTACAATATTTTTGACGCACCTTGTTTATGGCGTTGATTAGTTTAGTTCTGGGAATGAATTTTGTCAATAGCCTTATAGTTAAAGTTAATCAGGAGGCCTCGTTTTTTGTGTTTGAAATCCAGAATATTCTCAAAACCAAGGTGGTAGCAACAATTAATCATTCGTGAGCTGAAATCTAGGGCGACTTGCCCCTCAAAAATAGTCGAATTATAATGAAGATTTGGGGATTATGTGGAGGTTGTTAGATCGCGTAAAATGTCAGATTGTGCGATTTTACAAAATGGGCAGAAGTTACCTAGTGCAACAGAACGCTATGTTGCTTATCTCAGGTCGCCAGTGGTCTCGTCTTTTCACACACAATTTGCGAGCATGAAAAGCGTCTTTCGTAGTATTTGAGTCCCAATGGCTGGGCGCTGATGTTTGCAACTCAAATTCAGGCTTTACTACTTAAGGGATAAGTGCTATTATCCATTTTTATTGGGGAAGTCAAGAGGTTGGTTAAATCACTTTTGCAGATAGCATCAAGGAGCGAGAATGAGCAGACAGTCAGTCGTTAGCTCTCCAGTGGGTAAACTTCAGCTGGATTCCCATGGTTCAGCAATAGGCGCCGTCAGAATGAATCCGGAACTGGCCTATTCGGGCATTCCCTTGTTGCTCAAAGAGGTCATTGACCGGGAGAGTGAGGCAGCGTGGGAAGGGATTCGGACAAAGATAGATTACATGTATTCTTGTTTGACCTGTGCCCTAAGTGTGCTGGACGATGAGGTTGCGTTTTCCCGGGATATATTGGCGAGAGTGAAAAGAGGCCAGAAGCTGCTATTTAAACCAAACATTGTGTTCCCAGCCTATATTGACCACATTACACATGGCCCAGGAAATGTAGGCGCTTGTACTCCCTGGCCATTCGTTGCCGCGTTAATGCGATGGTTCCACGATAAGCTGGGTATAACCTACCATCAGATGTCGCTCGGAGAGGCAGGCACCGGGGTAACTCCTATAGCTGGCGCTTATACTTTGGCTGTCGGCAGGAAACAGATTGTTACCCCCGAAGCGGTAATTGAAGGGAAGTGGGGAACTGGCTACGGAGGGTGGGGATTCTATTTCGTAAGAAGATACCTTGCGGATAACCATCCCCCAGACCACAGTGATGATCCGATGAAGGGATACGAGGATAGTATTACCGGTGTCTGTCTCCCACCTGGCAGGGCTAGGGGAAAACTCATGGTATACGATTTAAACCGGATTGAAGACGACGGTTCAAATGGACGCGACGTGCCGGTAGCTCATGGCATCAACTTCAAATCGGTTACCATTCATAAGGCGGTCATTGGCGGTGACCCCGGTAATCCCGAGGACTTGAAGGAATGGCCTGGATGCGTGCTGGTAAACGTACCCAGACTCAAGATCCACAATTTGGACTTGCTTACCTGTGCCGTCAAGAACCTTGGCATTGGTCTCTATCCTATGGTAGCGAAAGATAGTAACCAGCACGGCGAACCTCGGTGGAAGTATGCTCACCCTAACAAGCTGGTCCCCGGCGTGAAATCGGGCATTCCGCATACTGTTTGGGTTCTGGAAATAGATGAGGATACAGGTATGCCTAAACAGGGCAAGGATGGAGAGGTGCTGCTTAAAAAGACAGGCGGTCTTTCCGCCACGATAGCAGATATGGTTGAAGCGGTAAAAGACCAGGGCATCTCGATGTTCCACGTGGTTGACGCTATCGAGCCCGTGAACCGTTTTCATACCGGGCCAATGGTTGCTCCGATACCTGAAGGATATGCCTTTGCTGCTAGGGACCCGGTAGCGCTGGACCTGCTCTGTGCCCGCTATCTATTCACCACCGTACCTATGGCGGAGGCGAAAGCAATACAGAGGGAGAAAAACCTGCCCACCAGTTTCCTGCAAAGGGTACCCATACCGAGGGCTGATGGACATAGTATTATGACGGAGGTGGGATTTGATTCTCCCATCTCACGATATGACGGATTCAAGCACTGGCGGGAAAGAGGCCTGGGGCAACAGGACTACTATGTGGTGGGCCGTGACGAATGGCAGGGTGGCGCTCTTGCCTCTGTAGAGGGCCACCTGGGTAAAGTGAAGGCGGGCGAGTTCTCCGAGTTGATTACCAGAGAGATGTACTTCAGCGCGTTATTGCCACTCTGGGACCTGCAGGCAACAACGTTAGCTTATGCTGAGGCGAATGATACTGTCACTGGTACTGGCTATAAACCGGCAATACTGCATGAGTTTGACGAGAATGGCGATGGCATCATTGACTATGACGAAAAAGGCAGTGGTCGTAATCTTATTTTTATAGCGCATAACTTGCGTCTGCCAGCGGTAAACGTCGATAATTCAGAACGCTTGCGGATAAGGTTTCTGTTAGCCGCTGTACCGCTACAGTGCATGAACAGGGAATGGAATACCAAGGGTTATCACTTTAACAGCTGGACCCTGTTCAATTCGGCTGTGACAGCCAGTGTTGAGATGGCACGGGCGTCGCTTGAGAGTTCTGACCCTTTCGTTTCTGGCATGGTCTGGGGAAAGGGTAAATGGCCGAGTATCCAATTTGCCCAGCACTGGCATATATGCACTCAAATCTATGGTAGTGAGTTCCCCAATAGTTTTGATGTCATGGTGTCACCATACGGACTTGCCTTTCAGTATGCTGATTTGCAGTACAACCGGGGAACATATATTGTAGCGAGAACAGGTTCCGGCAGCGCTGATGCGATCAGCCGATACCATAAAGATGTGGAACATGGAGCCAGCCTATTGCCCTTTACCCTGTATGTGCCTCCCACATATGGAAAAGCCAGAGATAAGAACATCCTCAACGTTGAAGAGACTGACGACCCAGGCCTTATTTTTACGGTTAGCTTCAATGACGGGCGTGAAGTGTGGCAAGAGCTCTCGCTTTTGAGTATCCCCTAGCGGTGGACAGCCCAAGAGCAAGACCGGCAGTCAATTAGTATCCTAAGAGGGGCGCAGATAAAGGAGGCTGCTAAATGAGCTCACCTTATTGACTTAGTGGAGTGAAGTAATAATGATTGTCTTTAAAATGGTTACCAGAGATAAAGACGGCAGATTGTTTAGCCTGATGGAAACAGGGAACAGGCAGATTGAATATAAACCGGGGGAATTTTCCTATCCTCCGGTCGGGGTATTGTATGCTCGCGATTCTAGAGAAGCTGCTCTAGAGGCTGTTAAAACATATATTTCTACTTCTATTCCCACTGCTGAGCTTTGGGAAGCTGAAGCTACCGGGGTAAGTCCTACATCTTACGCTACGATAGTAGGATGCCAGAGCTTGAAGCTGCTTAAGAAAATTTATCCAATAGAATCTTAAGGTATTTTGTGATCTCATCAACTTTGTGCCATAGCTTTTAGCAGAATTAGTCTTTCGTTTGCATAAAACGAGCTGGCAAATTGATTTTTAAGTGCTTCAAATCTACTAGACACTATTGCTTTTCCTTCATATCTCTTAACATAATTCTAACACTGCAAGTCAAATCTTGGAAGGAACTGAATATAAGCTAGTCCCTGAAAACAGACTCCCCCTCTCCTTGCCAGGAGAGGGGGACATAGGGGGTGAGGTCACACCCAATTTTATGAATTTGGTTTCTTCTTATTTAACTTTGGCGAAGTGACCCTGCGGTATCCCGACGCCCATGCCGATGTCCTCGTCCATCTGGCGGATGGTCTCCGCGCCCACCGCCTCCACAATATAAGCGTCCAGCGTGGCCAGCACCGGATTTCCCCCGGCCACGATGTGCCCGCCGAACACTGCCCCTTCCTTGTCGGAAAAGGTGCCATGCAGGTGCAGTAGCGTCTGGCCATCGTCCGACTGGAAGATGATGCCGTGCATGCTCACCACCTCGATGGGGCCGGGAAGTTCCTGGGGGTCAGTGTAGCCGGCGCCGAGCTTGGTCTCCGGCTTGGGCGCCAGCACCTGGTAGGTCAGCTTCCTGATGCTACCGATGCCGAAGATTACCGCACCGTACTTGATGCCGTTATCATCGCAGACTGCCTTCAGGCCGGCGGTGATGTCGGTGTGTGTTCTGAGGCGTACCGGGAGCAGCCTCCCTGCCTTGCCAATGGCATAATGTGCTCCAAGTTCTCCCATATGCTTTCAGCCTCCTTGTTTATAATGTTAAGCCCTAGAAACGCGGTTTGCAGAGTATTTCCTTGACCCTGAGGTCGAAAAAGTTCTGCGAGTTCACGGGAGTAAGCACCACCGCGGTATCGGCGCCACGGCCGGTGCCGCCGATGGCAATGACCTCCTCGTCGGTGCGCACCAGACCGGCATCCGCTGCCATAATCGATATCTCAATCACCACTTTCATCGCCTCGCCGAAGACTTTAAGTGTGCTGGCGGTGAGGTCGCCGATGAGGTAGGTATTGAACTTGTTGCGCACGGCCCGGCTGATGCCGGCAAAAAGATGGGTGCCGGTAAAGATAATGCCGCCCTTATCCTCCACTATCTGTTGGTTCTCTTCGGTGAATGAGTTAGCGTTTGGCTCACGGAAGCCTTGACTGTGGGTCACCACGATGATTCGAAGACCCTTCAGCGCCTCCACGGCCTGTGCGGCGGTATCACCACGCGTTGACGCCACCAATACCGTTTTGATACCGAGTTCCCCGGCCCGCTGACCGACGATGCGCAGCACTTCGTCCGTATTCTCTCGGCCGGGCCGCTCAAAATAGACAGTCTTTGACTCCATATTTATCTATCAGGCGACGGTGTTGCGCAGCGTGCCGATGCCTTCAATCTTTATCTCAAAGGTATCGCCCGACTTCATCGGGCCGATGCCGGCCGGCGTCCCGGTGGCGATAACGTCGCCCGGGAAGAGGGTGATAAATTTTGTGATATAGCTTATCAGAGCCGGAACGCCAAAGACAAGATCGTTGGTATTTACCTTCTGCTTGAGTTCGCCGTTGTGGTATCCTTCCATCAACACATTCCCCGGGTCAAGCTCGGTTTCAATCCAGGGGCCGGTTGGCGAGAATGTATCCGAGCCTTTGGCTCTTGACCACTGCGAGTCCTTGGCCTGCCAGTCACGGGCGGTGACGTCGTTGAAGCAGGTATAGCCCAGTACGTAATTCAGGGCGTCCTTTTCGCTCACCTTCTTTGCCTGCGTTTTTATGACCACGCCAAACTCTGATTCCCAGTCCAGCCGCTCGCACCCGGGGTTCTCTATCTTGTCCTCTGGGCCGATGACCGAGCTCGAAGGTTTGTAGAACATCATCGGTTCCGTGGGGACGGGGTTGTTGGTCTCCTTGCAGTGACTGTAGTAGTTGAGGCCGATAGCCACCACCTTGGTCGGCTCACACGGTGCCAGAAGCTTGACATCGCTGAGCTTGCGGGTCTGATTGAGCTTTTTGATTTCAGGATAGGGTTTGCCATCGATAACCTGGATTTGCTCACCATCCAGGATACCGTACTCAGTTTTGTTGCCGATGCTGTATCTTACAATTTTCATAGTGGCATAAGTTTATCATTACCGCCTGTGGATGTCAAATAAAAGAGCGTTGCTTTGGCATATCCAGTGTGCTATATTTTTTAACATGAACTCAGGTTTTGACTTCATTCCGTCGGGAACGGTTACTTCCTCCAATGGTTTCCTCGCCGGGGCAACGTATGCCGGTATCAAGAAAGAAGAAAACCTTGACTTGGCCATACTTACTTCTGAGGTGCCCTGCGTTGCCGCGGGTCTGTTTACCCGGAACCGGATTAAAGCCGCGCCGGTGGTGCTGTGTCAGCGGCGCCTTTCAGACAGGAAAGCGACCGGTGTGGTGGTCAACAGCGGCTGCGCCAATGCCTGTACCGGGGAACAGGGCTTGGCGGACGCCGAGGAAATGACGGCACTGGTCGCCGCGGCCATTGGTGCTCCCCCCGAGCAGGTTCTGGCGGCGAGCACCGGCGTCATTGGGGAGATGATGCCGATGGCGCAAATTCGGACCGGTATAAAGCGGATTGCACTCAGCCGTGAGGGCGGACATGACATGGCGAGGGCCATCATGACTACAGACACGGTGCCTAAGGAGAAGGCGGTAAAGGTAGAGGAAGGCGGTTATACTATCGGTGGCGCGGCCAAAGGTGCGGGAATGATTCACCCCGATATGGCCACGTTTCTTGGTTTTCTGACCACCGATGCCATGGTTGAACCGGTGTTTCTTCAATCTGCTCTCAAACAGGCAGCAGACGTTTCCTTCAATATGGTCTCAATAGACGGCGATACCAGCACCAACGATACCCTGCTGCTGCTGGCTAGCGGACTCGCCGGCAACGAGATTATTACCTCGAGCACCGGGCAGGCTGTGTTGTTCCAGCAGGCACTTGACGCGCTGTGCATCCAGCTGGCTAAAGCCCTTGCTCTCGATGGCGAAGGAGCCACCAAGCTTTTTGAGGTAACGGTCAACGGGGCACCGGACAGGGCGGCGGCGCGGCAGGTGGCGCGAACGGTGGTCAGCTCGCCGCTGGTTAAGGCAGCCCTCTACGGAAACGACCCCAACTGGGGAAGGATTATGGCAGCGGCGGGGAGAAGCGGCGTAGAGATAGTGGAGTCGAAAATAGACCTTTACCTGAGCCATATCTGTATGGTAAAAGCAGGCAGACCGCAGCCTTTTGACCCTGCCGAAGCGGTAAAGCGCCTAAACCGGACTGAGGTAACTTTTACCTTGAATCTCAACCTGGGAGACGGCAGCGCCGTTGCCTGGGGCTGCGATTTGACCGAGAACTACGCGGAAATCAACAGCCACTATACAACCTAGTATAATGGCATATATGTCATGGAAAACGATCAGGTTATTGTAATTAAGATTGGTGGGGTGGCGCTAGGGAGCAATGACACCACCGTTGAGGATATCGTCCAACTGCAGCAGCAGGGCAGGCAACTGGTGGTGGTACATGGCGGCGGCAAGCTTATCACGGAATGGCTGAAGATACACGGCATTGCCACCAGGTTTGCCGGCGGCCAGCGCGTAACCGACAGTGATTCGCTAGAGGTGGCGGTGGCGGTGATGGCCGGCATGGTCAACAAGGAAATCGTGGCTGCCATCAACCAGATTGGTGGGCGCGCCATAGGCATCAGCGGTGTCGATGGCTCACTGGCGCAGTGTCGGCTGGAGGACGAAAAGCTCGGCTACGTGGGTAAGGTAATCACGGTAAACACGGAGCTGCTGCATACTCTGCTCCAGGCTGGTTATGTTTCGGTGATTGCTCCGGTGGGCATTTACGCCTTTGACCGGCCCGATGGTGCGCCATGTGTACTGAACGTCAATGGCGATATATTTGCCAGCGAAATAGCCGCCGCCATCGGTGCGGAACGGCTCATTTTCCTGACCGATGTACCGGGCATCTGTGACCGGTCAGGCAACCTGCTGTCAAAATTGTCCGTCGGAGAGGCTGAAGAGCTGGTTGCCTCCGGCGTCGCTTCCGGGGGGATGATCCCCAAAATACAGGGCTGTATCAGGGTGGTGAACACCGCCTCGGCGGCCTGCATCATCGATGGCCGGCAACCCCATGCTCTGCGCCAGCAGATTGAGGGGCGCGGCGGCGGCACCATAATATATAATGACCAGCCAGAGAGTTAAAGAGAGACGAGATTCGGCAAGCGAGAAGAGGAGTCCCAGGAGGAAAGCCCTGTAAGAAGTCAAAAAGAGTGTAAGCCCGGTAAAGGAACAGGGGAGTCCAAGAGGGGCGAAGCCCCTCTACCATATACCTCCCCCTCTCCTTTGAAGGAGAGGGGGACACAGAGGGTGAGGTAGACAGAAAACCCCTTGAAAAAGTAAATTGGAATACAATTATTAAAGAGCTTTCAGGAGAATGGAAATGAGCAAATGGCAGGGAATGGAAAGCAAATACTTCATGCATACCGTTGACCGTGTGCCGGTAACGCTGGTGAAAGGCGAGGGGGCGAGGGTGTGGGACGATGAAGGACGTCAGTACCTGGACTTCGTCGCCGGCTGGGCGGTCAATAGTCTGGGCCACTGTCATCAGGTGGTTGCCCAAGCGCTGGCGGAACAGGCGCGCACCCTTATTCAGGTTTCGAATCAGTTCTATACCATACCGCAACTGCAACTGGCCGAGATACTGGTGCAGCACAGTTGCCTGGATAAAGTCTTTATCAGCAACAGCGGTGCCGAGGCCAATGAGGGGGCAGTAAAGCTGGCGCGGCGCTATGGCAAGCAGCGCCGGAACGGGGCGTATGAAGTTATCAGCGCCAACGGTTCCTTTCACGGGCGTACCCTGAGCATGGTGGCGGCTTCCGGGCAGGCCAAGCACCAGCAGCCGTACCTCCCTCTCTCCCCAGGTTTCATCAACGTGGAGTACAACAGCATCGATGCCATAAAGTCGGCCACTACCGATAAGACCTGCGCCGTCATTCTGGAGCCGTTGCAGGGTGAAGGTGGAGTCAACATACCCGACGATGATTACCTGAAGAAGGTAAGAGGGTGGTGCGATGAGAAAGGGATTCTCCTCATACTTGACGAAATTCAGACCGGAATTGGCCGACTGGGAACCCTATTTGCCTACGAACAGTATGCTGTTGAGCCGGATGTCATGACGCTGGCCAAAGGGGTGGGAAGCGGGGTGCCCATCGGGGCCTTTATGGTCAAGGACAGTGCCAACGTATTTGTTCCCGGCGAACACGGCTCGACCTTCGGGGGAAATCCCCTCGTCTGTGCCGCGGCTTACGCGACATTGAAATACATCATTGAAAACGGCATTGCGGACAACGCTAAAAAAGTCGGCGAGTATTTCAAAGGGCGACTGGAGGAACTGAGGGGCAAATATTCCTTCATTACCGATGTGAGGGGACGCGGGTTGCTACTGGCCATTGAGTTCGACCGCGAGATTGCCGCCGATTTGTTGAAAGCCTGTCTGGGCAATGGTCTTCTGGTCAACCGGGTGAAGCCCGATGCTCTGCGTTTTATGCCCCCCCTCATCATCGGCAATGGTGAGGTGGATGAGGCGATAGGCATCCTGGGCAAGGTGCTGGCGGCGGTATAACGGGGTATTCCCCAAAGACGAAAATTATGCGATAATGATTAAAATGAAGTTAAACCTGCGCAGGCTTGGCATCTTCATGGCCCTGGTCACGGTGCTGCTGCTGGGCATGTTCCTCACTGCCTTTTCCTATATAGATATCGGCATTACCGATCTGGCTAATGGGGAGGGAAAGCCCGTAGCGATAGCTGACTTGCCGGAGATACCGGAGTCAGTAGCGGAAGATGCAGCAGCTATGGCGATGGAGCTGTACGGCGATTACCAGGACAAATATGATGAATTCGTCAGTCAGCTACTGGCCGCGTACGTTGAGGCTAAGGACAAGGATTTCGTCGTTATCTTCAATCCGGGGGGGTGGGGGACCAAAATGCTGGAACGTTCACCGGGGTGGCAGGAAATCTGCCAGGGAATTGAATCGGAACTGGATAACCTGGGATATTCCTCGCTGGTGCTTGACTTCCGGCGCACCACGGGAAGTTTGCGCGGCATAAACAAAGAGCTGGTAGAGTTATTCTCCGTTTACCCTTCCAAGGCCAAAAACCTGGCCAAAAGGGTGGAATTCCTCACCAGAAATGTTCCCGACCTCAAAATCATCGTTGCCGGGGAGAGCAACGGCGCCGTCATTTCGGACACGGTGATGGATATGT
Source organism: Dehalococcoidia bacterium (assembly GCA_011174815.1). GTDB lineage: Bacteria > Chloroflexota > Dehalococcoidia > Dehalococcoidales > RBG-16-60-22 > E44-bin89. Next base: position 10,728 of record DUFF01000026.1, on the reverse strand, counting down.
TACGGGACGATCCCAAGGTATACAGCATTCAGACCGGACCCCCATTCTGGCACAGACAGATGACCGTGGAGAGAACGCTAGTGCTGGACACGAATGGCCAGGTTCCTGATGCCTTCAGTTGTGGCGATATCCCGGCCATGCTTTTCACCAGCCTGAAAGCACTCCTGGGTATGCCCTTGACTGAGGAAGAGGAGGCCGGTCGCATTTTCTATTTCGTGCGGGCGCCCGGGCACGACTATCGCTGGCAATATCCTGGTGTTAACCTGAGAATAGCCGGTTTCTTGGAAGAAAATTTCAGCTTGGTCAGTGAAAGCTCGAGTAACTAGCGGGAGGTTTTGCGGTGTCGGGAAAAGTGGTGCTGGCCTACAGTGGTGGCCTTGATACTTCAGTGGCCATCAAATGGCTTCAGGAAAACTACGGCCTGGAAGTGGTTGCCCTCACCATTGACGTCGGCAACGAAAGCGACTTCACCGCCATTAAAGAGAAGGCGTTAAAGGCGGGCGCGGTAAAGGCGGTGGTCATAGATGCCAAGGAGCTGTTTGTTAACCATTTCATCTTCCCCGCGCTGAAGGCCGATGCCCTTTATGAAGGACAGTACCCGCTGGCAACGGCTCTCTCCCGGCCCCTCATTGGCAAATTGCTGGTGGATGTGGCGCGTGATGAGGAGGCGGTGGCGGCAGCTCACGGCTGCACGGGGAAGGGCAATGACCAGGTAAGAATCGAGGTGAGCGTGAATGCGCTCGCCCCCGATTTGAAAGTCATCGCCCCGGCGCGGGAATGGGGGATGACCAGAGAGGAGACCATCAAATATGCCGAGCGATATGACATACCGGTGCCGGTCACTGTTGCCAGCCCGTATTCCATTGATGAAAACCTCTGGGGAAGAAGTATTGAGTGCGGCGTTCTGGAAGACCCCTGGGTGGAGCCACCTGATGACGCTTTCGCTTGGACGAAATCGCCGAAAGAGGCGCCGGACGCGCCCGGCTACGTGGAGATTGGCTTCGAGCAGGGCATCCCGGTGGCCATGGACGGGAAGAAGATGAGCGGCATCGTTCTCATTCAGACCCTGAACGAACTGGCTGGAAGTCATGGCGTGGGGCGGATAGACCATCTGGAAAACCGTCTGGTTGGTATCAAGTCGCGTGAAATATACGAGGCACCGGCAGCCGCCGTGCTTCTACGGGCGCATCAGGCTTTGCAGGCAATGACGCTGTCCAGGGAGCAGCTGCGTTTCAAGCAGCAGGTGACCATGGAATACGCCGACCTGGTCTACAACGGCCTGTGGTTTACCTCGCTGCATGAGGACCTGGCGGCCTACATCCAGTCCTCGCAGCGTTACGTTACCGGCACGGTGAGACTGAAGCTGTTCAAGGGCAGCTGCACCGTGGTCGGGCGCAAATCGCCCTATTCGCTGTACAGTTATGGTCTGGCCACCTACGATAAAGGAGATGTTTTCGACCAGAGTGCCTCGGCCGGTTTCATCCATATCTGGGGATTGCCGGTAAAGACTCAGGCTCAGGTACAGGGTACGAGCCGGTTGGAAAAGAGCTGACATGCGTCACATCAAGGGCCGCTTGCAGAAGGCGGCGGATGAAAAAGTTGCTGCGTACACGTCATCTCTGCCCTTCGACTGGAGATTATACCGCCACGATATCGCCGGCAGCATTGCCCACGCCAGAATGCTGTCCAAGCACGGAATCATCTCCGAATCTGACGCTGTGATAATCGTGCAGGGGCTTGAGTCCATCCAGCAGGAGATCGAGCAAGGTAAATTTGAGTTCAGGGCGGAACTCGAAGATATTCATATGGCCGTCGAGGCTCGCCTTATCGAAAAGATAGGTGAGGTTGGTGGCAAGCTCCATACGGCGCGCTCGCGAAACGACCAGATTGCGCTGGATTTGCGTCTTTATATCAGAGAGGCTATCGCGCAGACCATTGGCAACACTCGTGAACTGCAGCATGCCCTGGTAAACCTGGCCGAAGCCAATATGGACGTTGTCGTGCCGGGGTACACCCATCTGCAGCCGGCGCAGCCGGTGCTGCTGGCGCATCATCTTCTGGCCTATTTCGAAATGCTGCAGCGGGACGTTGACCGCTTGGAATGCTGCCGGATGCGGGCCGATGTTATGCCCCTGGGCAGCGGGGCGCTGGCGGGGGTCACCTATAATGTGGACCGCGAGTTCCTGGCCCGTGAACTAGGCTTTGACCGGATAAGCCAGAACAGCCTGGATGCCGTCTCGGACAGAGACTTTGTCCTCGAGTGTGAAGCTGACGCCAGCATCGCTATGATGCACCTGTCCAGGCTGGCGGAGGAGATTATCCTGTGGTCATCTGCGGAGTTCGGTTTTATCGAGCTTGATGAGGCATATGCCACCGGCAGCAGCATCATGCCTCAGAAGAAAAACCCGGATGTCGCCGAGCTGGTTCGCGGGAAAACCGGGCGCGTTTATGGCCATCTGATGGCTTTCCTGACCACAATGAAAGCGCTGCCTCTGGCCTACAACCGGGACCTCCAGGAAGATAAAGAGGGTCTCTTTGCTACCGTGGACACGCTGCTGGCTTCGCTCGCCATATGTGCCGGCATGGTATCCACGTTGAAGGTGAATGCGGAGAGTGCGGCGAAGGCAGCGGGACGCGGCTACATTCTGGCGACTGATCTGGCAGATTACCTGGTCAGGAAGGGAGAGGCCTTCCGCAATGCCCACGAGATAGTTGGCCGGCTGATAAGTTACGCGGTGAAAAAGGAGAAATCATTGGCGGAACTCAGCCTTGCCGAATACAGCAATTTTTCTCCGTTATTTGGTGAGGATGTCTATTCTATTACCATAGAGTCTTCCCTTGCGGCGAGGGATACGGTTGGCGGCACTGCACCGAAGCGCGTGGCGCAGGCAGTGGCAGCCGCGAAAAAAGCACTGGGGCAGGTGAACTGAAAATATCCCCTCTCTATTTCAGAGAGGATGAAGCAGGAGGAATAGACAAGCTAGGCTGCTTTCATCACTTTATGCTGGGTGCGCAGGCATCTGGTGCACAGGTTAAGGCGCTTGAGCTGACCGTTTATGGTAACCGTAGCCGGGTGTATATTAGGTACCCAGCGGCGGTTGGTATGCCTCTTGGAATGACTCACATTATGACCAAACTGGGATGACTTACCGCATATATCACACTTCAATGCAGATGCTCCTTTGACTGTTTGACAAAGTTGGTGTAATATAAAACCTACTACATAGTAGCACAGTCAAGCTGAGCTTGACAAGGATGGTATAAAAATGAAGCCAATAAATTCCATCGGTGGCCAGGAATTACGAGAAATGTTCGCTGCGGCTACTGGATGGCTGGAAAAAAGCTCTGCCGAGATTGATGCCCTGAATGTATTCCCGGTACCCGATGGCGACACCGGGACCAATATGCTGCTCACCATGCGTTCCACCATTGAGGAGGCCTACCGGGCTCCTGACCATAGCGCTTCGGCAGTGGCTCATGCCATGGCACACGGGGCGCTGATGGGGGCGCGGGGTAACAGCGGCGTTATTCTCTCCCAGATTTTGCGTGGCCTGGCACAGAGCTTTACCGAGAAAGAATCTTTCACCGCGGCCGAGCTGGCTGGCGCCTTACAGGCATCGTCGGCAATGGCGTACCAGGGGATCAGCAACCCGGTGGAAGGGACGATGCTGACCGTCATCAAGGATGTGGCTGCAGCCGTACAGCCAGAGATGACCGGAAATGACAAGGACCTGATTGCAATCATGGAGACGGTGGTAAATGCTGCCAGTGAGTCGGTGGCAAACACACCAAAACTGCTAAATGTGCTGCGTGAAGCCGGCGTGGTTGATGCCGGCGGACAGGGGCTGCACACCATTTTCGATGGTGCTCTGCGCTTCCTTCGGGGTGAGATGGAACAGATGCGTTTCCGCAAGCCGCAGATAATTGTTACCGATGTGCATCCCACCAAGTTGCCGCAGATGATTGCCGCTGATGAAATACCCTATGGGTACTGCACCGAATTTTTGCTCAAGGGAGAAAAGCTGGAAACGGAAAAGATACGGAAGAAACTGGAAAAGAAAGGCGAATCGCTCATTGTGGTCGGCGATGATTCCGCAGCCAGGATCCATATTCATACCCTTGAACCAGGCGACGTTATCGCCTATGCCACCGGGCTTGGCACCCTGCACCAGGTGTCGATCCGGAATATGGACGAACAGCACCAGGATTATCTGGAAATGCAGAGAGACCGGGGCCCGACAGTGGACACGGCTATTGTAGCTGTAGTTGCCGGGGATGGGCTGGCTGACGTTTTTACCAGCCTCGGGGTAACCGCTATCGTTCCCGGCGGGCAGACGATGAATCCCAGCACCAAGGACTTGCTCCAGGTGGTTGAGGAAGCTGCCTCGGACAAGGTGATAATTCTGCCCAATAATAAGAACATCGTGGCTACGGCCAATCAGGTGCAGTCACTCACTGAAAAGAGAATTGAGGTGGTGCCTTCGATGACCATCCCGCAGGGAGTGGCGGCTTTACTGGCCTTTGACTATGAAGCAAACTTGGAATCAAATATCCAGATAATGACCAGGGCTATGTCGGCGGTGAAAACCGTCGAGATATGCCGTGCCGTGCGCTCGGCCAAGCTGGGTGACCTTAAAATCAAAAGGAAGCAGCCGATTGGCTTCCTGGATGGCGATCTGGTCGCGGTGGGGGAGAGCAGCCTTGAGGTGCTCAACAAGATGCTGTCCAAGCTAGGCTTGAGCAAAATCGAGGTGATTACCATTTACTACGGAGCTGATACCAAGTCGGCGGAAGCGGAACAGGTGGCCAGCGATATCCGCAGCCAGTATCCGCAGTTGCAGATCGAGGTGGTGAGGGGTGGGCAACCGCACTATAACTATATTATTTCCATTGAGTAAGGAGGGTATCCTCTCCTATGGCAGTTAAAATTGTTACCGATAGTCTATCCGATATCACTGATGACTTAGCCCAGGAGCTGGGGATTACGGTGGTGCCGCTCTACGTGCGTTTTGGCGAGGAGGTCTACCGCGATAGGGTGGAAATGACCACCGAGGAATTTTACCGCAGGCTGGTTCAGGGCGACATTTTCCCGACGACCACGCAACCGCCACCGGGCGATTTTGTTGATGTCTATAAGAAATTGGCCAAAGAAACTGATGAAATTTTGGTGGTTACCGTATCTAGCATGCTCAGCGGTACCTACCAGTCGGCGCTGCAGGCCAAAGACAGGATAGATGAGAAGTGCCGGATTGAGGTCATTGACTCGCGGAAGGTGGCGATGGGTCTGGGATTGATAGTTATGGCTGCGGCCAAGACAGCCGGGGCGGGGGCAAACCTCGACGAGCTTGCTGATTGCGTGCGCAAAGCTATACCCCGTTCTCATCTGGTAATATATTTTGACACTCTCAAATATCTGGCCAAGGGGGGACGCATCGGCAAGGCACAGGGATTGATGGGCGCAATGCTGTCCATAAAGCCGATACTAACGATAAAGGATGGCGAGATGGCCCCCCTGACTAGGGTAAGGTCTCCGGCGGCTGGCCTGGATTATCTGTACAACTTTGTGCCTGGCTTCTCCAAGATTGAGGCACTGGCAGTGGAGCATGCTACCACGCCTGATGAGGCTGATGAGCTGGTGGAGCGCCTGAGCGCTATCTTCCCCAAAGAGCAAATCTATCGGGCAATAGTCAGTCCGGTATTGGGGACACATGCCGGTCCCAATGCCCTTGCGTTAACTGTTCTGGAGGCAGAATAGGCGATAATGCCGGTAAAGGTTGTGACCGATAGTGTCGCTGACCTGCCACCCCAGGTAATCAACGAACTGGGAATTACCGTCATTCCGCTCGATGTCCGCTTCGGTGAGAAGGTGTACCGCGACGGCATTGACCTGACCACCGAGCAGTTCTATCAGGAGCTTACACGCAGCAAATTTTTTCCGGTAACATCGGTGCCATCGCCGGTAACCTTTGCCACTGCCTATGATAAACTGGCCGAAGAAACGGATGAGATTCTGGCCGTCATGCTTTCCTCCCGGCTCAGCGCCACCTACGAGGTAGCGGTACAGAGCATCGGCCTGATGAAGCGTCAGTGCCGCGTGGAGGTAATCGATTCCAGATGTGCGGTCATGTCGCAGGGGTTTCTGGTTATTTCCGCTGCCAGAGCGGCGCTGGCCGGAGCCAGCCTGGATGAAATTATAGAGATTGTGCGCGGCAATATGCCTCGCGTTGACATGCAGGCTGCCTTTGACACGCTGGAGTATCTCAGGAGAGGCGGGCGCATCGGGGCGGCCCAGGCGCTGCTGGGGGCAGCGCTCAGAATACATCCCCTTATCACCATGAAAAACGGTCTGGTGGAGCCGGCGGGGAGGACGCGTTCCCGAGCTAAAGCTATTGAACATCTGTATCGGTTTGCCGCCCAATATAAAAGTATTGAAGAGATGGCGGTGGAAGAAGCCGCCTGTCCTGAAGATGCCGATATACTGGTGGAGAAGCTGGGCGATTTGTTCCCCAAGGAGCGCATTTACCGCACCAAGACAACCCCGGTTATCGGCGCACATACTGGCCCCGGTCTGCTGCTGGTGGCGTTGATGGGGGATAAACAATAGCGGAAGGCGAGAACAAGTGGCGGCCTATTTTGAATCCCTGCGCAAGATTCTGGAGCTGGAGCATAAGAAGGAATACGATAATAGCGCGGTCATTGGTGGCCTGGACCGATTTCTCGGCAGCTGTGTTGACCAGACCGCGGAAGCTATCCCGGACCGCCGCCTCCTGCAGCGCTTTCAGCGGCTGGTAGCTAGGGTAAATTACGCCTCCTTGTCCTCACCACAGCGTCGGGAATGGGCGGAGGACGTCTTCCGTCTGATTGCCGAAATAGAGGGAAGCCCCCCTGTCATGGCTAAGCCGACGGGAAAAACACCGGCTCCACCTAGAGCAAGGCGGGCAAAGGCGGCCGAAGCAGTGGCCACAGTCAGCGGGCAGGGTCTGGATTCACCGATAACCACGGTTAAAGGCATCAGCACCGCGCTGGCATCTAAATTCGGCAAGCTGGGGGTGAAGACGGTACGCGACCTGCTCTACTTCTTTCCTCATCGACACCTTGACTACAGCCGGATAAAGCACATTTCGGAGCTCACCGATGGTGACGAGCAGACCATAATGGCCAACGTGTGGCAGGCGCAGATAACCCGCTTGGGTTACCGGCAGGGAACCGAGGCCATTGTCGGCGATGAGACGGGAAATGTGCGGGCCGTATGGTTCAATCAGCCCTACTTGGCCAAAAGGCTGCCCACCAATGCCCGCATTGTGCTCAGCGGCCGGGTCAGCCTGTTTAAGGGACACCACGTCTTTGAGTCCCCGGAGTGGGAATTCGTTGAAGACAAAGACCTGGTGCACACCGGACGGCTGGTTCCCGTCTATTCCCTGACCCAGGGGCTTTACCCCCGGCAGGTGAGAAAGCTGATGAAAGAGGTGGTTGACCTGTGGGCGTATCAGGTGGCGGATTTTCTACCGGTGGCCTTGAGAGAGCGCTGCGACCTTCTGGAACTGCCGCAGGCCATAAGCCAGGCACACTATCCCGAAGATGAGGCGGCCAAGGACAAGGCCAGGGTGCGTCTGGCATTCGATGAGCTTTTCGTCCTGCAGCTGGGCGTGATGAGCCGCAAGCACGACTGGCAGGTGGCCCAGCCGGACAGCGCCTTCGTTCCTGATAATGAGCTGATCAGTAACTTTGTCCGCTCCCTGCCTTTTACGCTCACGGCAGCGCAGCAGCGGGTGCTGAAAGAGACGCTGAATGATATGCAGAAACCGCAGCCGATGTCCCGACTATTGCAGGGGGAGGTGGGCAGCGGCAAGACGGTGGTGGCCACCGCGGCTCTATTACTGGCGGTGGCCAACGGCTATCAAGGGGCTTTTATGGCCCCGACCGAGATTCTCGCCGAGCAGCATTTTGCCACCCTCTGCCAGCTTCTCTCCAGGGCGGGGAGTCAGGAGGAAGAAACGCCCTACCTGAAACGGTTTTCCGGGCTGCTGGCTCGCCCCATCACGGTGTCACTGCTCATCGGTGATATCACAGCGTCTCAGAAACATGAGCTGCAGCAGCGCATTATGGACGGGGAAGTTGATATCGCCATCGGCACGCACGCCCTCATTCAGAAGGGCGTTGCGTTCCGCAAGCTGGGGCTGGCGGTGGTTGATGAGCAGCACCGTTTCGGCGTCACCCAGCGTTCGGCGCTGCGGCAGAAGGGCTTCCGGCCTCACATGCTGGTCATGACGGCTACTCCTATCCCTCGCACCCTGGCGCTGACCCTGTACGGCGACCTTGACCTCTCCGTCATCGATGAACTGCCGCCGGGAAGGCAGGTCGTGAAGACAAAGTGGCTCAAACCGCAGCAGCGGGAGAGCGCCTATAACTTTATCCGCAAGCAGGTGGCCGGCGGCCAGCAGGCGTTCATCATCTGCCCCTTAATCGAGGAATCGGAGGCGGTTGCCGCCCAGGCGGCGGTGGTGGAATACGAGAGGCTGTCGCGTGAAGTCTTCCCCGACTTAAAGCTGGGGCTGCTGCACGGTCGCCTTTCCGGCGAGGAGAAGGATGGCGTGATGCAGCGCTTCCGCGCCCGCAAGCTTGATATCCTGGTGGCAACGCCGGTGGTGGAGGTCGGCATTGACATTCCCAACGCCACCGTGATGCTCATTGAGAGCGCCGACCGCTTTGGCCTTTCCCAGCTGCACCAGTTCCGAGGTCGCGTCGGGCGGGGGCAAGAGCAGAGCTACTGCATGCTGCTGGCTGAGAACCCGTCGGAGGTGGGCCGGGAGCGTCTGGACATCATTGAAGGCGTCCAGGACGGCTTTGTCCTGGCAGAGGAAGATTTAAAGCTGCGCGGCCCGGGCGAATTCTTCGGCACACGCCAGAGCGGCCTGCCCGACCTGCGCATGGCCAAACTCTCCGACGTCAAGATTCTGGAACTGGCCCGCAACGAGGCCGTCCAGCTTTTCCAGGTTGACCCTGGTTTGAAAAAACCGGAGCATAAGCTTCTGGCCGGCGAGATGGCGAGGGTATGGCCGCAGGCCAATGCCGGTGAGTGGAGCTAGCCTTTTCAATCCACCCGGTATTTTTTCACCACTGACTCGTTCAGCTCCACGCCCAGCCCGGGCTTATGCGGCAGGTCAATGTAGCCGTCTTTATTGATTTTAATCGGTTTAACCAGCAGTTCTTCGCGCAGCGGGTTGTAGTTGCGGTCGAATTCCTGCATCCGGCCGTTAGGTATCGAGGCGCTGAAATGCAGGTTGGACACCAGGGCGATTGCCGAAGAGAAGGAGTGGGGCACGCAGATGATGTTCCAGGCGCTGGCCATAGCGGCGATTTTTCTGGCCTCGGTAAGGCCGCCGCACCAGGTGGCATCGGGCTGGGCGATGTCAAGTGCTTGGTTGATGATGAGGTCGCGGAAGCCGTAGCGGGTGAACTCGTTCTCGCCGGCGGCAACTGGCATATCGATGGCCGCGGCCACCTTGGCGCTTCCCTCAATGTCTTCCGCCGGCACCGGCTCCTCAAACCAGAAGATGTCATATGCCTCCATCCTGCGGGCCATCTTTATCGCCTCATAGGCGGTGTAGACATTGTTCCCGTCAACGAGCAGGTCAGTGTTCGGGCCAATCGCTTCTCTGACCGCCTTTATTCTGGCTATATCTTCGGCCTGGCTGACGCGCCCGATCTTCATCTTGACCGCGGTGAAGCCTTCTTTCACGTATGACTCCATCTCATTGGCCAGTTCCTTCAGACCTTTGCCCTCAGCGTAGAAACCGGCGCTGGCATAGGCCCGGATTCGTTCATAACAGCCGCCGAGCAGGCGGTACAACGGCATTCCAACTGACTTGGCGATGATGTCCCAGAGGGCGATGTCAATGCCGCTCATGCTGGCGATGATAGCACCCCTGCGCCCGTGCTTTATTGTCCGCTGGTACATATTCTCCCAGAGCCGCTCGATATTTCTGGGGTCCTCCCCGATGAGGTAATCGGCGAGCTCTTTCTCGATAATCATTTTGGTTATCATGGGCGGTCCGCCGAAGTAGGCGGCTTCCCCGATCCCTGAAATCCCTTCGTCAGTATCGACCCTGACCAGCACGGCGCTGCGGTGTGGCAAAGTATAGGTGGCATCCATAATGGGCTTTTCCAGCTGGCAGGTCAGGACCATGGCTTCAACCTGCTTGATCTTCAACAGATTCTCCTCCTTTGACTGTTCCTTTCATATCTAATGCCACTATTATAATCGATTGCCCCGTTGGGGGAAAGTTAAGAGAAGAACTGCCTTTACAGTAACAGGCTTTTCCTTTAAAATAACGGATTAGGCGGGTGTAACTCAGCGGCAGAGTATTTGCTTCCCAAGCAAAGAGTCGTGGGTTCGAATCCCATCACCCGCTTGCTATCATCTTTTTCAATTCTAACCTTATTTTTACCTAACTCTAACTGACATCTAGAGCGTCGATGATATAATTTAATACAATCATAATTATATGCAAGGCCGCGGCTGATGGAGAAACCGTAAGGCATATCATGAAGTCGCTATTAGGGAGATATTGGGCTCTATATCTGGCAGGCGTTACAGTTCTCGGCTGCGTCTTTGTTATCGTTTTGATTCAGACTTACAATCTCAATTATGGTCCTGCCCGATGGTTTTTCAGCTATATCAGTAAGTGGACGGTAACTTCCAGCACTTTGAAATTTATTGCTGATTGG
>DUFF01000025.1 GCA_011174815.1 Dehalococcoidia bacterium | reverse complement strand
CACCTCCGGGACGTTTATGCTGCCGTCTTTATTCTGGTAGTTCTCCATGACGGCAATCATTATCCGCGGCAGGGCCAGGCCGGAGCCGTTCAGCGTGTGCACGAACTGGGGTTTTGAATCGGGGGTGGGGCGGTAGCGGATGTTGGCCCTACGCGCCTGGAAATCGGTGCAGTTGGAGCAGGAACTCACTTCCAGCCACTCCCCACAGCCGGGCGCCCAGACCTCAATGTCATAGGACTTGGCCGAGGCAAAACCGAGCTCGGAGGTGTTGAGCTGGGAAACGCGGTAGGGCAGGCCAAGCTGCTGGCAGACCGATTCGGCGTCGTTTACCATCTTCTCCAGCTCATCATATGATTTGTCCGGCTCGGTGAATTTATAGAGCTCGACCTTGTCGAACTGGTGGCCGCGCTTGATGCCCCGCGTGTCCTTCCCCGCCGACATCTTCTCCCGTCTGAAGCAGGCGGTATAGGCAACGTAGTTGAAGGGCAGTGCACCCGCGGGGATGATTTCATCGCGGTGCAGGTTGGTTAGCGGCACCTCCGCCGTGGGCACGAACCAGAAATCATCATCCGGGTCGTGATAGAGGTTGTCGGCGAACTTGGGCAGATTGCTCGAGCCGACCATGCACTCGCGCCGCACCATGAACGGCGGATAGACCTCACGGTAGCCGTGCTTGCCCGTGTGGAGGTCAACCATGAACCAGATAAGCGCGCGCTGAAGCCTGGCGCCGAGTCCCTTGAGGACGTAAAACCTGGTCCCGGAGAGCTTCACACCGCGCTCGAAGTCGATGATGTCCAGCGCCTCGCCGAGCTTCCAGTGGGGGGCGGGGGTAAAGTCAAACTTTTTCGGCTCGCCCCACGTCCGCACCACCACGTTGTCCTCTTCTCCTTTGCCGACCGGTACGGAAGGGTGGGGAACGTTGGGCACCTGCAGCAGCAGGTCCTCAAGCTGGCCGTCCAGAGCCTTAACCTCTTCCTCAATGTCGCGTATCATGGCGCGCAGGTCGCGCGCTTCCTCCGCCGATGCTCTGTCCACTCGGCGTTCTTTTGCCGACTCCTTGCGGGTATGCCGGAGGCTTTCCAGCTCCAGTATCTTCTGGCGTCGGTCGGCGTCAAGCCGCAGTATCTCGTCAATCGGGGCGCTGTCTTGGCGGTTTTTCAGCGCTTCCTCGACGGTCTTGGTATTTTCACGGATGAATCTCAGGTCAAGCATGGATTTCCTCTTTAATTTTTATCATCCTCACCCCCTGTGTCCCCCTCTCCTTGTAGGAGCGAACAATTGAATATCGATTGGCTGTATAGGAAAGAGGCTGTTAACCTCAATTCTATCATTAAAGACAACCAATTTCACCTGTAATTTATCAAGCAGCTCGCGCCTTGAAGCGGGAAAGCCCAAGGTATCACTAAGCTTTCGGTCCTCAAAGCCAACCACCTTTAATACTACCTGGTGGGGCTTGTCTACCAGCCTCACCATACTGCCATCTTCGTTCTCGGTATTCCAGACCATCGACTTGATTTGATCTTCCCAGAAACGCAGGACGCCTTTGGTGCTCTCCAGCTCAGCTATTTGAGACGGATCAATCTCCGCCCTGAGAGCTCTTATCCTGCCCTCTTCTTTGTCGAGGTTATCCTTTAGCTCTTTAAACTTGTCATTATTCATATGGCGGACTACCCAATCGTCAGCTAGCCTAGCTTTTTGCTCGGCAATCTCAGCCAGTCTTTCATCAATGGGCCTTATTCTGGCGCTCAGGTCTGCTTCTTTCAACCTGAGGTTCTCGATAGTATCCTTGATCACCAGGAATAACCGGTTGGGATCATCAGTAATCTCTTCTATCCGCTGCCAGACCTGGCTTTCCAGCCAGTCGGCTTTCAGGCAAGGTGACTCACATCTGGGTGAGCCATCAAGGTGATGGTATTTCATCCTTCCCCGGCACAAGTAATACCTGATGCCATGAACACGTTCGGCACGGTAAGCATAGCCGCAGACTCCACAGGTGACCATCCCCTGAAGGAGAAATTCCCCTTGTTTTTTCGGTTTCACATGCTTGTTATTCCTGAGCCGCTCCTGGGCAGTTTGCCACATTTGTTCGTCAACTATGGCTGGCACACGTATTTGAATCGCCTTGCTCAGGTCAATCTTGTTGATGTCGGAGATGTTTGCCCTTCCGTGAGTATGTGTCAATATGTGCATAAGTAACATAAGTAATTAAACAAACGATATTTACTAACAATTCGCTTATTTTGATGCTATCAACTGTTGTCAGCTATCGGTGTTACTGAACGAGGGGTGCGTAAAATAATCGCTGATCTCTATGCCAGTAGTTACATCAATAAGAAGAGGGAAGGCAGGGGCATTAAATATAGGATTAATCCCAGCCGGCCACTGCGCAAGGATACACATCGTGATGTTGCCGTTGGTGATTTTCTTGAGCCCCTGGGATGGAAAAGACCCCGGAGATAATTGAAGAAGAAAACAGCCGGTTAGCTTGATCAAGCGGATTGAGGTCAACTAATTATTAGGAAAGCACTCTCTGTCCGTATACCGGCGGCTCTGTGATTGGACATATCTTTACCTCTATAATCCTGTAGGTATACCCCATTAAGTGATGGTTGTAACTATCCGTTCCTTGCTCAAACGTCTGGTCAGGTAGGCTGAAACTGCCAGCAATATCACTGAAGCACCAAACAATAAGCCCACCTGTATCCAGGAGACAGCAAAGCTGCCGCCCATCACATATCCTGCGCCATAAAGCCCAGCAAACAAGGGCGCAAAAATCACGAAGTTGAGGATTCTACTTTCGCGCATACCGAGACGAAATTGAACGAATCCCAGTAGTCCAGTAAAGGCGGCAATAAGAGCTGGTACCACAAGCAGAACATGGACGAGGATAGCAGTAGTCGGTAGTAGAAGGGAACTTGATAAGATACTCGAAAGTACTACAATCACCAAAGCGGTAATCAACGATAGCGAGTAAGCGGCCACAGTTACCCCCAGTATTTTACCAAGCCATATTTGTCTCAAGTTTACGGGTGCGCACATTAGGGTTTCTATAACTCTGTCTGCCTTTTCTCGAAGAAAGACCTGACCTGTCGACATATAGGCTATGAACAGCCCTATCATCGCTGAGAGGTAGAAGACGGAGCTATCCAGGGACACAGCAGATGAGGCATCTTTTCCTTTAATAACGGCAAGTGAGTTTAAAAAACTGAAAAAGACTACAAAAGCCAGACCGACGAAAATCGTGCTTTTGGTACTCAGGAGTTCCCTGGTTTCTTTTCTGGCAACCACTAGTGTTTTACGCATTTCTTTCCTGCTGACGCACAATCTCCAAATAGACATCTTCAAGCGATTTGCTTACCCTTCTGATTTCTTCCACTTCAATGCCATTTTTCACCAGAAAGCTCACGAGCGTTGAAGACATCTCACCCTCGGCAAGAGTGACGGTTATCCCGTCGTTGTATCGATTACAATCAGAGATATAGTCGAGAGAACTTAATAATTTCAGTGCTTTCTCAACCTCTCTATTATCGGGAAGAGTGATTTCAACCACTGGTTTGGTGAATTTGCCTCTTAGATTGTCTATAGCATCATAGGCCTTTATTTCACCTCGTTGAAGGATGGCTATTTTTGAACATATCCTCTGGACTTCATCGAGATCGTGGGAGTTCAGGAATATAGTTATTCTTTCTTCCCCTGACAATTGCAGTATAAGGTCTCTGACCATCTTCTGGGCTTCTGGGTCAAGCCCGGCTGATGGCTCGTCTAAGAAGAGAACTTCAGGAT
>DUFF01000024.1 GCA_011174815.1 Dehalococcoidia bacterium | reverse complement strand
TTGGGGCTACTATTTCTTGACAAACTCTTGAGCGGCTTCACCCATTCCGGTACCACTGCCTGAGCTAATACATATATCGGTCTCCATGCGGAGCCCTACGTCGAGCGGGGTTGACAGAGCCAGAGTAGTCGTTCTTTTAGCACCCTGGATAAGGCGGGGATTGATTTTGGCTATTTCCTCAGCCAATTTCTTGGCTTCAACCATTAGCTGGTCTTTGGCATATACATGGTCTACCAGCCTGACCCGGAGCGCTTCGGCGGCATCAATCCTCCGTCCGGTAAGAATCAGTTCCTTGGCTATGCCCGGTCCCACTATTCGAGGTAACCGTTGCGTGCTTCCCAGGTCAGGGATAACCCCCAACTGAATCTCAGGAAGCGCGAACAGGGCAGTATCACAAGCCAGGCGTATATCGCAGCAAAGAGTGAGTTCAAAGGCTGCCCCTAAACAATAGCCATTTATAGCAGCGATAACCGGTACGGCCAGCTCTTCGTACATGGTAAATATCATTTTCAAGCCGTACAAGGAATCATAGCCCTGACGGTAACTGGAAAAAATTCCCGTGGGACCGCCCCCGGAGGCCACCATCTTCAAGTCCAGTCCGGCACTAAACGCCCTATCACCGGCACCGGTCATGATAACAACCCTGACCTCAGGGTTTTCCTTGATAGCCTGTGCCGTTTGGTGAAGGCCTAAAAAGACATCCTGGTTAAAAGCATTCAATGCCTCGGGTCGGTTCAGCAGCACCGTGGCAATAGTATCTTCAATATCCAGTCGAACAGCATCTTGATTTGCCATTTGTCTCTCCTTTCATAGATTATTTTCAGACTGATTTTATATCACAGTCCGACAGAGGTCAATTGTTATTCCGCGGCTGTTTGTCCAGGGCAATATCAGGGCTTGGTTCGTCCTTCAATGAATGCCCGTACCTCATCGTCGTTCACTGAGCGGCCGATAAAAGTGCTGGCATCCTGCTGAGCAAGCCACAGGGCGGCTTCAGCTATCTGCTCGGGAGTCTTCATCGTCTTCATTGCCTCTTCGCTGAAAGTTCGTCTCTTGAAGACCTCCTTGAAGCCATCAGTGATAACGCCACCTGTCGGGTAGAGGTCATTGACAGCGATGTTGTATTCCTTCACCTCCTGAGATAACCCCCAGCAGAAGAGCTCAATACCTGTCTTGGTGATGCTGTAGCACACCTCACCCGGAGGTGCCAGTCGTTTAGCCGCTATAGAAGTCATACAGATGATGTTACCACTTCGCTGTGTCATCATTACCGGCAGCACCGCCTTGGTGCAGATGAAGGTACCGCGTAGGTTAACCCGCATCATCAGGTCCCAGCGTTTAATAGGTAAATCGGCAATAGTGGAGTTGATGTTGACTGCTGCGTTATTAACCAGGATATCTATCCGCCCGAATTCCTCCATAACTCGCTGGGCCATCCTCTCCACGTCATCATCAACTGTTATATCAGTCCTGACAGCTATGGCCCTACCGCCAAAGGCAAGAACCTCGTTAACGGTTTGATGTATGGTGCCTGGGAGTCTGCTTTGCCCTTCTTTTTCGGTGCGGGCAACTACCACAACCGCAGCACCTTCGCGGGCAAAAGTGAGACAAATTTGCTTGCCGATTCCTCGGCTTCCCCCGGTAACAATCGCTACTTTACCTTCCAGTTTCATTTTCGTTCCCCCTCTATGGCCACGTTATCCTTTAGCTTCATTTTTACTCACCTCCTGAAATAGTAGAGACCTGTTAATTTTAAAAAAACCTCATTTTTGCTGCGGCTCGCCTTAACCACTTGATGCGATTGCGTCACGCCGCTCGTAGTAACCAATAATATTAGCCAGGGCCTTCACCGCCCGTTCTAGCGTGAGAAAGACAGGGATACCTTCGGCTAGATAGTAGTTGGCCACCTTACGGCGAGCTTCTTCTGCCTCAATATGTTCTGGTTCTGGCGCCATAGCTTCCACTGGCAGTACCATCACCAACGGTTTTCCTAACCTTTTCTTGACCTCTACAGGTACCTGTGCCAGTTCGGCAACAGCACTATCCATGCGGACATTCAGCGCAGAGTTATCCGTCTGTCTCACCATATGGCTAGCTACAGACATGAACAGTTCACTGATAATAGCCAGGTCCACCCCATCTTCATTCAAAACAGTTTCCAGTACAGACCTTAATACAGATGGTCGAGGGAAAGGGCTACCTACATCCACCGGATTACGTGTGCTGGTACCGACTGATGGCACCATGGTTGTCAGCTTTCGCTGCAATTCTAATGAGAACAAGGGCACAGAGAGTCCGACCCTTTCGCAGGTATCGGCTGCCGCCACCCCGATGCCTCCTCCACCGCCGATGACGGTCAGGCGTCGCCCACGATAAGTCGGCAAATACAAGAGGGCAAGGGCAGTGTCAAGCATCTCGTCAAGGCTATTAACCATGATGGCACCAGTCTGGTAGGAAAGCCCTTCCCATACCATTTCTTCGCCAGCCAGAGAACCAGTATGGGAAGCAACAGCCCGTGCTCCGCCTTTTGTCAGGCCGCCCTTCCAGACTATTACCGGTTTGCTTTGGCAAACTTCCCTGAGGAGATGAAAGAACCGCCGTCCCTCGCGCGGTCCTTCAATATAGCCCAGAATGACCTTGGTTTTGGGGTCCTCGTAGAAATATTCCAGGAGGTCGCACTCATTGATATCGCAGGCATTACCATAGCTGACAATCTGACTGAAGCGGATTCCCAAACCGCTGGCACGATTTGCCCCGCGGATAGCATAACCACCACTTTGACTCATAAAGGCTACTGTACCACTTTCTTTAGGTAACTCCCCGCCGGGCAGGATAGTCAGACCACCAGCAGGTGAGTAAACACCAAAGCAATTGGGACCGATGACACGAATACCTCTGACAGCCGTGCGTGCTATCTGTTCCTCTAGCTGCTGCCCTTCTGGACCTAGCTCTCTGAAGCCGGAGCTAAGTATCTGGACAGCCTTGATGCCTTTGGCCAGACATTCCTCCACGATGCCGGGAACAGTTGAGGCAGGGGTTGTTATGGTGGCAAATTCTACCGATTCCGGTATATCTGCCACTCGGGGAAATGTCTTAAGTCCAAGGATGTCGCTTTCATGAGGATTGACCGGGTAAAGTTTGCCCGGATAACCAAAAGTCAACAGCACTCTGAGGAAACGACCACCAAACTTGGTAATATCGGAGGAAGCCCCCACGACTGCATGCGACCTCGGTCGGAAGATAGGGGCAAACTCCTCCAACTTGCTACTCATCGTAGAATGTCTATTTGAAGATTTATTTTGCTAGCGGCTAGGATGGACAAACGAAGTTTGACCACGCTGTAATAGTAGTGCAAAAGCCACCGATTGTCAATTGAACGCAATAGTAACTGCAAACGAGCCTTCAATTGCCAGAGGTCCCGATTTCATTGGGGCTCATAGTGACAAGAATTGAAGGGCTCAAAAATAACGGAAAGCGCGGAACCAGGATGACCCCCCTGTCATCGCGAGTCCCGCTTTATCGGGACGAAGCAATCTTGTTGAGGGGTAAGATGCATCACGAATCAATCTCGAATATTTAAGGTGATTCTCATCAACGAGCAGTGGTATAATTACTATAGAATAAAAAACCAGGCGCATTTTCAGAGGAAGCATGGCAGTTTTACAGATTCGCACCCTGCCCGACCCTGTGTTGCGGCAAAAGGCCAAAAGAGTAACCAGAATAGATGACTCTATTCAGAAGTTAATCGATGACATGATTGATACGTTACACGCTGATGAAAACAGGGCCGGCCTCGCTGCCCCGCAGGTAGGAGTGTTGCTCCGCGTAGCAGTCATCGAGGTGCCAGAACAGGAACTTATCACTCTAATTAACCCTGAAATAGTAAAAAAGGAAGGGGAGCGCATAGTTCAAGAAGGCTGCTTATCCGTACCGGGCTATTTTGGGGAAATAACAAGAGCGGTAACAGTAAAAGTCAAAGCAAAAAACCGATGCGGTAAGCAATTTCGCCTCAAAGCGCAAGGGCTTCTGGCTCAGGCTCTTGAACAGGAAATTGAGCATCTCGATGGCATTTTATATACTGACCATCTGGAGAGCCCGGAAAAGCTGTTTAAGATTGAGGCTCCTCAAGAAGCTTAGTCATCCCTTCTGTCATTGCCAGGCGCATTTTCCCTGTATCATCACGAGGCCTGCTCTCCATTTGTCATTGCGAGGAGTGACGCGACGAAGCAACCTGGGTGGGGTTGAGTGCTGAGATTCCCACGCCCCACATGTCGTGGCGCTCAATGACAATAGGAGCCCGATGTTGAGGCGTGAAGGAATCCTTTCCTTCACAAGTTACAGTTAATGTAGTGGCGAGGTTTATCCTCGCCTTGTGGGCGTGGACAAGCACCGACTCTTTTACCTCGTGTTGCACGACCCTAAAGGGGCGCACTACATAGATCGGAGTGAAGTAAGTCCTTAAAGGGTCATACTGCAGAAGTGGACGAACGGAAATGTAGTGCCAGGCTTTAGCTTCGTGCAGGAGGCGCAGGACCTTAGGAGATCGCATTACGCATTGCTCACAATGGCATGGAAAGGACTCGTTCTCTCACAACCTGGTTAAAACTGTAACTCCCTCCCTTGGTGGGAGGGAGTTACAGAGAGGGGGATAACCGAGCTTCAGGCTCGGTTATCCTTCCTGTGCTGCTCTTCGCCTTCTTCTTATCCCCCAGACCACTCCCCAGATAATCAAGCCAAAGGCGACTATTAAGAGAATGATAAGCCACCAGGCAATGGTTCGTGACGTTGTGAATTCACCGGGCAACCCGGCCACTTCCACCTCATGCTGTCCGTAGTCCATTTCGGACAGGGTGAAACTCACCTGCTGGCTCTCTCCTTCACCCAGTGTTATCGTCTCGGTATCTACTGTTTCTCCGTCTAGCTTTAGCTCAACAGTATAAGTGCCTTCCTGCCCACCGTCGTTGGCTACGTTGGCGGTAATGGTAACGCTTTCCCCGGTCATGGTCACAAAGATAGTCTTTTCCAAACTGGGCTCGATGTTCAAGCCACTGGGCACAAAATTGGCAGGTGGTGGGGGAGGTGTCGGAGTAACTTCGACCAGTACGGCAAATATGGTGAAGTGTTTTATCGCCGTAGATAGTGTCAGCTCTGCCACACCATCTGGTTCGCCTGGTTCACTATCCAGTGGTACCCAGACTCCATTAACATCATCATAATAAGCTATGATTAGGGTTCCCTCTACAGCATTTTCGGGCAATTGATCGAAGCCCAGTGTCAGGAAAATATCCTTGTCGAATTCAGCGTCGTTAGGAGTTACGTTAAAAGCCACAATCGCTACAGTATTCTCTGGCAGAGTAGGTATTTCCTCGAGCTCTCTGACTACTATCAGGTAATATGTCTTTGTGCCAACAATGGGTGCGTGAGTATACCGTTCTAGCAGCAAGCTGTGCATGCCATCGGGGCTAGGCCCAAGCAAATCTGCCGTTAGCCTGTCATTGTGGTAAAGGGTCTGCGTGGTGTTAAGTCCATCCCAGTCCACCGTACATTCTTTAATCTCAGGACAACCACCGCCAGCACCACGACGACGTTCACGTTCAGTTACCAGCACATTGGTGGTGGCATCATCGGTGCAGCCATGCTCATCGGTGACGGTCAGGGTGACGGTGTAAGTACCAACATTGTTGTAGGTATGGCTGGGGTTCTTCGCGGTGCTGTTGGCGCCATCGCCGAAGTCCCACTCCCAGGAGACAATGGTGTTGTCTCCAGCCACGGAGTTATCAGAGAAGTTAACATCAAGTGGGGCGTCGCCGCTGGTGGGGATTGCTGAGAAGTCTGCCGTAGGCCCCTCGTTGGAGGTAATGTACTCTTCTTTGGTCTCGGTATCAGTGCAGCCATGTGAGTCGGTGACGGTCAGGGAGACGGTGTAGGTGCCATCATCGTAGATATGGCTGGGGTCCTCCAGGGTGCTGTTGGATCCATCGCCGAAGTCCCAGAACCAGGAGACGATGGTGTTGTCTCCGGCCGTGGAGTTATCGGAGAACTGTACCGTTAGAGGTTCACAGCAGTCGGTGACATCGGAATAGAAGTCT
>DUFF01000023.1 GCA_011174815.1 Dehalococcoidia bacterium | reverse complement strand
CAGGCTATCAAAGCCTGCGGCCTCGAATACGGTGGCTACCTTGGACGCCATGCTCGTCTGGGGTGAGTTACTCCGTGCGTCCATATGATAGACTTTAGATGCCATTTTCCAGTCCTCCTTTTTATTTGAATTGCCGGCGCCTGCTGCCTATCGGCATATAGTTTGTTTACCCGTTTATGTTGATTATACCAATTTCAAATTCATAACATCACGTATTGTTCTAATAAAATATGCTTAATTATTTAACTAATCCCGGAATGGCTGTTCGACCGGGCAAGGGTAAACTTTAAACTCATCACAGCTTTTTTAAGAGGGGAAATGCGATTGATGCTGAACCTGAGAAGAACGATGTTCTGATAAATTATATGGAATAACTTTGTTCTGATAACAGCCAATAACCCTCGCCAAATTCAATTGCCTACCAGTCGGGTATGGGGTAGTCCAACAGGTTGCGGTACTCAGTGCACTGCTTGATGTAGTCCTGTAAAGCCTCCTCCGGGCCAAAGGCCGGTTTAAAGCCCCAGTCGCGCTTGGCGGCGGATGAGTCCATGCAGCGACCTATGCTGAGCTTGCGCAGCTGCTCCATAATAGCCTCGTTGACGCGGAAGCTCAGGTCAGCCTTCGGGATATGCTTTTTCACCAACTCTACTAGGCCCTGAGCAGTTATTGAATAGCCTAGCAGGCTATAGACACGCAGTGTCAGCCTGGAGCCATCGGCTTCGGCAAGGTCAATGAGCGCCTTGGCCGCATCCTTGACATAAAGTGTAGGCACCTCAGTATCCGGCTCTACGAATACTTTGAAGGGACGTCCCAGCGCTGGCATCTGCTGCGCCCAGACCACGTACTGGCCGGGTACCTCCAGCATCCGGCCCGGGCCATTAACGATGGGATAGCGCACACCACGGAAGTCCACCTTGTGCTTCATCCAGTAGCCCTCTCCCAGACGCTCGCCACAAACCTTGGTAATGCCGTAGAAGGTGTTGGGGCGCTGAGGAAAGTCGTCCGGAATCAGCATATCACCCTCCGAATAACTTGACTGGGTGGAGGTAAAAATCACCCTCTTCACGTCGAATAGCCTTGCCGCCTCTAAAATATTGAAGGTGCCCATCACATTGCTGTAAAAGGCCGTGGCCGGGCTGGTTTCGGAAAGGGGCGGGACCGCCGCCGCAAGGTGATAGATTATATCGATCTGGTTATCACGTACCGTCTCGGCGACATGCACCCAGTTTCCTAGGTCGCCTAATCTGAAGCTGAACGTGTCCTTGATATCATCTAAGAACTTTGAACCAGGCACGATGTCAAAGACAGTCACCTTATCGCCCTGCTCCACCAGCATTCGGACCAAGTGCCGCCCCACGAATCCGAAACCGCCAGTTACCAAGCAGTTCGCCATAAAGTATGCCTCCTTTACTTCAGGTAGTCTTCTGATGTATGTTAATCTTCTCCCGCTAGCACCTCGGCTGCTTTTCCGCTCTTTGATTTTGATAAATGCAGTTACACAGCCTGGACTGTGCCTTTAACTTTATGCAGGGCATTGCTGGCGGCATCTGTGAACTGATATACTAGAGGTGAGGCCGTCAACCAGGGATGAGTGCCCATAGGGAACATGGCAATCTGCTCCATAGTCATTTCATTAACTATAGCTGCGGCAATTAGATTGACAACTTCGCCAACACTCTGAGTGCAGCAGGCACAGCCGCCCAGTATCTTGCCCGACCTCCGGTCAAAAGCCAATCTCACTCTCAGCGGGTGTGCATCCGGCATTGTCCCCGGGTGTTTGGAGGCTGCCTGGGCTTCTCCTATCACCACCGCATAGCCCAGTTTCTGCGCATTGGTATCTGTGAGCCCGGCCATGGCCAGGGCGGTATCTCCTACCACTGTGGAAAAAACGCCGACCGTGCCTATGTTGCGCCACTGTGCTTGGAAAAGGTTGGCAGCGGCAATCTTACCTTCCCGGGTGGCTACCGAAGCCAGCCGGACAGGCACAGGTTCACCGTTAAAGAAGGAATACTTTTCCGCACAGTCGCCCACGGCGAAGATATCCTGGTCGGCGGTTCTCTGAAACTCGTCTACCTTTATACCTCCCGTCGGTCCTATCTCCAGACCGGCATCCTTAGCCAGCCTCACGTTGGGTACCACGCCGATTCCAATAATCACCATATCGCAGGCGACTTGCTCACCGCTTTGCAGTGTTACCGATTCTGCCTTTTCGGCACCATTGATGGATTTCACGCCATTCCCGGTAATTATATTTATACCCTTTTCCGTCAGCGTTTCTTCAGCCCGGATGCAGAGGTCCGTGCTGCATACAAGCTGCAGGCAATGCTCGAGCAGCTCTATGACGGTGACATTGTGACCGCTTTTGCGGCACTCGTCAGCGAATTCCAGCCCGATGAATCCTCCACCGATAACCACTATTTCACCAACGCCATCGATCGCTTTGGCGAGTTCCTCCAGGTAATCCGTGTTCTTCCAGGCAAACCAGACTCCCTTTTTGTCTATTCCCGGGATGGGCGGTTGCAGGGGGCTCGAACCGGTGGCAAGTATTAACTTGTTATAACCTATCTCATCCCCATCCTTTAGCTTGACTGTCTTCTTTTCCCGATCAAGGGATACAGCTTCGCCGATTCTGAGTTTGGCTTCGCCTAGCAGCGTATCGGGCATGATGTTTTTCTCCACGGAGCCCAGCGTGCCATATATGTAGGGGATTCCACAGGGGACCATGGCCTTTTCCTCTATGCGTATAACCAGAATGTCTTTTAAGCCATGGTGCTTCTGGGCACAGATTGCGGCCTGTATTCCGCCGGCGCTGCCTCCTATAATTACCAGTTCATGTTTCTCCACTGCGATGTTCCTCCTGTTTTTTAAAAAGATAATCTGGCTAGTTAGCCATCTCTTTAATATTGTCCGGTTGACCCACCCCGGCCTCAGTCTTGCATTTTTCCCCGCTCATAATAGCAGTCTTTTCCTCTTCTGGCAATGGATATTCCCTGAATGCTGCAGCGGAATTTAAATCAGCACAGGTTTCTTTTACTTTGTTTTCAATCCAGTTCCGGGTCTCGCTGTTCAAAGCTGCCGAAGCCAAGCCATTCAGACTTCGACTAGCCCCCCGGAACCAGCACCCCATTGGGGCTTTCCCTTATCTATTTCTCAACAGTGGCCGATTTCCGTCCACCGTCACGATTTGCTTCCGTCAAAGCTATCGCCTGCTTTTCTTTAGTGCAACCGCTCCATTAAATTATCGAGTTTGCCATCAAGATAGCGTTTCACTGCTTCATCAATGTCTTTCACATCGGTAACAATTGGCTCGATGTTGTTGTCCTTCAGGCTCTCATAAGCGCCCCAGCCCATGCCACCAGCCACGAGAACCTGGCAATCAGCAATAGCACTTACCATATTGGCATGTCTTACCTGTGCTCCGGCATCATAGCCATGGCGTTCCCCGGGTTTTGTATCGGCGTGGTGTGCCGCAAAGGTATGGTGCCCGCTTTTGGGTCGGTTTTCTTTATGCACGACCTTATCATCTTCAACGGTAGCAATCACATAGAGAGGGGCCCTGCCGAAGTGCTGGCTGATAGTAACTCCATCATCAGATATAGCTGCAATTTTCATCTCATCTCCTTTCCTCCTCAAGAACTAGGCTGGTTGTCACTGATGTCTTGCCTGTTCCACCTTCGCCGCTGGCAACGGATAGTATCATTACCTCTTTATTCCCTCGTCATTCTGGTACCACATTTGGGGCAGTTCTGCTGATAACAGGGAGTCCCTCTCTGATGAGGCACCGTCGAGCCACATTTCGGACAGATGCAATTCCCGCCGGGGCCGGCTCCGGGACGGTTTCCCCCCATCCTGCCACCCCTTCCGACACCGTCACGGGGCGGGCCGGTTCCATCTCCTCTGGGCATGATAATACCTCCTGATAAGATATTCTATATATTACTGATGTTTTCCCCCTAACTCATCAATAGAACATCATTTACCTCATCATGGTGAGCAACCGGATCCCTTTGAGTTGTCGGAATGTTGCCCCCTGACTGACGCAACGCATCACTATCTCCGGGTTAATCACTTGAGTGCCGGAAACAGCGTTCACGCCGTAATCGAATAAGACCGGAGATAAGGGAGTGGTGCCCCCCAGGATTATGACGTAGGCCTGTGGTGCACATAGCTTGAGCAAGTATTCCATGGTATGGTTGGTTAAAGCGGTGCCGGTAATACCGATGACTTCCGCCATAGGAATCAGTTTCTTCGCCTGCTCCTCGTGGAAATCACCTGCTTGTGGCTGTCGCTCAATTACCCAGAGTTCCCGGGCGGCATCACGAAGTTCAGCGACGAAAGGGAAGTGCCCAACAAGAGCCACTTTTTTGCCTCTACCTCTTTCCGCAAGCAGGTCGCCAGCGTTTAATTCTACGCAGCGCGACTCCTCAACCTCGATGAGGGAGTTGATGGCCGCCATCCCGATACTGGCCTCCAGAGGGCTCGGTGAGTTTGACATGCTGGCGAGCTCAAGGGCATTTTTTTGCATTAAGGAGCCTGCTTCCTGCACCGGAGCCTTATGGTGATGGGGGCCAGGCTCATGAGGAGTGGCTGCCAGCCCGCAGTTGCGAGTCAGCACCGCCGTTTGAAATGGCCCTTGATGAATATCCCTTACCGGGGCTTCATAGTTCAACGTAGAAAGTAAATCGTCGATAATCTTCAACTGGATACTCCAAAAGACTGAATGTCCATTGCTAACTCCAATGTATGCCGCGCCTCCGCCCACGCTGCCCAGCCGCTGCGGCTTGCACTGGGGTAATCTGCGGCGCTATCTCAAAGTTACCACCTTCGATCCGGATTGCCTTGCCATTAAGTAAAGCATCGGCAATTTTCTTGCGGGCAGCTCCCAGTACGCGCTGAAAAGTGGGACGGGAAATATTCATTTTCTCGGCCCCCTGCTCTTGCTCCAGACCTTCAAAATCCTTCAGTCGTATTGCCTCGGCTTCTTCCACCGTGAGACAAACTTCATTGAGAACCTGCAGTGGAATGCCGGCTGGCTTGAAGTACGTTACACCCGGCACAAAGTTTACTCGCCGCCACTTTACTGGCCTTGGCATAATCCTTGAATCTCTCAGATATTATGGGCATATGCCCATAATTATTATAATAATCTATCTACTTAATTGTCAAGGCATCGAACACGAGGGTTTATTTACTGTGTTGTTCTAAACCAAGTAAAATATAGTGACCTTTCTACACTGATTGAGACCATAAGCAATGGAAGAAAAGGTAAGCCGGTCAACCTATCTGGCCCATGTAATCTCCAGAGTTACGAATCCATGTATCCATAGTGTATTGCTATTGCTGCTGATCGCCTACGCTGAATCTACTGACTTTGGTGTCTTAGCTTACTCGGTTACGATAGTGCTTTTATTCCTCGTTTTGATACCCCTCGTCTACGTTTATCTGAGAATGTCCAGAAGCAGGATTAGCACAAGGCTGCCAGCCGATCCAACTTTTTTTCTCAGGCACCACCCCAAAGATGTTTTAATTTTAGGGCTTTTACTGGGTCTGCCCTGTTTGGCCATCCTTTATTTTCTGGAAGCTCCATCACCGATGCTTCACACACTTGTTGCCTTGCTTGCCAGCTCAATCGCGACCGCCCTATTTAATATGTTTTACCGGGTCAGTTATCATCTAGCTGCGGTGACTGTGCTGGTAATCATGGCAGCACTTACCTGGGGCCAAATTTTTCTTGTTCTTTTGGTGACTATCCCTGTCATCGGTTGGGCTAAGTACCAGATCAAACAGCACACTCTAGCCCAACTGGCGACAGGTACAGTCCTGTCGTTGGCTATCGTGGGGGCACTCTTGTATTTACCCGGTTGACTTCAAGTTTAATGGCTGTTGCCCTAGATAAGGCTAAATCACTTCAAAGCCATGTCGTAAATGCGCCATCTCTTGTAATACCGCCCGCCGAAACGTCTTACGAGCTTGATTATTGGCTCATTATCATCAAGCATTAGAGAGGCCTCGCATTCCTGATAATGTCGTGGCAAAATGCGGCTGGCAATTTTATCAGCCATAAGCGCCGGTATTCCCAAATTCCGGTATCTTGGCCTTATCCCAAAAAACATGCCTCTGAGCCGGGGAATGCGTCTGCGCACGCGGAGCAATCTCAAAACCCTGACCAAATCTGAATCACCATACCAGCGCCATCGAGGAAGCAGGGCATAATTAGGGTCAGGTATGATACCCATTACCGCTGCCGGCTCTTTATTGATAAAGGCAAATTGCACCAGCTGAGGGTCTATTATCAAGCGCAGAGAATCAGCCAGAGCATCACCCTCCTCAGCTGATATCGGTAAAAACCCCCAGTTCTGTGACCAGGCTTCATTATAGATTTGCACAATTAAGCGGATTTCCTCTTTCAGCTTTCTCATAATCAGGGGTCTGGTTTCAATATTTGCAGTTCTGTTTACCCTCTGGGCCAGCCTTTTTAGCGGCGAGACCTGGTAGCTGTCACGATGAACCAGATAAGCAACATAGTCCTTGGCTTTTTTCATTCCGTATTGCTCCATAAATTGGGAGTAGTATGGTGGACTATGAGTCATCTCGACTGTCGGTGGATATTGGAAGCCGTCAATTAATATGCCCTGACGTTCGTGCGTGGCATTTGAGTATTCACCAGGGCCTCGCATTATGGTCATGCCGCGTCCCGAGATCCAGGTCCTGGCGCAATCCAATAACAGTTTGGCCACCTGATATTCTGGCACAACCTCAAAAAAGCCAAAAAAACCAAAGGAGGTTCTATGGAAGTCATTATATTGCCTATTTACTGCCGCTGAGATACGCCCTAACGACGTTTTCTCCCGCCACACCATAAAATGGGTCACATCTGCGTGCCGGTGATAAGGATGCTTGGGTGTCAGTAAACCTTTGAGGCCAAGTAATCGATTGCCCAGCAAGTCTCCATTCAGCGGTGGCGTCCAGCAAGGCTCACTTTTGTGAAGTTGCCAGTGAAACTTTACAAAGTCTCTTAATTCCGGGTCTCCCAGCGGGATTTCCTTGACGATTAATTCAGTCGAAGCCGCCATTCTATAACCTGTTTGAATCGCTCAAGCGCATGCCTGATAACAAGGTTATCATATTCAGGCCCGGCGCGAAACAAAAAGAAACGGTCGCAAGTGACGTATATCTATCCGAGATTCCCCAAGTCAGCACCCTGCCGAAGCAGCTCCTCCTGGACCTCCGAATGGGGTAATTCGTGTGGGGATTTCCGGCGGCGCGCCGCGATAGCAGCACATACACCAGCCGCCTGCCCCGTAGCCACACATATGGGCATAACCCGGTAAGATGCTTGCGCTTCAAACGAACCGGAGATGCAGCGTCCGGCAACCGTCAAGCCATCAACATCTCTTGGCAGAAGGCAGCGCAACGGGATATCATATGCTTCACGTGGTGGCAATGGCTTGAGCAATGTCCCTTTTCCCCTTGGATTATGAACGTCTACCGGATAAGAACCGCGGGCAATCACATCGCTGAATTTTCGAGCTTCAAGCACATCGCTGGCGGTCAACCTGTATTCTCCTATGACCCTTCGTGTCTCTCTAACCCCAATACTTATCCCGGTCCGGGATACGTACGCCTCGGCAAAGCCCGGAACATAGCGGCGCAAAAATTCGGCAATCTGGTTTATCTGCTTCCGGCCCTCCCACTCGGCATAGGTCAGGTCCCAGATGTCTATCCCGTTCACCTTGGTGATTCGAGTGCTGTTTATACTTACCTCTCTTTCATGTGGGGTACCAAATAGGAGGATATCTTCCCGTTTCAAATCCAGTTTACCTTCAGCCGTGGCTTTGCCAATCAGATCCCAGAGTCCGTGCACACCATACCATTGGTCAGGATGTGCTTTAACATATGTCTCAAAACCCGACCGTTGAAACTCCGCCATGCAAAACATAAGTGTCAAAGGCTCCGTCAATCCGTCGGCTTCGCGACCGATCTCGTAGGCGGCACCCGCCCGGGCAGCGATATCAGCATCCCCGGTGCAGTCAACCGTAACCAACGCCTTGATAATAACCGGGCTACTTTTGGTTTCAAACACCACCCCCCGTACTTCATCATTGCCTATTGTGCCGCTGGCCAGACTATGGAGCAGATATTTTACTCCCGCATTATCCAGCAATTCAAAAGCAACCATCTTGAAGATTTCCGGATCGAATGGTACGACGTACCCCGTTTGCAAGGAAGGTGGGATGGCGCCACCGAGCTCAACCAGGCGATTTACCAATCTGGCCAGTACGCCGGAAATCACCGGGTTACCGGAACCGTGGTTGGTGGGGAAGAGCGTGGTAGCTCCGGCCTTCTGTTCCGTCGGTTTGTGGGTGAAAAAGGACATCAGGGGCGTGACCAGGGCCGCCGTGGCATTCCCGCCGAGAAAACCATATCGTTCGGCCAGGATTACGCTGGCCCCGGCCTCTGCCGCGCCAACCGCCGCCCCTATCCCGGCCGGGCCACCGCCAACCACCAGCACATCAGCATCAGCGATTACCGGGGCCTGCCGTGCGGGCAAAGTGAGAATTTCCGGTTGACCATCCGGACGGACAAGCGGTGGCATAAATATTTTCCTCCTAGGCCGTCAGCGGCCGCTTTTTGGTGCCTTCACTGTTTTGCGGTATTCCGGGTGCAGGTCGATTAATAGGCGCACGGCGAGCCGGTTAGTATTAAGTGCCTCTTTCTTCATGGATGGCAGAGTGGACCTGATTTTTGCTTTAAGCGTATTGCGTCTGTCCCACGACCGGTCAATATGGGCAATAAGTCGGCCGGCATTGACCAGATTTATCGGGGGCATCTCCACCTGCAAAGCGTGCAGCAACCCGCCGACTTTGGCTGAATATGGAAGAGCCACAAATGGCACTCCCTGCAGCGCCGCAAAGAGCAGAAAATGAAGACGCATACCTACTACAAGGTCGCAGTGTTTGATTAAAGATAATAATTGCCCTGAAGTGTATTCCCCCTTCAGCACGTGCACACGCTGCGGGCGCAACATCTGCGCTATAACGGCATGTGACTGCTGGGTATCAAGCATTCGTTGCTCCATGGGGAAAAATACGATGTCAGCATCAAAACGGTCGATCATGAAATCAGCGGCATTGGCTAGAAGCCCGTGGTAGAACTTTTCATCCAGATCAGGGGCGGCAACCCCGGCCTCCCGAACAGACATGCCTACCAGATGCCTCTTTCCCGTCATATGCTCAACGCTGAGGGCATCTTCGGGAAGTGGTTCCGGCTTTAGCAGCAGCGCCGGGTCGGCGGTGACGATGATGTCCCGGTGAACGCCGATATCTTCTAGCAATCTTGCGTCACCGCGTTCCCGTACCGTAATGACGTTTACCTGTTTCAATACATCGCATACCAGTTTTTGCACCAAAGGGTCATCCAGCGGCCCCACCCCCACCGAGTAGGTCATCGTTGGTATACCCTTCCGGTGGGCGATGTCAACCTCTCTCAAGTACGTTCTGGCTTCAGCATCATACAGGATGCCTCCGCCGCCGAGTATAAATAAGTCAAGCCCCTGAATGGCTCTGGTCGCTTCCTCACGGGTAAGCTCCCGCACGTCTATTGCCCGCTCCACCTGATGACGGCGCAGGGTGTCCTTGGCATTTCTGGAAAAAACGGTAATGTCCACAGGTATCGATTTTTGCAACTGGGTCACGATTACCTGTAAAATCGCCTCGTCACCAAGGTTGAATCCCCCGTACGAGCCAGATATTCCGACTTTGAAAGACTTCTTTTCTTTAATCACTGTTAGTGAATATAGTGTTTTCGGAAAGTATAATCAAGTCTGCAACTTCTTGGCGGTGGCGGACAATATGCGGGTCTAAGTCATAATCAAAAGCCTTATATAAAAATGCTAGCGATTAAAGGCTAGCGTTTCTGATTTTCTGGTGGAGACGGGGGAGAGTCGAACTCCACCTGAAACAATTCTTTGCTTTACGTAATCGACTCTACATTTAGTTGGCAGGTTAACCGCAATTTTCAAATCTAAACAAGTCTGACAATGTAACACCCAGCGCGTTGGCAATTGCTTCGATGTTTTTTAGCGATGGATTTCGCTCTCCTCTTTCAATACTACCAATATAAGTGCGATGCATTTTAGATTCGAACGCTAGCTTTTCTTGAGACAACTGTCTTTTAAGTCTCAGATCTTTAATTCTTTTCCCCAATTTTCGCTGTATATTATTCATTAAAAAAATAATCAAAGATATTTGACATTAAAAGTATTACAATGTAGACTATAAGTCTACAGAATATAAGTATCATCCAATAATTCTATGTGGGGCAGGCTGAGATCAATGATACTCATGGTCGTTCTTTTTTCAACTTATCAATAGGCTAGGAAAGAGATCAGAGGCCTGTATCGATAGTGGTCAAGACATTGTTGCTGCTTAAATCGGTCAGAATATTGGTCGAACAGTCAAAATGAAGTAGAAAGATCCTTGATAGTTTGGGTTGAGCGGCACAAATTGCCTGCCCCTTAGAAGCATTATGAAACCTACAAAGAAGAAACTATATGTTGGAATTGATATCCATTCGAGAGAGCATAAAGCAGCAATTGTACCGGTGGGCTTGTTTCAGCAAACTAGTACAGTATGGGGAAGTATTAGGCCAATAGTCGTAAAGAATGAATACAATAGCTTTAAAAATCTTGATGATTCCATCAGGTCGCAAGTTTGCGATACAAGCGAGGTTACTATTGCCGTTGATCATACTGGCGGCCACTACTCAGAGCCAATAGTATATTATTTGTTGACTGCAGGATATGATGTTTATTATTTGGAGTCAAAGGCGGTAAAATCTGCAAGAGAGCGTTTACTTGATGAGGAAAACAAAAGCGATATTATCGATTCAATTGGTACTGCGTATTTGCTGTATTTGAGAGATACACACAGCTTATCTTTTCGTATCTCATTGATACAATATGAGCTAGGTTCTAGAGCTGCTGTCTTGAACTCACTAATTCTACAAAGGCTGCAATTCGTCAAATTGCTCAATCAAATGACCAATAGACTGCATCAGTTACTCATTGCAACCTTTCCCGAGGGGGAAGCTAGATACTTCAATAAACTTCTTAGAATTATCCCTCATTATCCGACTCCAAGGGACATCGTCGATAGTCGTGGTTTAGAGAACGTTAGAGGTCTCTCTAAGAATGACAGAGAAGATATTATGCAATTTGCAGTTAATAGTATTGGAGTGCCAAGCAATGAGTATAAGTGGTTAATAAAAGAGCTTGGCATTCTAAGACTGGATCTGGTCAAGAAGCGTGAAACTATTACACTAATGCTTCGCAAACAACTCGCTGAGCATCCCTACACTGAAATTTTGTATTCATTTCCCTTCCTTGGCGAAATAGCAGCAGCTACTATCATAGCAACTGTGAAAAATATTGATAACTGGTCAAACAAGAAAAAGTTCAAAAAAGCCCTTGGTATTTATAGCAGATCAACGCGATCTGGTAATAGATCGTATAGTAGGCGAGGGAAAGAAGGCAGCAAGCATGGACGTCGTGTATTATTTCAGGTTTGCAGGAATTGCATCAAAAGAAATGCACCTGACAATGATTTTAAAGATTACTATTCAAGGCAGGTTAACCAAGGTAAAGTCAGAATAAAAGCTTTAGTTAGCACCATGGGAAAGCTAGCAGAAATTATTTATCACTGTCTAAGAAACAGGGAATTATATAAATATCAAGGTAAATATAGAAAAAAGTTCACAAAAGATACATAGTGCGGCCCTGCATAGCAAAAAGGGCGCTTTATATTAATTGTTTCTAGTTTCACTAATTGTCGCAAATTGTATTGTCTGTTATTATGCCAAAAGCGGGAATCAAATGTTATTGTTTGGTCATATTGGAATAACGCTTGCTGCAACTGCCCTCGGATTTAGGCTGACAGATAAGCTTCGCAATAGAATTACAGAAGATAGGGTAGGAGGAAGCTCCCCGACCAGTGACAGTTCTCATTTAAAAATCCAGCCAGATAATAGGATGTCGTTTTTCAGGTCGCTAGCAAACCACGTGGATATAAGATTTCTTCTTGTAGGGTCAATGCTACCCGATATTATTGATAAGCCGGTTGGGATATTCTTGTTCCAAGAAACTTACAGTAACGGAAGGATATTCTCCCATACCTTGCTGTTTCTCATATTGTTAATGGTTGCTGGACTTTTTATTAGGGGATATTCAGGTAAAACATGGGGATTGGCTCTATCTATAGGCACGGTTTTTCACCTATTATTGGATAAGATGTGGCAGACACCCAAAACACTGTTCTGGCCAATTTTAGGTTTTGGCTTTGAAAAGACTGAAACTTTCGATTACTTAAGCAAAGTCTTCTATGTTTTATTAAATGAACCGGCAGTTTATATACCAGAGATAATCGGCTTTATAGCATTCGTGTTGTTCGCGTGGGAACTTCTAAACCGCAGAATTACAATCAAGTTCCTGCAGAACGGCAGGTTATATTGATTGACTGACTGGATGGACAGGTCCTATAAGTTTTCGAACGAATCATCAAAATAAATTGAACTTTAGTCAATTGTTTCTGAGTATCTGGGAAGAATATCGAATGTCTCATTCTTTTGAAATAATTAACCATAATACATCTCCAAAATATTATTTCCCTCATCTTTTAAAAACGTCAATAATTGACTATGGTTATATCGGTGTTAGGAGCTATAATATTTAGGCAAAACCGAATGTAAAGGCAAGAATGAAAAATACTGGAAGGATTATACTAGCGATTGTTATTACAATTACCATAGGAGCACTACTTTTTTTTGCAGGTCCACCTCCAGAAAGAGAGGGGGAGGTCAAGCTATTACAACTTGTATCTAATATCTTATCAGCATTGGCAGGTATTATCCTTCTGGCTTTATTCGTAAAATACAATAAAGCTATCATACGGTCAATAATAACTAATTTACCATTAGTAATCGTTGTGATTGTTGCAGGATTGTTTGCATCCATCATATTCTTTGGTGATTGGCCCGTAGAAATAATGATGAAAGTTGAACTATTGCAGTCAGTTCTTATTGCTACATCGGCACTAGCTGGCTTTGTTGTTATTATTCTACCTGAAATGGTTCGCAATAACAGTGGGTCTAACGTAAAGCTTGGGATATCAGATATCAGAACAAAGAAATTAAGGGTGTTGATATGCCAATCAGTAACTTCTGGTTGTTTTACGATTCTAGCTATCATGGTCTATTTCGTAATTTATGAGATTAATATAGTTTATATGGCCTGGGTATTTTTTATACTTCAATTAGCCTTATTAATTATCCCTCTGCTCTTTGCAAGAATTATTGTTTTACATTGATTACATTAGATGATCGGTCACATAATATTTAGATTTATGTAGTAGCCCGATGTAGTAGAATATCGGAAGTTAAAGTGAAAAATACAATGTCCATATTGTTGAAAATACTTCTTGCCTTTATCTTGATAGGAGGGTGGGCTTTAATTGCAGTTTTCATAAATTGGCCATTAGGGATAGAGTATAAAATCAGCCTTTTACGCTCACTACTCATCGCTTCAACTGCTCTTGTTGGTTTTTCAGTTATTCTTCTTATTAAGGTGATCTGGAATTATGAGATCTTAGTTAAGGAATTACGAGTTTCTGATAAAAGCATAAGAAGTTGCCGGACATTTTTGTCTTGGTCAGCAGTAATTGGCTGCATTGTGATTCTTGTAATCTTGTTTTATTTCATAACTTATGAAATCTTTTTAATAAGTTCGGCTTGGATACTCTTTGTTCTTCAATTAGAACTGTTCGTTTTCCCATTAATATTTATAAAAGTCATAGTCTTCCGTTAATAAGAGAAGGGCATTAGAGAAAACGAAAATTTCTTAGAAGAACAATCAATTTTGACTTGCCTCCAAAAAGGAAGAGCATTTCGTATCCTCAATATTATCAATTAATACACCAGAAAATGCTTGGCGATACTGGTATAGAGACCTATCACTTCACAGGACGTTATTGACCAGCTGTTTCAACTAATCATTTTTAGGGGTATACCGGAACACCTCAAATCAGACAACGGACCTTAATTTATCACTAGGGCGGTACGTAGATGGTTGAGTCGTGTTAGTGTGAAGACGTTATTCATCGAATCGGAAAGTCCCTGGGAGAACGGCTATATCGAATCTTTCAATGGGAAGTTGAGAGACGGGCTGCTGACTCGGGAGGTGTTTACCAATTTAACTGAAGCGAAGGTATTGCTTGAGCATTAGAAGAGGGAGTAAAATCAGGTACGACCATATAGCTCATTAGGCTACCGGCCACCTGCTCCTGAGGCTATAATGTCGGTAACTCTAAATTAAAAAAGGGGTATCCTTTATGGAGGCAGGTCAGGCGATGGGGTGAGGATAGAGGGCGTTACGGGCAAACTGAGGAGCGGGAAACCTTGGTTGGTGACTCCAAGAATCGGAGGTTAATGAAACAGTATCGGGCGATGGATAGAGGCACAGAGCCGTGAACAAGTTTAACCTTATTAAGCTAGGCGGGATGATTGACGATATGACTAAGCACGGTCTCATCATGGTGGCCTTTGGCATTTTGGGTGGTCTTTTTAACTATCTCTACCAGTTAGCCATGGGCGTGTTATTGCCAACCCAAGAGTATGGCGTTCTTTTCAGCCTGACCTCGCTGTTTGTGATCTTAATAGTCGTTTCTCAGGCTATTACAATCGCAGTAGCTAAATTCACTTCCAAACTTGTAGCTGAGGGTAGACTTGGGGGGGTGAACTATGTATGGCGCCTTTTTTTCACAAAAATGCTGCTTGCCGGGATAGGTGGTTTTGCTATTCTGGCCTTACTTAGTCCTTTGCTTTCACGATTTCTCAAGCTGGATAGCATTATCTATCCCATTATTGTATTTTCGGCTATTTTCATCGTTCTTATGCTCTCAGTGAACTTGGGAACTCTGCAGGGACTACAAAAGTTTGTGCCCCTCGGGTCAAGTCAGGTGTTGGCGGGATTTCTCAGGTTAGTACTCGGTGTTTTTCTTGTCCAGTGTGGTTTTGGAGTTCAGGGTGCTCTAACTGCGATTCCTGTTGCGTTCTTCCTAGTTTTGATTTTTACGTTTTTACCTCTCCGCAATCTATTATCCGTTAGGAATGAGCGTGTGTCACTTCCCGATGTTCGTTCTTACGCTGGCCTTACTCTACTAGCAATCTCGTGCGTAACTGTGCTCATTAACATTGACGTGATCCTCGCGAAACATTATCTGACTGCTACTGATGCCGGTAACTACTCAGCAATGTCTGTTCTGGGTAGAGTCGCTTTCTATGCTCCCGTAGGTATAGCAGCAGCCATGTTTCCCAAGACATCAGAACTCTTTGAACGTAGCGGGGACCATCGGGGTCCATTTGCGAGGGCTATGATACTAACTGTTCTAATTGCCGGCAGTGTGGTGGTGGTCTATGCTCTATTTCCTCATCATTTAGCTCAGTTTCTCTTTGATGGCAAGTATCCCCTTATTGGAACATATCTTGCAACATACGGACTGGCAATGGGTTTCCTAGCTGTTTCGTTTTTGGCAATGAGTTACTTGCTGTCATTGAATCAAACAAAAGTGGCCTTCTCTCTGCTAGGGGTAATGCTTCTCGAGATTTTTCTGATAGTTGCATTCCATTCTGGCATTGGGCAAATGGTCAACGTGCTGCTTGCATGTGCTGTACTGTCTCCATTTTCGATGCTTCCTTTTTTCCATCGCCATAATTGATTTGGCTAATATTTCGCTAGGAGGGAATATTAAATACAATATTCATACTTTCACTCTCTCCGAGGAATAAACAATGAAAATTTCAGTGGTAGTACCTACTTACCAAGAAAAAGACAATATCAAACCTCTCGTGGAAAGGTTAGCTCAGACTTTAAGTACAAGGGACTACGAGATTATAATTGTCGATGACAACAGCCCTGACGGCACCGCTGAAGTAGCAGAAGATTTGGCTGGCAGGTATCCCATCACAGTTATAAGGCGGGAACGGAAGCTCGGATTGGCTTCCGCGATACTGGCAGGATTTAAGGGCGCTGAAGGGAGTATAGTTGGAGTTATAGATGCTGACTTACAGCATGACCCCCAGGTGATAGATAAACTTGTGGGCAAGATTGCCTATGGCTACGATGTAGCCATAGGCAGCAGATATGTTCCCGGTGGCGGGGTAGAGAACTGGCCGTGGTTTAGACTGGTAGTATCAAGGGTAGCCATTCTAATGGCTAGACCTATAACGAAGGTCAGAGATCCTATGAGTGGTTTCTTTTTTATTAGGAAAAAGGTCATTCAAGGAAGAACGTTTAGGACTATAGGATACAAGATTCTACTGGAGATTTTAGCTCTGGGGGAATATAGCAAGGTCGCGGAGGTGCCTTACATTTTCAGGATCAGGCAAGCAGGGAAAAGCAAGCTTGAGCTGAAAGAGTACCTAAGATACTTGAATTTACTCTATCACTTATATCTGGAGAAAGTCAGGCATATTCTTTCGCACGGCAGGGTCACCTCTCATATTAATACCAAGGATTGGGATAGACATTGGCAGAGTGGCCTGAGCCAGACTGGACTCTTTGGTTGGATTGTGTCAGCTTACCGAAAAACCCTTCTAGCCAATGAGATGAAGCATTATAGCGACATATACTTTGCCAAAAGTGGTAATTTTATTGAGTGCGGCTCAGGAAGCAGCCAATCTTCCTCCAAGATAAACAAAGGAGAAAGGAAACTACTAGCCCTTGATATTTCACGCCCTGCACTGCTGAAGGCTAAAGAGGTTCTAGTAATCGACTTTCATGTTCAGGGGGACATCTTTAATCTGCCGTTCAGATCTGATTCGATAGATGGAATATGGAACTTTGGGGTGATGGAGCATTTTAAGGAGGATGAGCTCATAGCCATCCTTACCGAGTTCAAGCGTGTCCTTAAAGGTGATTCTGTTGGCCTCCTTTTCTGGCCTTGGAGATTAGGACCGGTGCACCTTGCGGTGGAAATAACGGAAACTCTCGCTAGGGTAGTCTCAAGAAAGCGCATAATTTTCTTTCCCACTGAATACACCCTTTTCAAGCGTACGATAGTAAATTCGCTTTTAGCTCAAGTTGGATTTTCTAGCCATCGCTTTCATCTTTCGCCGTATGGTGGCTTCGTCCATTGGGTCGTAGTTATCCAAAAGTAGGGGAAGGAATATGTAAGATGTTCCAGATCCAACGAGTTGAGGCTCAACAAGAAGAGAGATCGGCTGTGACCAGCGAGGGACAAAATGACAGAAGAATTACAGCTAGTATTGGAATCTGTGCGTACAATGAAGAGCAGAATATCGGACACCTCTTGATGTCAATCCAAAACCAAGTGCTACACAAACTAGAAATTGTTCAGATCGTAGTTGTCTCCTCTGCCTGTTGTGACGGAACCGAGGATATAGTCAGGCACTTCCAAGACGGTGATCAAAGAATACACCTTATTACAGAAGCTAAACGTAGAGGCAAGGCAGCTGCAGTTAATCTCTTCCTAAGAGCTTCACGAGGTGATATCTGCATTCTTGTTAGTGCTGACACTAGACTAACGGAAACAAGTTGCGAATCTTTGAGTAGTGTCTTCTTCGACCCTATTGTGGGAATGGCCGGCGGACGTCCGATTCCAGTTAATGATCAAACTACATTAATGGGGTTTGTTAGCAGACTTATATGGGACATGAACCATGAATTATCATTAATCGAGCCAAGACTGGGAGAATACATAGCGTTCAGAAACATAGTTGATTTTATTCCTGAAGATACCGCTGTCGACGAAGCAGCAATTGAGGCAGCAATAAGGAAGAAGGGTTACTCACTGCGATATGTTCCAGAAGCAATAGTGTACAACAAGGGACCTGAAACGGTAGCGGACTTTGTAAAGCAGAGACGCCGGATATACGTTGGCCATCTTCACCTGATGAAAACATCGAACTATCGGGTAGCAAGCCTCAATTGTCTGAGATTGCTAAAACTGATACCTCGATGTACAAGCCTTAGCTTCAAATCTATTGCGTGGACTTTTGTGAGTATTATACTTGAAATTTATGCAAGGGCGGCTGGAAGTTTCGATTTCTTTATTCGTAGGAAGAACCCGTTTATCTGGGAGATGATTTCATCCACAAAATCGACTAAAGGGCGTGATTAGAAGCAAACAAACGGCAAGCTCACAGCTGCCAGTACCGAGATTGTTGGATACTTCAGGATTTAAGGACTCAAGCTCTGGACACGATAGAAATACTGGTAATGTTCGAAGCTAATCTCGGTTCCTTTACAAGGGCGGAGCAGGTCAATAGTCAAAAACGATTGGTGACAATGTACAAATGAGTGTAGATCGGAAAAAGACAGCACCAAAGGTATCTATCATTATCTCGAATTTTAATGGAGAGAAGTTATTGCCAGCATGTCTAGATTCACTGGGCAAACTAAATTATTCCAACTATGAAGTTGTTGTTGTCGATGCATGTTCAACAGATGAATCAAAGAAGCTCATAAGAGAGCAGTTCCCAGGGGTCAAGTTAGTCGCCTTAGATAAGAAGGTAGGTATTGGAGAGGCGATTAACTGCGGAGTCAATGTAGCTAATGGAGAAATTTTAGTTATTGATTTTAATACTGATGAAACCGCTGAACCGAACTGGTTGGGTCGCCTTGTCGAAGTTATTCAAAATCAAGATAACCACAAAGTTATTGTCGGCGGTGCAAGGTTACAACACGGCAGCGAGAGATTGGTAGACGACCTCGGTATGAAACATCTTTATCCATTTGGTGTCTCTATCAAGCGTTATAATGGTTTCCCCATAGAGAAATGTCCGAAAGAAGACATCCAGGAAGTGGACTATTTGAACATGCTTGCTATGCCGAACTTAGCCTATCAGGAACTTGGCCCCTTTGATCAGGACTATTACTTTTTTGGAGAGGATGCTGAATATTGTTTCCGGGCGCGAAGCAATCGCTATAAGGTATTGCTTGTACCCACAGCCATTACTTGGCATAGAACCAGCGCCACCATTGGTAAAAGTACGGCGTTTCCCTTCTACTGCCTGCGCAGGAGCATGCTTAACTTGGTCTTAAAGTATTATCCTTGGTACCTGTTGCCTTGTGGTCTGGTCGGTTACAGCATAATCTTTCTTCTTGACCTGATTCTGTTGCTGCCATTTGGGTACCGGATTTTTCCTCAGAAAGGCTTTTCGATGTTCTCAAGACGGCGCAGGTTTGGCGAAGTAATTGCTGATGCAAAAGCTATCTGGTGGAATATGGTACGCTTTCCGAAAATAGTACGTTTTCGTCTTAGTCCAGTCAAACACTGAAAACACGAAGTGACTCAGGAAAATATTAAAAAAGGCTTAGATTGCAGGGTTGTCATCATCGTGAATAATAATCGTATTTTAATTGCTTTACTCCTAGTAGTTGCAATACTCGTTGGCGGACAATACTATTTATTATTTACCGAAGGGCCTGGATTTAACATTGAGAGTGCTAAGTCTAAACAGGCGTTGTCTATTGACTTAAACGCTGGTATAGGAAGTGGCTCGTATTTAGAAATCGGATACCAAGTATCAGCGGGAAAATATGATTTACCGCTCCGAGTTGTGGCTATTCCCGGGGCTCGCCCGCCTGAAGAACTTAAGATATTTATCTATTACGAGAGCGAAAACGATTACAGAGTTTATCATTCTACCCAGCCCCGCGCTATAATAGCAGCCGGTCTGGGAGATATTCTCGCTTCGGAGCTCAGCCTACGGGGGATTAAAGGGAGTGCGATAATGGTCGGTGATGATAAACTGCAGCAAATACTGACAGAGGAAACCGATGGCATCCTGGTACTACCAGCTGTCGTCGAGTACTGGGAAATGATACCACCGTCACTAAATCAGAAGGAACTGCTTGACTGGATATCAAATGGCGGTACCGTCATTTTACTAGGAGGTACAGAATACTATCGAGACCTTATGACACTGTATTCGAGCATAGTGGAGGTCGGCCCTCGGAATCCATTATCATGGTCGGCAGGTGATCTTAATAATAGTGGCCTAGCCATATTAAATCCTATAACCGAGCCGGATGAGGGCTTCGTATGGCAGTATGAAGATATTTCTGAAGCTGGAAAAGCCGCCTGGATAATTAGTACCCTAGAGACACAACGAGACTGGAATACCTACCAGAACCTGCAGTTTCGCATGAAATTGGACGACCCATCCTCGGTAGAACGCTTCTACCTGCGTATCAATGATAGTTTGAGTAACTTTCACGATTACTACATCTCCCAAATGGTAGGCGACTTGGGGAAATGGCAAGACGTGATGATAAATCTATCAGAACCTTCGTACACCTCGGAAACACCGCCTGACCTATCCGATATCAAGTCACTTGCATTAGTAGCTGACTTTGTTACCAACCAAAGTGGCATGGTGAGTTTCAACCTGTACTGCACCGGAGTAAATATTTTGCAAAAAGTGTCTATAATACCTAATTCAATAGCAAATCTGGAAGCAGAAAATGCTACAGTTATATCGGAGGGTTTAGGCCTGAGTCACAACCTAGCTACAACAGGGCCGGAAGTTGAAATAGTTGAATTGATGGGAGGAAAAGTCTTGGGCAAGGTCACCCATGATGAATCCCCTAGAACATCGATTGCTGCCTTGCAACTGGGTAAGGGTAGTATCATTATCTTTGGCGGTGGTGTAAATGGACCTTACGGACAGGAGACTATCTCAAAGGACATAATGCAGATCCTGCAATCTAGCATCCTAGAAACTAGGTTTAAGATGGTGTATCGCGATTATTTCTTAAAAGGCGGGACATCCATTGAAGATACACTGGCTTTGCCGGTAGCAATTGGTGAGCCGGTAAATGTGTTTATTTATTCTACCGACATATATCATTTCTTTTATCGAAGCTACTACCTTGAAACAGGAGAGCCCAAATCAACAATAATCAATACACCGTAAAAACCGGTAGTGAGTCGGAAACAAAGTATATGAGGTAGTTCCACCTACCGGTAAGTTGGAGGAAAGATTGCTACGGCACCCCATAAGAAATA
Organism: Dehalococcoidia bacterium; assembly: GCA_011174815.1. GTDB lineage: Bacteria > Chloroflexota > Dehalococcoidia > Dehalococcoidales > RBG-16-60-22 > E44-bin89. Next base: position 43,659 of record DUFF01000023.1, on the reverse strand, counting down.
TCTTGCTTATTGGTCTCATCATACGGATAGTTCTGGCACTGATAGCAGTCTGGCCTGATACAGAGTATTTCCAGCTACTGTCACTGAGGACAATTATCAGCCCCGGGGCTGGAGCACCATTTGATAATATTTACCCGGCGACTTGGATAACTCTTATTTCCCTTCCCTTGGTACTAATTTTACAGTTTGTTGACCCTTCACACCTGACGGTACCACTTAGTAATGGCTTTTTACAAACCGTAGCTAATATGACTAGTCTGGCCACACCGCTCGCGATGGTTGCCATAAAATTGCCGCTGATTGTTGCCGATATTCTGGTGGGGTTGTTGATATACACCATTGTTAGGAGGCTTGCCGGTGATAAAAAAGCGAAGTTTGCCTTTGCTCTTTGGTTTCTCAGCCCTATGGTCATAATTGAGAGCTGTATCTTCGGGCAGTATGACGTGATCGTAGCCTTATTATCCCTTTTAGCAGCCTATTTAATTACAAGGAAGTCATACATCGAAGCTGGCGTTGCCTTTTCCTTGGGTTTTCTCTTCAAACCGTTAAATTTGTTCTTTGGCATAAGTATTGGCATCTTTTTGTTATGGTTTGGGTTTATGAGCTTATCGGATCGCAGCTCAACAATTAAGGAAAAATATAAAATACGTTTACGATGGCTTGCCGGTTGTAAACCATTGGCCAAGTTTGCTGCTGGCTGCATCATTCCGGTTATTGCTTTCCTGCCAGGTGGACAGTTGCTTGGTATTGGACAAAGTGCAACAACACGCCTTACGTGGCCTCAGTTGGGCGGTATTAATTTATGGTTCATCGAACTCATACCCCTAAGAATTAGCCAGTCCATCTTTACGTGGGGTCACCTGCACTACCCTTCGGTCCTAATTGGCTTTTTAGTTATCGGCGCCTTATTCATTACTTTACTAACAACTATTACCGTCCGCAGGCAAGGTGACTTCTCACAGTCTATCTACCTGTTAGCAGTAATTGCATTGCTTCTGTTCCCCATTTTATATACCTATACAGGAGCGCATTATTATATTCCCTTATTAGCTTTTATGGCCGTTACTATCCCCTTGCTCCATCTTTCAGTCTTTGTATATGGTCTTCTTAATTTTTCTCTTGTCGCTTGGACTTTGGCGCTATTGGGTCCGGTCATCATTTGGCTACCACTTGCGGTTAACTGGGATATAATACCTTGGGAACCAATGGTTAATTGGACAATGCAATATTTATCACTACCCGGATTATTCAACAAAAATGCTTCACTGGATATTAGGTTAATAGCCATCATAATTGCATTGACATGTCTTATATCGATTACCATTACATCAGTACGAAACCTCAAACCTAGAAACAAGTATATTTAATCTAAGAATGGAGCGCTTCTAACAGTTTGCTTAGCGGGGAAGATAAAAATGGCAGATTATGAGGTAACAGCCTCCGGAAAGAATTTCTGGGCCGCCTTTCACGAGATATATTCTCTTTGGGCCTTAGAGAGAGAAGGACTGCGGGACGGGTATTTTGAAAAATTGTATCTTAAGCAACACCGGTTTCGATTTGAGTCTCTCGCAGCAGAAATCACCCGCATACCCCATGTTGAATCAATTCTTGATATTGGCGTAAGTCCTTTTACCTATATCCTACGCCGATTGATGCCGGCGGCAGATATCAACACCTTAGACATGAATGATATACAGAAAACTTGCTGTGAAAAATACAACATACAATTTAAGGAAGTTGACCTACTCAAGGAGGCATTGCCTTGGCCAGATGAATGTTTTGATGTCGTTGCTTTGGCGGAGGTAATAGAGCACCTCCCTTGTCACCCAGGTCCAATCCTGCGGGAGTGCTGGCGCGTTCTAAAGCCGGGAGGTACACTCATAACCTCTACACCCAATTTCGCATGTCTATATAACAGGGTACGGATGTTATTAGGTTGGCATGTCCAGGAGATGTGGGTGGAAAATGACCTGCCCGGGCGATTTCACTACCGGGAATACATAAAGTCAGAACTAGTGCAAGAGATTAAGTCTTCCGGGTTTGAGATTCTCAAGGCATCACATAATAGGTACTGGGATAAACTGCCTTGTTTCAGCGATATGTTAGATGCGCGCTACTGGATTAAATATATTCCTTTAGGAAAATTGGGAATTGCGTTGCTATGGGCAATCTATGCTGCCGCGTATGTTCCGCTTACTTGCATAATACCGCCATTCCGAAGGGGCATAAATATCGTGGCTAGGCGGCTGAGTAATACAGGCTAAACCGGCAATATTAGTATTTTCAAAATAAATACATGGGAAAGGAGAAGCACAATGGAAAGGATTCTAGTTACTGGCGGTGGTGGTTTTATCGGAAGCCATCTGGCAAGATACCTGTATGAGCATGGCAACTTCGTAAGGGTTGCCGATATTAAATATGACAATTATATCAAGGAGGAATACTGTAACGAAAAGCTCGCCTTGGACCTGCGTGAATATTCCAACTGCCTGCGTGCAACAGAGAATATTGATAAAGTATATAATCTGGCAGCTAACATGGGAGGCATAGGCTTTATTACTTTGGTATCCGCTGATGTTATGCGTGACAATGTACTTATTAATGTCAATATGCTGCAGGCCTCGGTGGCCAATAAAATAAAACGGTTCTTCTTCAGTTCCAGCGCCTGTGTTTATCCAAACTATAAGCAGACCAATCCGGATGTTTTAGGGCTTAAGGAAGAGGATGCGTACCCAGCAGACCCAAATGAGGCATACGGCTGGGAAAAGTTGTTCACCGAGGAAATGACGAAGGCATATAAGAGCGACTATGGGCTGGATATCAGGATTGCTCGGTACCATAATGTCTATGGACCGGAGGGCACCTACAAGGGTGGCCGCGAAAAGGCTCCAGCAGCAATTTGCCGTAAGGTTGCTGAGGCCTCTGACCCCGGCAAGATATTAATCTGGGGTGATGGTAAAGCTACTAGGTCCTACTGCTATATTGATGATTGCATCGCGGGTACCGTAAGTCTCATGGATTCTGATTATGATAAGCCACTCAATATCGGCTCTGATCGCCTTATCTCAGTGGAAGACTTGGCCGACATGGTCATAGGCATATCTGGCAAGAAAATAGAGAAAGAGCATGACCTATCTGCTCCACAAGGTGTGCGGGGTCGTAATGCCGATCTGACGCTAGCAAAGAAAATGCTTGGCTGGGAGCCAAAAGTATCCTTAGAAGATGGCATCGCTAGGACGTATCTTTGGATAAAGAGGATGATAGAGGAGATATAGAAATCCTGCCTACCACAGAAAGCACATGAGGACATGGGACACAAGCCCAAAGATTGGATAATATCCCGGTGGCTGCCATACATTGTCTTTGCATTCCTAGCATTGGTAGTACTATTGCAACTCCTCAATCCTGGATATATCCTCACCCTTGACATGGTCTTTGCTCCAAATGAAGATATCACTATTTATACATATGGCTTAAGTGCTGATGGATGGATTACCGCTGCCGCACCCTATATGCTTATTCAACATTGGGCATATCATTTTATGCCTGCTTGGGTATTCCAGAAAGTAATTCTCTTCTTGATATTATTTCTATGTGGTCTGGGTGGATACAAACTGCTTCCTAAGCTTGGCATCGGCAGCTATTATGCCGGCCTTCTCTATACAATAAACCCATTTACTTACACCAGATTCATGGCAGGGCAATGGGGAATACTTTGGGCATATGCCTTCACCCCTTTTGCTGTGCTGGCATTTATAGAACTCCTGAAAAAACAGAATTGTAAATCAACGTTTAAGGTGGTCATCTTCACTACCGTAGCAGGCTTATTTCAAGTGCATAGCTTATTCTTACTTATTCTAGCTTTCGCAATCTTGTTTATTGTTAAAATGATGCAAGTAAGCGACAACAAGCCCGTACTTCTAAGGCTTATGAAGTCGGTAGCCATAACAGCAGGCACATATGGTGCGCTCAATCTATACTGGATAATACCTTCCATGACTGCGGATCACACTTTGCTTAGCCAAGTCGGACTGGTAGACTTAAACTATTTCGCCCCTAAAAATATCCCTAATATATCCACAGCTTTTACGGTGGCTTCATTGCATGGTTTTTGGAGATTAGGCTATATCTACCTCAAAGACTTCACAGCCTGGTGGTGGATATTATTCTTAGTCATTCTTTTCTTTGCTATATATGGCACAATCGGAAGACAGTCTAAGCATAGAATATCATGGAAAGTCACATCAGTGGCAACTATTGGTGCGATTAGCCTCTTTTTGGCAATTGCAGCAACCATCACGTCAACCAGAGCCCCTTTTGAGTGGTTGTGGGAGAACTTCCCCCTTATTCGTGCATTCAGGGACTCGCATAAGTTCGTTGCGCTTCTCTGTCTTACTTACGCTTATCTTGGTGGTCTTGGAGTTAATAAACTGGTCACAGAAATAGGGAAAAGTGGTAAAGCTTTGGCAAAGACCGCTGTGGTACTTGTGAGCGTTATATCATTACTTACACCAGTTATCTACACTCTCCCTATGTTCGGCTCCTATGGACAATTGCGGGCAACAGATTACCCCCAAGAATGGTACATGATTAACCAATATCTCAACCAAGATACAGATGATTTTAATGTGCTGGTGCTTCCCTGGCACCGATACATGGATTTTAGCTGGTTGCCCAACAAAGAAAAAAGACTAGAAAATCCTGCCCAGAAGTTCTTTGACAAGCCAATAATCCAGGGCGATAACATCGAGGTACCGGGCATCTTCACACAGAGCCTCAATCCCATAAGCCAGTATATAGAATTTTTATTACAAAAGAAGGATACTATCGCCAATTTCGGCGAAATGCTGCTATCGCTAGATATAAAGTACGTGATTCTCTTTAATGAATCAGATTATCGGGAATATGACTTTCTTTACCGTCAGGACGACCTACAAACCGTGATTAAGAACGACAAGATTACACTTTTTAAAAACATGAATCCCACGGCGAGAGCTTATGCTGTTAGTAGCGTTATCTATATTAAGAGCCTTGAGGAATATGTAAACTATAGTAAAATTCAAGACGTTAAAGAACATCTTTACATCCTTGGAGACGGTGAGGACAGCGCCTGTGAAGAAAAAGCCGAAGATCTTGAAGTAACCAAAAAGAGTCCAATAAAATTCCACATAACTGGTAGTAACTTGAAATACACCATTTTTACTGTTCCTCAGAATATTAGTACAAACCACTGGAGGTATAACGGAAAGAAACCGATGAAGAATCTTGGATTCATGCCTGCCTTTCCTTCATCACCAGAACGAGGAGAAGCCATCTACCAAAGGTTCTACCAGATTTATTTACCAAGCTATGCTTTATCCTTTGTAACTCTCGCAGTGATCTTATGCACTTACTTCTTCACTGCTATAGAGTATCATGCCATTAGGAGGATATGGGTCAAATTTGTCAGCCATCCCAAGGCAAAGTAACAAAAAGATTGCACTGAAAAGTGAAAGTTTCCCGTCGTAAGAGACGGTTCACCATCACGCCTGACGTAGTACTTTAAATAAGTATAGGCTCACTATCAATGGGCAGCCTCTTCATAAAGAGGTGTAACTTTTCCTGTGTCAGTACATTTTTCACCTTTGCCCCCATCTATTGCAGAACCGGTGTGAGCACCCTAGTTGGGCTTGACAGTGGGAAAGAGTACCTTGACCTAGCCTTCAGATGCTCGACAAAGCGATAATGGAAACTAGCCCATTATTTTTGGCCGTCTCTTCCTATCTCCGTTCCCTTCTTTCGCCTCGATATCGCTCAGGACTAGGCCTAATACGCTTTCGATAGATCCATTATTTAGGACAAGCCGTAGCCTACTGGGCCGCACCAGATTTAGTATGTTAGTATTTCTAAGCTTACAGGTGGTTATACTTGTAAAAGGAGTCTTTTTGGCTATGGAAATTATACACCCGTTTCTAGCTATCAACAAGACATAACCTTTTTGGAGATGTAGCGCCCATCAAATGAAACCTCCTAGTATAACCCGCTAAGGTTACGTATAATTATAGTATCCATGAAGCCATTTACTATTGAAGACGCCAATAGATTGCCTTGGTCAAATGAACTCCTAGACTATGTAATGGCAATACGTCTACTTTTAGGTACTTATGAACGAAGACCAGAAGCTTCGTGTTTCTGGGCAAAAAAGCATAAACTTGAATCTGAGTATCTGGCTGCAAGCGTTGATATTACAAAGTGGACATCCAGACTCCGATCAGCTTTCGACATAAGAGAGTTTGGTGCTTCACGTGAAGCAACAAATAAGGTTCTTTCAAACTTTCAGATGATGTTAATAGTGCCGGGAAGCATAGCAGCAGGAATATGGATGATCAAAGGACTCAATACAATACTGTTTAACGCTCGTGATACTTTTATGCAGCAATCTATACGAAGTCGTTCCGAATTCATTCGCTACTACAGGAACAAATACTTGAGGGATTCACTTGGGGGAGCGTGGAAGCCACGCTTCGGATGGCACCTGTTCTCACCAAAGCTAGTTGCAAAAGCCTTCGTTGCAACCAAGACCTTGATCAGTTATCCTGTTGTGCCCTTACTTAACTACCAGAGAGAGTTAACAAAACTATGTTTTACTTCAGGGCTGAAGTGCTGGTGGGCGCCGGAATTCTTACTTGCCAACGATAGGGCTCGTTTGTTAGAACCTATCCCCAAAGAGGAGCTTGCTGAGCCAACTCCGGACGGCCTTTTAGGAACTATGTTTCCACGTACTATACAGGACATACTGATTCCAAGTGAAGGTGGAGTCTTATCTGATAGAACATTAAATGAGTGGTCGTTGATTGCGATGACTGGAAAGGAAACAACTCGAGATTTGGGGCCGAATCACAGTCGCACGGTAAACGAGCAGAAAAAGAAGTGGGGCTATCGCCCCAATCGTACGTGGAGGCAGCGTGATTTTGATATGTTGTTTGATCGATTATATTTAAAGCTTTCTGTCGAGGACATTTCTACAAGGTACGGTGTGAGGAAGCAGTCAGAGTGCGATCCTGCGACTGTCAAACGGAGCACCGAATATCTTGGAAAACTTCTAGGGCTTAAGTTACCAAGAGCGCCCTACAAGAAACATCAAAGCCACTAAATTGCGGCGCATTTCTCGGTGACCCAATTCTTGGCCTTCAATTGGTTCCGTATACTCCCTTAATATACGGATATGGATACCAAGAGCATCTCTGTCGACTTGGTTATTCGTCGGCTAAATAAGGTTTCCGGTCCCGATAGAACAGGCTGGTATACTGCCCTATGCCCCTTCCATGACGATAGGAGAAAGCCAAACTTAAGGTTTCGTCAAACGGGTTTCAAATGCATGGCCTGCGGGGAAAAAGGCGGTCTAAAGAAGCTGGCGCAGAAGCTGGGCATTGAAGAGGCCAAGCCTAAGCAGATTCCTGAACGCATCGTCGCTACCTACGATTATCAGGACGAAAACAATAACTTTCTCTTCCAGGTCGCCCGTTATGAGCCTAAGACCTTTCGACAGCGGAGGCCCGATGGTAATGGCGACTGGATTTGGAATATAGAAGGCGTCCGGCGTGTCGTCTATCGTCTCCCGCAACTGCTTGCCACACCTGGAGGAAAATGGGTATTCCTCGTTGAAGGTGAGAAGGATGCTGACGCCCTTGTAGAGCGAGGGCAGGCAGCGACCTGCTCCCCGATGGGAGCGGGCAAATGGCGGGAAGAATATCGCCAGCCATTCCGGGGCAGAAAGGTCGCTGTTCTCTCTGATAACGATGAACCCGGGCAAGCTCACGCTCACCAGGTTGCTACTTCTCTCATCCGTATAGCCAGTTGTGTTAAAGTCATCGTCCTGCCGAACCTTGAGCGAGGCCAGGACATATATGACTGGCTGGCAAAGGGAAACAGCATTGAAGACCTGCTGAGGCTAACTGAAGTCTCACCAACCTGGCAGTCCTCAAGTGGTCATGAAGTCCTCGACGCTATCGTCGCCTTTATCTTGAGGTTCGTCGTCCTATCACAATGCCAGGCAGAAGCTATCGCCTTATGGGTCCTGCACACCCATGCGCTGGAAGCAGCTGAGGCAACACCCTATCTTAACATCACCTCGCCTGAGAAGAGGTCCGGGAAGACTCGACTATTGGAGACTCTGGAATTGCTGGTAGCCCGCCCGTGGTTCACAGGTCGTGTGACTCCCGCAGTCCTGGCAAGGAAAGTAGATTTAGAGCGCCCGACATTGCTCCTCGATGAATCGGATGCTGCCTTCAAAAGCGACAAAGAGTACGCAGAGGCGCTAAGGTCAATTCTGAATACAGGCTACCGACGAGGTGGTAAGTCCTCGCTCTGTGTTGGGCAGGGTGCGGCGATTGGGTATAAGGACCTATCAACTTTCTGTCCGAAAGCAATCGCAGGCATAGGGAAACTGCCGGATACAGTAGCCGACCGCAGCATTCCAATCGTATTGAAACGGCGTGCTCCCAATGAGCAAATCGAGAGGTTCCGCCAAAGGAATGCGGAACAGGAAGCTTCTCTGTTACGACAGCAGATAATTCAATTCTTGAGCGTAACTCCTTTGTCCGATACCGAGCCTGACATTCCGCAGGAACTGGATGACCGGGCCGCCGACTGCTGGGAGCCTCTGCTTGCCATCGCTGATGCTGCCGGTGACGACTGGCCCCGTAGAGCCCGAGAGGCAGCCAGAGCCCTGATGACTGGAGAAGACCGGGAAGACGAGTCGCTGGGCGTCCAGCTGTTAGCTGACATTAAATTAGTATTTGAGGAAAATCCCGAACAGATTTCTTCAGCTGACCTGGTAAGCGCACTAATTCAAATAGAAGAATCGCCCTGGGGGGATATGCACGGAAAGCCGATTAACGCCCGCCGTCTGGCTCGTCTCCTAAAACCCTATGGAATCCGACCGCAGACCATTCGCATCGATGACAAAACACCAAAGGGTTACAGACAGGCCGATTTTCAAGATGTTTGGATGCGTTACCTTTATTCCGACCTTCTATCCGCAACAGCGCAACACGCAGCTACGGCTCAGCTTTGCGAAAGGGCTCCAAAATATCCGCAACAAACCGTGCCTGAAGTACCAGATGTTGCGGATAATTCTCAAAGCTATCCTGAAGCTAATGTTGCGGATGTTGCGGATAAAACCCCGGGAAGAGAGGGAAACGAAGAAGTTTTCGTATTTAAAGAGGGACAGCAGTGGGAGATGGAGATATGAGGAATGTGGTGGATTTGATGGAAAGGTGTCGGGTTTTAGGTGCAATATTTATTCATCTGAATGACCGGTTCAAGGTGCAAGCACCACAACCCTTACCTGATGATATTATAGCTGACCTGAAAGAAGCGAAACAGTTTATATTGCAGGAACTTCGTCGTCAGCTTAGGAATGAATCGGAATGCTGGTTACTGGAAGAGTGGAGAAGAACCAGTATCCCGGAGTGGAGGAACATACTTAGGCAGAGCATCCAGGCTAAAGATACAAAACGGCAAGAATACGCACGCTGGATGCTAAAGGAAATCCTTCTGGATCCCGAATACACGGAGGATGATGAATGACTGGCGCCGTTAGTGTAAGGGTAAGCACGGTCCCTGTCCAGGGGGCAGGAGCGGGTCCGAGTCCCAGCACGGCGCTCCACTCCATCCGGGTGCAACCCATCCCCTTCATAGCTGCCAGGAGGCTGATAGTCAAGAACCATTACCTTCACAGTATGCCCGGTGGCACCAAGCTGGTATTCGGTGCACTGGTGAATGGAAGACTATCAGGGGCTATTGCCTTTGGATCAGGCCCGGCTAATGCTTACCAGCTTGTTTCGGGAACAACGCCTGAAGACTGCCTGACTTTAACCAGACTCTGGCTATCTGATGAATTACCTTCCAACTCGGAATCAAGGGTAATAAGCATATGCCTCAGAGCCTTGAAGAAACACACAAAGGTTAAATTCCTGGTGAGCTATGCTGATCCCTCTCAGGGACACATGGGGACGATATACCAGGCTACCGGGTGGCTCTATACGGGACTAAGTGAGGCGATGCCCATGTTCGATCTGGGAGATGGCAAGGTAAGGCATTCCAGAAGCTTAAGTCACAGCTATGGCACTCATTCTATAAAGCACTTCGAATCATGCGGGACCAGGGTGAAAGTCATTCCTCAGCCACGTAAGCACAGGTATATCTACTTGCTGGATAAGTCGCTGAGACCCGATTTAACTGTTAAAGAGCTTCCATATCCCAAGAAGGAAGAGGGTATGGTATGGGGGTATGGTATGCAATAATGACGAGCTTCTCCCCCTTGTACCCCCTCATCATTAGTACAGGGAAGGAACGATGAAGATAGTTGAAATCTCGCCTGACCAGCTTCATGAAGCTCCTTGGAACCCGAACCAGATGGACGAGTCCATGCAGGAGCGACTCAAGGAAAGCCTGGTACGCTATGGTCTCGTTGAGCCTCTGGTGGTGAGACCCAAGAATGGAGCTTATGAGGTACTATCCGGGAACCAACGTTTCAGGATTATCAGCGACCTTAAATCACAAACCGTTCCCTGTGTGGTAGTCAATCTGAATGACGATGAAGCGATGCTATTAGCACAGGCTCTCAATGGTCTCCGTGGTGAAGATGATCTAGCTCTCAAAGGTGAACTGCTGAGAAGCATCCTCGCTTCGATACCGGAGAATGAAGTACTTTCTCTGCTGCCCGAAACCGCCTACAGTTTAAGGACTCTCTCTTCCTTCACACATACTGATATCGCTCAGCACCTTGAGGCATGGGAGCAGGCACAGGCTGCCAAGTTAAAGCACATGCAGTTACAGTTCACTTACAAACAGCTGGAACTGGTTGAAGAGGCAGTTAGCAGGATACTACCAAGGGTAAAAGATGATTCTTTCGACAACCCAAATACCCGCGGAAATGCGGTCTATCTGCTCTGTAGATTCTACCTGGAGAACGTGAAGGAAGAATGAAAGAGATAAACTGCCCTATATGTTCAAACCCGCTATCTGTGAGAATAGCGAGAGGGCGTAAATCGAATAAGTCATTCATCATGCTCAAATGTCCGAAAGACGGAAGGCATTTTAGAGGTTTCATCACAGATCAGGAATATGTGAACAGAGTATTCCATGAAATTGAATCGAAGGGTAGTGGTACGGGGATGGGTACAGTGAGAGACGAGCGAAAAAGGCGTTTACAATAGTACTAGTATAGGGAAGATATCAAGATGGTTTTAAACAGACAGATTGATGAGCGCATGTTGAACATGCTTAAAGGCAATTCAGCCAGCAACGGGCTTCGGGAACTCAAGGTACAGCTTGCCCTCGTTCAGGCTGCCTGTCTCATGTCCATCGAAGAGACCACACGGGCTACGGCAAGCCAGATAACCGAAAGAGCGATCAGAGAGTACGGCATAGAAGTCTCTGCCTCATTCACCGGACAGGTCTTCGCTGGTATGGGTATAGGCACCGCCATGACGCACGGCAAGAACCGGTTCATCCTCGATCGTGGAAGGCTGGAAGAGATGAGGAAGGCAATAACAGTAAGATGTGAAGAGCTCGCCGAAAAGCTGGAATCTTCCATCAAGTATTTCCAAGACCTACCTGAAAGGATCAAGGCACTGGAGAAAGAATGGAAGGATATAGTCAAGCTGAGGATCAAGGAACGTGAGCTTCTTAACTATGTAAAAGAAGAAAGGAATAAACCCTCGCAGTTACCTTATCTCATATCAGAAGCAAACAAGCTCAAAGAACAGGCTGCTAAGGTGGACAAACTACAAAAAGAGTGCCGTAATCTATCAAGGAAGATAAGGTCCATTCCGTCTCTGGAAGAGCGGAAGAAGTCGCTTGAAGCTGCAATAGCCACACACGAGGCGAAAGTCAGGGATATCTCGGCTAAAGAGCGAGGGCTGGTTGCCAGAGAAGAGGAACTCGCCGATAGAATTGTAAAAATCCAAAAGCGTATGGGGTGGGTAGAACTGGCTATCCTTGAGCAGGCCATCAAAGAAGCCAGAGACGAAATTGACACTCTGTCAAGGCAGCTTGGGGAGAAGCGGTCGCTCCTGGATAAAATCTTCAGACGCAAAGAAGGAAATCCATGAAGGTCTGTCTCTATGCCCGTGTATCTACTACTGATAAGGACCAGGATCCGTTTACTCAGCTTATTCCTATGCGTGAATTCGTAAAGGCCCAGGAGTGGGAGACCTATGTAGAGTTTGTGGATCATGCCCCGGCCACCGACCTTCTCCACCGCACAGCCTGGCGGGAACTGCTGGATGATGCCAGCAAGAGGCGCTTTGACCTTCTCCTCGTCTGGCGCATGGACAGAGCCTTCAGGTCTGTTCTTGATGCTGCCACGACACTGGAGAGATTGAAAACGTGGGGTGTAGGTCTCAGGTCATATTCCGAACCTTGGCTGGACACAACTTCGCCATTTGGCGAAGCCCTTTATTACATCACGGTTGCCTATGCCCAGCTGGAAAGAGGCATTCTCCGGGAAAGAGTAAAAGCGGGCATGGAAAGGGCAAGGAAACAGGGACACAAAATCGGCAGGCCAAGGGTAACGGATAGGCGAGGGTTCAAACGCCGTTTTGGAGGTATTTTGGAGCGACTTGAGCACGGCCAGGTGTCGCGTTGCCAGGCAGCCAGAGAGTTGAACATTGGCTATGCGACCCTGAAAAGGCTCATCGATGCCGGGGATAAAGATGGAAGTGCCGGGCAGCAATGAAAATAACGGCCCAGACGTGTTGACGGGTATACACGCTTCGTATACACTGTCCGCCACACAAACGGGGGAGACGAGCGAGGTCGATGAGCTAATGGTAAAACACTTTCTGGATACCTTGGCCGAGATTGCCCTTGCCGTTGCTTCCCGGAAAGAGGTGGGAAAATGAGAGCCGTTGCTTATCTCAGGGTATCTTCAATTTCACAGGTAGACGGGCATTCACTAGATGCTCAGGAGAGGCTATTCAAAGAACTTTGTAAGAATCGAGGGTGGGAAGCGGTTAAAATCTATCGGGAAGAAGGGAAGTCTGCCCATGTAGAGAGCATATCCCGGCGCCCGGTATTCCGCCAGCTACTTGAAGACGCGGCCAAACAGCAATTCGATACCGTCGTTACTCACACCCTGGACAGGTGGTCGCGGAACCAGCGGGTGATGCTGGAGTCCTTCTCTATTCTGGCGAAGGCCAACGTTTCTTTCGTTTCAATTTCTGAGCAGATAGATTACTCCACGCCACAGGGTAGGCTATTCACACAGATGCTGGGCTCATTTGCAGAATACTTCTCCGGTGCTCTTGCCAATCATGTAAGTAAAGGACTTGCCCAGCGTGCCGCTGAGGGAAAGCATACCGGCGGGATACCCTTCGGTTATGAGTCATGCTGGGTGAAAGGGGAGAGGGGGGAAAAGAAGCGCATCTGTGAGCATGAACATCCTGGTGGCGTACATATCCATGATAAAGAAAGCCGTGCAGTAACAGAGTTATTCAGGCGCTACGCTACCGGGACGACTACCTTGAGCCAACTTGCCGCATGGCTCAATGAGCAGGGATTCAGGACACGGAACACGAAGAAGATGCCCGGGCCTGATGGGAACCTCACTGCTGGTCCCAGGCTATTCACCACGGCATCGGTAAGAGGTATATTACATAACCATTTCTATGCTGGGAAAATCACACACCGCGACAAGCTCCTTCCCGGGATCCACCAGGCGCTAATCAGCGAAAGCCTTTTTGAGACGGTACAGATGATGCTGAAGAAGAACAGTGGACGCTCTGAGACCCTTCAGGTTAGACCAGAAAGGCATTACCTGCTGAAAGGAATAGTCAGGTGTGCCTACTGCGGAATGCCTATGTGGGCACAGACTTACAAGAGTGGGAAACCATTTTACCGGGAGCATAAGGCTTCAAGGAGTCAGGGGCTCTGTCATGGCGGAGGCTCAATTACCTGCAAGACGTTGGACGAGCAGGTATCTAGTCTGATAGAAGCGATAGAATTAGGTCCTCAATGGCTGGAAGAGGTGCTTGCTATTATCAGTTTGAAAGATGATGTTTATCAGGTCAGTAAGAAGCGCCGGGCGGCACAGGAGAAACTAAGGAGAATGGCAAGAGCATATATAGACGGTGTGTTCCCCGATGAAGAATACCACCGCCAGAAGAAGCTCTTGGAGATGGAACTGGAATCACTGGTGGTGCCAGCAGCAGATGCTGCCGAAGAGGCGGGGAAACTCATCCTGAATCTGCCAAAGCTGTGGATTCAAGCTAATATTGAAGAGAAAAGAAAACTGCTTCTCGGTATGCTTGATGCGGTGTATGTGGATGCCAAACAGACGAAATCGATAGTCGCTATAAAACCAAAGCCACCCTTCAGACCGATCTTCCAGGTGGCGGTGACCCATGCTGGGTCTAAGATTCGTATCCTCAATGAGCCACTTGGAGGCTCATCTGTGTTTCTGGTGGAGACGGGGGAGAGTCGAACTCCCCGTCCAGAAGAAGCGACCCAGAGTATGCTACAGGCTTAGCCAACTCTTTTTTCTCATCTGGCTGGCCTCTGCTGACCGAGTTCAACCAGACCAGTCGATTTTTCTTTCGCTGCCTTTATCGACGTCCGGCAGCGGCACCCCAACTTTGCGTCACCCAATCCCGACCCGTTGGAGAGAGGTCGAGTTGGATGTGCAGCTAAGTTTTAAGCTGCGTAAACGACTTCAGGTTCGCCGTTTATCTTTTTGCCACCTGTTTTGTGAGGGTGATGGCACCTCAGCCTGCAACTCTGTAGCCTACTTCCCCTGTCGAAACCACGCGTCCCCAGGAGCTACGGCGAACTTGTCTGACCTCCTTTACCTTTTGTGCCTCTTCACCGCTCGTCCGATTTCCCTTTCCACCTCACGCTGGGTGATTGTCGCCCGTTTATCGTACAGTTTTTTGCCTTTGGCCAGGGCAATGGCCACCTTCGCCCGGCTGTCTTTCAGATACAGCTTCGTCGCCACCAGGGTAAGGCCCTTCTCGGCCACCTGGCTGGCGAGGCCAGCTATCTGCTTGCGGTGCAGCAACAGCTTTCGCGGCCTCTTGGGTTCATGGCTCATGTAGCTCCCCGCTTCATAGCGCGCGATGTGCGCATTCATCAGCCACAGCTCGTCGCCCTCGGGCCTGACATAGGCATCTCCCAGGCTCACTCTTCCTTCCCGGATCGATTTTATCTCCGTGCCGGTCAGAGCGATGCCCGCCTCCAGGCTCTCACCGATGTGGTAGTTATGATACGCCTTGCGATTGGTAGCTACCGTCTTGACCGCCATTTCCAATATAAATTATACCATAGCAGAGACCTATCTTTAAGGTGGTGGAAGTCGCTTGATGCCGTAGAAATTCAGTGGTGGCGGTTCTGCGATAGGAAATTAATGACGCCCCGGCTTGTCCGGCTGTGTCTCCAGCAGCAGTCGCGGTATATCGCTTGGTTTCTCCGCCACCGGTACCCCGTTAGCTAGGAAGGCATCGATTTTTGATTTGGCCGTCCCTGCGGTGCCGCTGATGATGGCCCCAGCATGCCCCATGCGCTTTTCCGGAGGCGCGGTCCGGCCGGCAATGTAGGCCACAACCGGCTTGGGATATTTCTTCTTGCCGATGTATTCGGCGGCCTTTTCCTCCAGATTGCCCCCGATTTCGCCGATAAGCACCACGGCCTCGGTCTCTTCATCATTCTCCATCATTTCCAGTACCCGGATGAAGTCCAGTCCGATAATAGTATCACCGCCCAGTCCGAGGCAGGTGCTTTGTCCGAGCCCGGCACGGCTGATGAGCGAGGCAATCTCATAGGTGAGGGTGCCGCTTCTGGAAATCATACCGGTGCCGCCAGGCCGGAAAACATGGGCTGGCATCACGCCCATGTGCACCCGGTTGCTGGGGTTGATGATGCCCGGGCAGTTAGGGCCAACCATGGTAACACCGTTGCGATTTGCTTTGGCAACAAACTCGATGGCATCCTTCTGCGGGACAAGGTCGGTAATCACCACCAGCGTCTTCAGCCCGGCGTCGATGGCTTCCGTTATTGCCGCCGCGGCAAAGCGGGGTGGAACGTATATCACGCTGGCGTTGGCGTTATGTTTTTTGACCGCCTCGGCGACTGTATCATAAACGGACACGCCGAGCACTTCCTGTCCTCCCTTGCCCGGGGTAACGCCGGCAACTATATTGGTCCCGTAACGAAGCATCGCCTCGGTGTGGAAGCTGCCCACATTTCCGGTAATGCCCTGCACCAGGACTCTGGTGCCTGCGCCGACGATGATGCTCATAGCCCGACTATATCCTCACCACTTCTTTAATGGCGTCCTCCATATTGGAGTAACTTTCGATTCCTGCCTCCTTGAGTATCCGGATACCCTCCTCCTCTTTCGTGCCGATCATCCGGACCACAATCGGTTTTCTGGCTGTCGACTCGTTGAGCGCTTCGACAATTCCCTGAGCCACCAGGTCGCAGCGAGTTACTCCGCCCAGGATGTTGACCAGGATTGCCTTCACCTGCGGTTTGGACATGATGACGGTGAGTCCTTTCCTGACGACTTCCGGACCGACGCCCCCGCCGGTGTCCAGGAAGTTGGCCGGCTTGCCGCCGAAAAGGTGCACCACGTCCAGCGTGGCCATCACTAGGCCGGCACCGTTGCCGATAATGCCGATGTCACCATCGAGGTCAACATACGCCAGCCCCTGCTTTCTTGCCTCAACCTCGGCGGGACTGGCCTCCAGCCTGATATATAAAGAATCGGCGAACTCCGGGTGCCGGAAAAGAGCGTTATCATCGATTATCACACGGGCATCACAGGCCACCAGTTCTTCTGTTTCTGTCTTGGCCAGCGGATTGATTTCAACCAGCTCGGCATCGCAGTCCATAGCGATGCCGTAGAGTGTATGCAGGATATTGCCCAGCCGGATGGCATCTTCTCTGTCTATGTCTGGTAAACGTGCCGCCAGTTCCAGAGCCGTATCCTGACTGAAACCGGTGCCGGGGTCGACGTGATGGCGGGATATTTTTTCCGGTGCAGTCCGGGCGATTTCCTCAATGTCAACGCCGCCGCTGGTGGACGCCATGACTGCATATTTTTTGGCCTGACGGTCTATGGTAAGAGAAGCATAATATTCCTCGATAAGGTCAATTTTTTGTTCCACTAGGATGTTGTTAACCGGCAAGCCTTTGATGGTGCTGCCGAAAAGTCTGGTGGCGATTTCTTTCGCCTCTGCCGGACCATTGGCGAACAGTATTCCGCCTGACTTGCCCCTGCCTGAAACCAGCACCTGGGATTTCAAGGCCACCGGTGCGCCGATTTCTGCGGCGGCCGCTTCCGCTTCAGCGGGACTGCTGACCACCTTTCCCATCGGCGTTGTGATGCCGTATTTGTGCAGGATATCCTTGGCTTCAAACTCAAAAAGCTTCATTCTTCAACCTTAACAGAGCGAGCCTTAAATTTCAAACTCCTCGGTTGTGCCGGCAGATTTCAAACGGCCCTTCAATCTGCGGGCAAAGTTCAGTGCCTTATCGAACGCCTGTAAATTGGCCTCCAGTTTTGCCGAAGGCAGGCGGTTGGCAATGGCCTTGACCAAAGCTTGGCGGTCGATGAGCGGGCAGAAGGGCACCAGAGAGCCTAAAGCCGCCACGTTGATGGCACGTTCCTCCCCGACCTTCCGGGCTATTTCCCCGAAGGGAATGGAGAGCGATTTATCCCAGAGAACTCGCTGTACCGCTTCCGAATCAACTATTACCAGGCCATCTTCTTTCATATCCGGCAGGTTACGGTCGCAGGCTACCTGGGTGAGGGCAATCAGCATATCCAGTTCTGTAGACTGGGGAAAATCAATCTCGGTATTGCTCAGAACGACCTCGGAGATTGAGTTACCGCCCCTTGTTTCCGGGCCGTAGCTCTGGCTCTGTGCCACGTACAGGTCCTGGACGATTCCGGCCTCGGCCAGCATTATACCCGCCAAGATGATACCCTGGCCTCCGGCGCCGGCTATCCTGATTTCATACCTTGGACTTTTTACCGAGGAGACTTTGGTATTGTTCATGATAGTTTGGCCTTTCTCTATTCACCAGAACGCCGATGACTATTTTACCTTCCAGCTCCGTGTCACTCAACTGTTTCGCCTTCTCTACCGTAATCGCGTTATCCTTCTGCCATTTCAACATTTCCACCGGCGAGTTAAGCTGCAGGAATCGACCGGTATAGGTTGTGCACTGGGATACCACTTCAAGCACGGAAAATCCCTTCTTTTTCAGCGCCATGCCGATGAGCCGCTCGAGAAGTCGCGTGTGGTATACGGTGGAGCGGGCGACCAATACTGCCCCGGCGGCCTCGGCTAGCCGGCAGATATCAAAATCGGGCTCAATATTGCCATATGGTGCTGAGGCGGTTATGGCTCCGTGGGGTGTGGTCGGCGAGCTCTGCCCTCCGGTCATCCCGTAGACGTTGTTGTTCAGGATGAAGCTTGCTATCTCAACATTGCGTCTGGCGGCGTGTATGAAGTGGTTCCCCCCGATGGCAACGGCATCGCCGTCTCCCATCACCGTGATAACCTTGAGGCGAGGATTGGCCAGTTTTATCCCGGTGGCAAAGGTGAGGGCTCTCCCGTGCGTGGTATGCAATGTGTTGAAGTCAACATAGACCGGGAGCCGACCGGAACAGCCGATTCCGGATATAAGTACGATATCGTCTTTACTATATTCGCTCTGGTCAATGACCCTGACCAGAGCCTGCATGAAAATGCCGATGCCGCAGCCGGAACACCAGATATGTGGAAACCGTTTGCTCGAGCGGAGATATTTGTGGACAAGGTGCTCAGCTTCCCTCATGAGTAGACCTCCTCCAGCGTCCGCAGGATTTCCGCGGGTTTGATAGGCGTGCCGTCGACCTTATTCAGAGTTAGCACTTCACAGCGGCTTTGATTTATCCTTTTTACCTCCCGGGAAATCTGCCCGATGTTCAGCTCCGGCACTAGGACCTTTGCTGAATTTTCCAGTATCCCGCTTATGGTGCGGCGCATGAAAGGCCAGAGTATCTTGAGATTAATCAGCCCCACTTTAAGTCCTTTTTCCCGTGCCTGCTGTACTGCCCGGAGCGCGGCACGCGCCACGCAGCCGTAGGCGATTATCGTTATCTTGGCATCTTCTGTTGCAAAAGCGTCGAACCACTGCAGGCGGTCATAGTCCTTCGATATCTTGTTAAAAAGCCGGTGGATGAGCGGTTCCACCTCATCGGTGCGGACGGTGGGATATCCCCGTACATCGTGGTAAAGTCCGGTCACGTGATAGCGGTAACCCTCGCCAAACGCCGGCATCGCTGGCACGCCGGTGCCCGGGTCAGCGTAGGGTATATACCATTCCGGGGGCACGGTGGGGTGGGGCCTGTCTTCAATTTCCAGACTATCCCTGGTCGGCAGGATGACCCCTTCCCTCATGTGTGCCACCAGTTCATCAACGAGCAGGATGACCGGAGTGCGGTATCGTTCCGAGAGGTTAAAAGCCTGCACGGTGAGCTCGAAAAACTCGTAGACGGAGGAAGGGGCGAGCACAATGATAGGATGGTCGCCGTGGGTACCCCAGCGGGATTGCATAACGTCGCTCTGGGAGGGCTGCGTGGGCAGGCCGGTGCTCGGCCCGGCGCGCATCACATCGACGATGACGCAGGGCACCTCTGCCATGCTGGCATAGCCGATATGCTCCTGCATCAGTGAGAAACCGGGCCCGCTCGTGGCCGTCATGCTTTTGCTGCCGGCAAGCGAAGCGCCGATCACTGCCCCCAGGCTGGCGATTTCATCTTCCATCTGGATGAATACGCCGCTGGCCCCGGGCATTTTCCGGGCCATAATCTCCATAATCTCCGTTGCCGGCGTGATGGGATAACCGGCATAGAAACGACAGCCGGCCATCAGTGCGCCTTCAACGCACGCTTCATTTCCCTGCAGGAGAACCTGTTTCCTCACGGCTTTCTTCATCTTTATTCACCACTATGGCAAAATCGGGACATCTCATCTCGCAGAGCAGGCAGCCGGTGCATTTCTCGGGATTTCTTACCACGGGATATCCTGAATCATCGGCTTCAAGGACCTGATGGGGACAGAAGGCGATGCAGATGCCACATTGCTTGCACCACCCTCGATATATCTCAACCCTGTTCATCTGACTGCCAAACTATTATATATAATTGAAAATATACACACAAGTTTAGGTGGGCACTTATGGACATAGGAAAAGGTAAGGATTGTGTCTTTTTCACTCGGCCTATCTATCCGATTTTGCTTTTCCTCATTTCATTTGCTAAAATTGGGATGTATGCTGGAACAGAGATTCACCGGAAGGTGGATTAACCGTTTACATCGCACGTCTCCTCAAACTGCTGTTGAATTATTTCAAAATACACCTTAAACTCAGCAAAGTGGATTTCTGGCTCCGGCCAGAATTTGAATAAGGCTTTAGGATGAGGATTCAGATATCTTCAAGGACGCTGCAGAGTGACTTCGTTAAGAAAGTAACCGAAATCTCCGGACAGGACCTTCTAGCCTGCAATCAGTGTGGCAAATGCTCGGCTGGCTGCCCTATGTGCTTTGCCATGGATCTGCTGCCCAATCAGATTATTCGACTGGCACAGCTGGGGCTGGAAGAGGATATCGCCGCGTCAAAAACGGTCTGGCTCTGTGCCTCTTGCCTTACCTGCACCGTGCGCTGTCCGCGTGGGGTCGACTTGGGCAGGGTGATGGAGGCCATAAGACTCATCACCCTGAGGAAGAATATCGACTATGTGGGCGCGGCAAAAATCCCGAAAGATACCATCAGCGAACTTCCACAGATAGCACTGGTGAGCAGCTTCCGCAAGCACACTGCCTGAGGGGTATTATGGATCTGAGCTACTATCCGGGCTGTACATTGAAGACAGCGGCGAAAGGTTTGGAGGATTCGGCCATTGCCTCCATGAATGCCCTGGGCATCAGGCTGGTCGAAATCGAACGCTGGAATTGCTGCGGCACCGTCTATTCGCTCGCTGAGGATGACCTGGCACATCATCTGGCTCCAGTGCGCAATCTCATTCGCGTCAAAGAACAGGGCAGCGATAGAGTGGTTACCCTGTGCTCTTTCTGCTATCATACGCTGAAACGGGCGAATTTGCTGGTGCGCAATGACGGCGAAAAGAGGAAGACCCTTAACGACTTCATGGAGGAAGAGGTTGATTACAATGGGGAAGTAGAGGTCTTGCATCTTCTCGAGGTGCTGCGGGACGAGGTCGGCTGGGAGGCTATAACCGAAAAAGTTAAAGTCCCGCTGCAGGGCCTGAAAGTGGCGCCATATTATGGCTGCACACTGCTGCGACCCCAGGACGTGGCCATCGACGAGGTGGAAAGGCCAACCATTCTGCATCAGATGATGAAAAGCCTGGGTGCGGAAGCAGTTGATTTCCCCTACGCCACCGAATGTTGCGGCTCATTTCAGATTGTGGGCAATCCCGATTTCATTAACCAGCGTGCCTGGGAGATATTGAGCTCGGCAATTAGGTGTGGCGCGGAAGCTATTGTCCTCACCTGCCCCCTCTGTCACTTCAACCTCAGCCAAAGACAGCCGGAACTGGTAAAAAGGTACAGCGATTTTCAGGGCATGCCGGTCTTCTATTTCACTCAGCTTCTGGCTATTGCCCTGGGAATTGACCCAGAAGTCTGCCATTTTGAACTGAGCTATGGGGATCCTTTTTCTCTACTTAAGAGCAGGAAAGTGGTCTCTTAATTACTATACGGAAAAACAATGGGAAGTATAGATGGTTCCATTGCCAGAAAGGCATTGATAATCGGTGGTGGGGTGGCGGGCATTCAGGCGTCCCTGGACATCGCCGATGCGGGATATGAAGTTATTCTGGTGGAAAGAACGCCCAGCATTGGCGGTCATATGCTCCAGTATTCAGAGGTTTTTCCGACCTTGGATTGTCCGCAATGTATCATGACCCCCAAAATGGTGGAGGTGGGACAGCACCCCAACATCAGGCTTTTAACCTATTCCGAGGTAGAAAGCGTCTCCGGGAAAGTTGGCAATTTTAACGTTCGAATCAGAAGAAAGACCCCTTATGTGGAGTGGGACAAGTGCACCGGCTGCGGAGAATGTGCCGCCGTATGCCCGGTGGAAGTATATAGCGAGTACGAGCGCGGTGTCACCGCACAAAAGGCAATCTATAAACCATTCGGTCAGGCGGTCCCCGCTGTCTTTACTGTGGAAAAGAGGGGGTACTCCCCGTGCCGGGTTGCCTGTCCGGCTGGCGTGAATGCTCAGGGGTATATTGCCCTTATTTCTCAGGGTAAGTTCCCGGAAGCTCTGGAGGTGGTGCGCCGGACCATGCCCTTCGCCGGGGTAATCGGGCGGGTCTGTACTCATCGCTGTGAAACGGAGTGTGAACGGGGGACTGTCGATGAGCCCATGGCCATCCGAACTCTCAAACGATTCATTGCCGATTACGAGCTGAAGGCGGGCAGAGAGAAGGTAACTCCCGTCGAAAAGACAAGACAGGAGAAGGTGGCGGTGGTTGGCTCCGGGCCGGCGGGTCTGGCCTGTGCCTATGACCTGATCCGGAAGGGATATCCGGTAACCGTATTTGAGGCCATGCCTGTGGCCGGCGGTCTGCTGCGCTATGGAATTCCGGAATACCGATTGCCGAAGAACGTGCTTGATAACGAGATTGATTATGTCCAGGAACTCGGCGTTGAAGTCAGGACGAATAGCCGGGTGGAGGACCCGGGCAAGCTCTTTGCCGAAGGGTACAAGGCGGTATTTCTGGGCACTGGTGCCGGAATGAGCCAGAAAATGAACATCCCCGGTGAGGACACGCCGGGGGTAATCCATGCCCTTGATTTCCTGAAGCAGGTCAACTCCGGAGATAAAGCCAGCCTGGGCCGGCGGGTGGTGGTCATTGGTGGAGGCAATGCAGCGGTGGATGCCGCCCGGGTGGCCAAACGTCTGGGCGCTGACGAGGTGACCATCGTTTACCGTCGTTCCCGGGACGAAATGCCGGCGGTTGCCGAAGAGGTTGACGAGGCGGAAAAAGAAGGTGTCAGGCTCCATATTTTAGCTGCGCCGACGCAGGTTTTGAGCCAGGGTGGCAAACTGACCGGCATCGAGTGCCTGCGTATGGAGCTGGGTGAGCCCGATGCCAGCGGCCGCCGGAGACCGATACCGGTCAAAGGCTCGGAATTTATTCTGGACGTTGACAATGTCATCATCGCCATCGGTCAGGTGGTGGATAAAGCCGGGCTGCCCGAAGAGCTTGCCTGTACCGAGCGAGGTACTCTTTCCGCAGACCCGGTCACGTTTGAAACCAGTATGGCCGGTGTCTTCGCCGGCGGAGATATGGTCTCTGGTCCGGCGGATGTTATCCGGGCCATTGCTGCGGGCAAAGAGGCGGCGGAAAGCATTGACCGCTATTTGAATGGCGCTGACCTGTGTGAGGGAAGGCCAAGGCAGCTTAACAAAGTCGAAGAGGTCTCCAAGGAAGGGGTATTGCCGAGGTCGAGGGCAGCCATGCCGATGCTTGACCTGAAACAGAGAGAGCGCTCCTTTGCCGAGGTGGAACTCGGCCTTGACGAGAAAACGGCCATTGAGGAAGCCAAACGCTGCCTGAACTGCGCCGGCTGCTGCGAGTGCTTCTCCTGTGAAGTAGCCTGCGAGAGAAAAGCGATCAACCACGAGCTGGCCGACCGCTATGAGGAAGTTGA
Source organism: Dehalococcoidia bacterium (assembly GCA_011174815.1). GTDB lineage: Bacteria > Chloroflexota > Dehalococcoidia > Dehalococcoidales > RBG-16-60-22 > E44-bin89. The sequence continues at coordinate 19,939 of DUFF01000023.1, read as the reverse complement.
GGTCGGAGCCATTGTGGTGGCCACCGGCTTTGAATTAACACCGGTTAAAGCGATCTCAGAGTTTGAGCCGGATTTGGATATCTTGGACGGAATTCAATTTGAACGGATTCTCTGTCCCGGCGGTCCTACCGCCGGCGTGGTGCTGAGGCCGTCCGACGCCAAAGAACCGAAAGAGGTGGCATTCATCTCCTGTGTGGGCTCCCGCGACCCGGAGCACGGTGTCCCTTACTGTTCCCGGGTGTGCTGTATGTATCTGGTCAAACAGGCCATGCTCTACAAGCACGCTGTCCCCGATGGTCAGGCATATATCTTCTATATGGACATCAGAACGACCGGGAAAGGTTATGAGGAATTCGTGCAAAGAGCTGTGGAGGAAGATGGAGTGCTCTATCTGCGGGGTAGAGTCTCCAAGATATTCCGGGATGGTGATAAGCTCAAAGTCTGGGGAGCGGACACCCTGACCGGGAAGAGAATAGAACTGTCCTGCGACCTGGTGGTGCTGGGCATGGCCATGGTACCTGACCCGGCGGCCAGGGAGTTGATGCGGATACTGGGCATAAATACCGATATGCACGGGTTTATCACCGAAGCCCATCCCAAGCTTCGTCCCCTGGAGAGTTCGGTGCCGGGCATCTATATCGCCGGTACCGCCCAGGGCCCCAAGGACATCCCCGATTCGGTGGCCCAGGGGAGCGGGGCAGCGAGCAAAGTACTGGCGCTGTTCTCACAGCAGGAGCCGGTGCTGGAAAAAGCGGAAAAACGATGAAAGAGAAGCGAATCGGCGTCTTTGTCTGCCACTGCGGGCTGAATATCGCCGGCACGGTGGACGTGGAGCAGGTCGTGGAGCAGATAAAGGATTACCCCGGCGTAGCCCACGCCGAGCACTATATTTACATGTGCTCCGACCCGGGCCAGGAGCTGGTGCGAAAGGCAATTAAAGAAAAAGGCCTGGACGGCATTATCATGAGCAATTGCTCGCCCTCTCTGCACCAGGCGACGTTTCGCAAACTGGCGGCTTCTGAAGGGGTTAATCCCTACTTCTGTGAGATTGCCAATATACGGGAGCAGTGCAGCTGGCCCCATGCCGGCGATAAGGAAACGGCCACCAGAAAGGCAGTCGCCATCATCAAGGCGATAATCGAAAAATTGCGTCGCAATATATCTCTTACTCCCCTAGTGGTGCCGCTGACCAAGAGGGTGCTCGTGATCGGGGCCGGGGTGGCGGGGATGCAGGCAGCTCTGGACATCGCCGATAGCGGCTACGAAGTGGTGCTGGTGGAGCAAAGCCCCAGCATTGGCGGGCATACCGCACAGCTATCGGAGACATTCCTGACTGGCGATGTTATACCGGGACTGGTTTCACCCATGATGTCAAAGATAGCTTCGCATCCCAATATCAGTCTTTACGCCTACTCAGAATTGGAAGACGTATCCGGATACGTCGGCAATTTTCAGGTGAGCATCCGGCGTAAGGCGACGTCTGTAGATGAATCGAAGTGCAATTACTGCGGGCTCTGTCTGGAAAGCTGTCCCGTGAAGACTGCTTCCGAATTCGACCGGGAGCTTGCGCAACGCGGTGCCATCTACATCCCCTTTCTCGAGGCCCTGCCGCAGCGACCGGTGATAGACCGGGAGACCTGCCGGCATTTTGGTGGCGATAAGTGCCAGGCCTGCCAGGAAGCTTGCCCCCAAAATGCCATAGATTTCAAACAGGAGGACACAATAGTTGAGGAGGAGGTCGGTGCCATTATCGTGGCCACGGGCTATGAGCTTTTCCCATGCACCGGCATTGCCGAATATGCCTCAGATCCGGACGTGATAGATGGGCTACAGTTCGAGAGGCTGCTTTCACCTTCCGGTCCAACGTCAGGTGAGGTCAGAAAGCCGTCTGATGGGAAAATACCGGAGCAGGTTGTTTTCCTACAGTGTGTCGGTTCCCGCGACCCGGAACACGGCGTGTCCTACTGCTCGCGGGTTTGCTGCATGTACGTGGCGAAACACGCACTTCTTTACAAACAGGCCGTTCCCGAAGGCCAGGCATACGTTTTTTATATGGATATTCGCTCTGATGCCAAGGGCTATGAGGAATATGTCAAGAAAATGGTGGATGAGGAAAGGGTCCTCTATCTGCGGGGAAGGGTGTCCAGGATATTCCGGGACGGGGATAAGCTCAAGGTCTGGGGTTCCGACACTCTGACCGGAAAGAGCATTGAGATTGCCGCCGACCTGGTGGTTCTGGCCACCGCCATGGTACCCAATCCGGGAGCCAAGGAACTGGCGAGGAAGCTCAATATCATCGTTGACCAGTATGGTTTTATCACCGAAGCGCACATCAAGTTGAGGCCGGTGGAGACCCTTACTGCCGGCATCTACTTGGCGGGGACGGCGCAATGGCCCAGAGACCTGCCTGATACTATCGCCTCGGCGAGCGGGGCGGCGAGCAAAATCCTCTCCCTTTTCTCCCGCAGGGAGCTGCTCCATGAGCCCACCGTTGCCGTCGTTGACCCGGAAGTATGCCGTGGCTGCGGACAGTGTGTTGCCATCTGTGCCTTTAAGGCAATCGAGCTCGACCCGGTGAAGAAGGTGGCCTGGGTCAATGAAGCGATATGTGACGGCTGTGGCGCCTGTGCGGTTACCTGTCCTTCCGGAGCGATGCAGCACCGGAACTGGACCGCCCGACAGTTTTTCGAGGTAATCGATATCGCCACTGCGGAATATGTGTGAGTAATAAAATGGCCAAGTCAGAAGCGGTTCTGGTAATCGGTGCCGGGGTGGCCGGAATAAAGGCCTCCCTGGACCTGGCGGAGGCGGGATATACGGTCTATCTCTGCGAGCGGAAGCCGAGCATCGGTGGCGCCGTGGTTCAGATGGACAGGTGGTTCCCGGACAACCACTGCAGCCTGTGCCAGATGCTGCCCACACTGAATAGAGATTTATCCTCCCAGTTCTGCCTGCGGCGCGGGCTGGTCCATCCCGGAGTCGAGCTGCTTTTCAACACGGAAGTAACCGGCCTGCAGGGCGAGGCGGGCGATTTCAGAGCAGAATTAAGCACGAGGAGCACCGGCGTGGATGCTAGCTTATGCATTGGCTGCGGGCTCTGTACTGAGGCCTGCCCGGTCGAGGTGGAAAGTCAATTCGACGAGGGGCTGGGTCGAAAGAAGGCTATCGATGTGCCGAATCCATACGCCTCTCCTCGCCGGTATGCCATAGACTGGGAAAAATGCACCCGGTGCGGAGAATGCGTCGGCAAGTGCCCCACCCAGGCCATTCAGCTGGAACCGAAGGAGAGCACCATGCAGCTCCAGGTGGGTGCCATTATCCTGTCGACCGGCTTCGAGGAATTCGACCCGCGCATGGCCACGCAGTATGGCTACCGGCGCTATCCCAACGTAATAACCAGCATTGAGCTGGAGCGTATACTCAGTCCGGGCGGACCTTCCGGAGGGGAGCTGGTCCGTTCTTCAGATGGCAAAACGCCAGCGTCAATTGCCTTTTTGCAGTGCATCGGCTCGCGTGACCGCGGGAGGGATTACTGCTCCTCGGCGTGCTGCATGTTTGCCGTAAAAGAGGCCGCGCTCATCAGAAAGACCTGGCCGGATACGGATGTCCATATCTTTTTCATGGATTTGAGGACCTTCGGCAAGGGTTATTATCGCTACTATGAGCATGCCAGGGACGAACTCGGCGTGCACTTCACCCGCTGCCGCGTCCCGGTGGTGAAAGAAGACCCCCAGACCCATAACATTATGCTTACCGTGGCCGCTGATGGTGGCTTACCGGTCAGGCGCCAGTTTGAAATGGCCGTGCTGTCCGTGGGCCAGACGCCGGCCCCGGAATTCGGGGAGCTCTGTCAGGTCCTAGGCGTGGAGACCAATCGGTGGGGGTTCTGCCAGACGCGTCCGTTTTCTCTGACGGAGACGTCACAGGATGGAATATACGTATGTGGCAGTGCCGCCGGCCCCAAGGATATCACCGATACGGTGGTTGAAGCCGGTGCTGCTGCTGGTGAGGCGACGCGATGGCTCAGCTCACCTCCTGCCCGCCCTGCGGCTGAAAAGCCGGCGGAAACACCGTCAGAAGAGGAAGCGCCGCAGGTTGTCGTTTTTCTGTGCGGCTGCGGCGATGAAATCGCCTCCGCGCTCGACCTTGAGTCGGTGGCAGGTTACATAGGACAACTGCCGGGCATGGTTCACGTAGAACAGGTGCCCTACCTCTGCTCGGACGAGGCCTTGGAAGCAGTGGCAAAAGGAGCAAAGGAGCACAAGGGCAACCGTCTGGTGCTGGGTGGGTGTGGCCTGTGTGTCAACAAATACATTAATGATAAATTTGCCACTGAGGCTGGACTTATGCCGGAGAAAATCAGGGTGGTGAATCTCAGGGAAGACGTGGTCTGGGTGCACCGTGACCAGCCCGATGCTGCTCTGGCCAAGACCAGAAGCCTGCTGAACATGGCCATAGAGGATGCTAGACAGCAGGACTATCCGCCCGTATCGCTGACGGCGGTAACACCCGGCGCGCTGGTCATCGGCGGCGGCATCGCCGGCATGACGGCGGCCCTGTCCATCGCCCGGCATGACATTGAAGTCCACCTTGTCGAAAAATCACCGGAGCTGGGCGGAAACCTGAAGGACCTGTACTCCACGCTGGAAAGCGGCGATACCCGGCCATTGCTCAAAGATACTTTGGAGCAGGTGAGCAGCAACTCCAATATCCACCTGCACCTGGAGTCAGAGGTGGTGGCGACCAGCGGCTATGCCGGTGATTTTCGGGTCAGTATCAAGAAGAAAGACGACACCACAGATGTACTGGAAGTCGGTGCCGTCATCGTCGCTACCGGTGGTGATGAGTACCGCCCCGAAGAGTACCTGTACGGGCAAAGTCAGAAGGTGCTCACGCAGCGTGAGCTGGAAAAGAGGCTTGCTTCCGGCGAGATTGACCCGAGTGGGCTGAGTTCGGTGGTGATGATACAGTGTGTCGGCTCCAGGGAGAAAGACCGGCCGTATTGCAGCCGTGTCTGCTGCTCAGAGGCCATAAAAAATGCTTTGAAATTGAAGGAAGTAAATCCCGGCATTGAGGTAGCCGTTCTCCACCGGGATGTGATGAGCTACGGCTTCAAGGAGCAGTACTATACACTGGCGCGGGAAAAAGGCGTGCAATTTATACGCTACGGGCTGGACAGCAAACCGGAGGTAAAAGAGGAGGGGGAGCGGTTAATCACGGAGCTCATCGAGCCGGTGTTAGGGGGAAAGCTGGTGCTTGAGCCCGACCTGGTCGTTCTGAGCACGGGCATTATCCCGAATGATAACCCGGCGCTCGCCGGTATCCTGGAGGTAGAGACGGATGAGGATGGCTTCTTCCGCGAGGCAGAGGAGAAGTTCCGGTCTACAGATTTTCTGCGAGAGGGTATCTATGTCTGCGGGCTGGCTCAGTCGCCCCGGGGTATCGAGGAGACCATCGCCCAGGCACAGGCCGCCGCCGGAAGAGCGGTATCCCTGCTGACCTCGAAGCACCTGAAAGCGGGAAGGATGGTCTCCGAGGTCGTTCAGAGACTGTGCCGTAAGTGCGAGATGTGCATTACCGTTTGCCCCTACGATGCCAGAGCCAGAGACGAGGAAACCAACGAGATAGTTGTACGGGAGGCTCTCTGTCAGGGCTGCGGGGCCTGTGTCGTGGCCTGCCCCAGCGGCGCTGCCAAAATGAGAGGGTTCAGGGACAAGCAGGTATTCTCGTTAATAGATGCCGTTTTTCAGTGATAAGGAGGTAAAGAAGTGGCCGAGGAAAAAGAGTTTCAACCGGTAATCGTGGGCTTCTTCTGCAACTGGTGTACGGCTACCGCCGCCGACCTCGCTGGCACGCTCCGCATGCAGTACCCGGCCAATATCCGCCCCATCCGCACCATGTGCAGCGGATCGGTGGACCCGGTTTACGTATTGCGGGCGCTGCTGGGCGGCGCTGACGGCGTGATTGTAGGGGGATGTACTCCCGGCGATTGCCACTATGTCTCCGGAAACTACAAGGCGAGAAGGCGAATGGCCATACTGAAGACGATGCTGAAGACCCTGGGAATTGAGGATGACCGGGTCTGGATAAGATGGATCAGCGCTGCGGAAGGCGCCAAGTTTGCCCGCACCATGAGAGAGGTGACCGAATCAATTAAGAAACTTGGGCCCAATCCATTGCGGGAAGACTGGTCAATTTAAGGAATGAATATGGAAAGATACGCAACTTTGCCGGTGGAAAACGGAGTGCTGGGGGCGATTCGCCAGTTTCTGGCCGGCCTGCTGGAGAAAAAGCTGGTCGATGCGCTGCTGGTGCCGCTGGAATTGCCCACGGGCGAGAATGTGGTACCGACTATCGTGAGCCGGCCGGAGCAGGTCCAGAGGGCCAACCCGCTGGCGCCGGTGCTGCCGGTGAATGCCGCCCGGCTCGTCTCCAGGGTCACCCTGGTATCTTCCAGCCCGGAACGGCTGGGTGTGGTGCTGCGTTCCTGCGAACTCCGGGCACTCGTTGAGCTGGTGAAGTTGAAGCAGGCCTCGCTGGATAAGCTGCTCCTGATAGGCATTGACTGCTTTGGCACCTACTCGGTAAACGACTACGAAAAATCCGTCAAGGAAAGCGCGTCATCGACCGAGGATTTCCTGAACCGGGCGCGAGAGGGAAAGGAAGACCCTCTGCTTCGTAAAGCCTGCCAGATATGCGAATACCCGGTCCCCATGGGCGCTGACCTCACCATCGGTCTGCTCGGTGTAGACCTGGCCAAGGGGATTTTGCTGGTCGCCGGAACGCCGGAAGGTGAAAAGGTGATTGAGGAGATGGGCCTTGAGGAGGCGAAAGCTGGGGAGAGACAGCCAGCCGTAGAAAAGCTCACTGCGGAGAGGGCAAGGAAGAGGGAAGAGGTTTTAAAACAGGTCCAGGAAGAAGTAAAGGGCCTGGACAAAATGATGGCCACGCTGGCCACCTGCATCAACTGCCACAACTGCAAGACAGCCTGCCCGCTCTGCTACTGCAAGGAGTGCTTCTTCGACTCTCCGGTATTCGAATTCGAGGCCGAGAAGTATCTGGGTTGGGCAAAAAGAAAGGGTGCTCTGCGCATGCCCAACGATACGCTGCTTTTTCATTTGACCCGGCTCAACCATATGGTGGTTGCCTGCGTTGGCTGTGGGCTTTGCACGGAAGCCTGTCCCAACGATGTTCCGGTTTTCGATATTTTCCGCCTGGTGGGATATGAGGTACAGAAGGTATTCGATTACGTACCGGGCAGAAGCCTGGATGAGGAACTGCCCCTGACCACGTTCAGGGAGGAGGAACTGCCCAATATCGGGGTGTAGCCCATGCAGTACTTTGATAAGAACGGTGTAGCGGTAATTGAAGCGAACTTTGCCGAGCAGGTAAAAGAGGCGAGCGGCACGGAAATAAACCGCTGCTACCAGTGCCTCACCTGCAGCCTGGGCTGCCCGTCGGCCTTTGCCATGGACTATCTTCCCCACCAGATTGTCCGCATGGTGCAGATAGGCCTCCGGGAGCAGGTGCTGACCAGTTCCACCATCTGGGTCTGTGCCGACTGCCAGGCCTGTGCTACCAGATGTCCCAATGAAGTTGACATCGTCAGGATAATGGATGTCCTGCGTGAGATTTCGCTGCGTGAAGGATTTGTCAAAGAGCGCAGTGTCGCTGATTTCCACCGCATTTTTCTGGGCAACATTGAGCAGTGGGGTAGGCAGCACGAACTATCCCTGATTTTGAAGCTCAAACTCAAGACGCGAGACCTGTTCAGCGATTTGCTGCCGGGGATAAAAATGCTCATGAAGGGTAAGTTGAAGTTGCTTCCGGAGCGCTTCAAAGAGATAGAAAAGGTGAGGGACATTTTCCGGGGAGCGGAAAAATGAATCAGCAGACAGCAGTGAAATATGCCTATTACCCCGGCTGTTCCTTGGAGGCTACCGCCAGGGAGTATGACCTGTCTGTACGCGCCGTGTGTGAGCATCTCGGCATTGAGCTGGCGGAGATTCCCGACTGGAATTGCTGCGGGGCGTCGTCCGGGCACAGCACCGACCGTCGTCTGGCCGGTAACCTCGCCGGCAGGAACCTGGCGCTGGCCGAGGGTATGGGGATGGACATCGCCGTTGCCTGTCCCGCCTGCTACATCAGGTTGAGAAAAGCACAGAACGAGATGAAACAGGATGAAAAGCAGCGAGATGAACTCACAAATTTGACCGGACTGTCCTACAATGCTCAATATAATACCCGACATCTCCTTGACATAATCTGTAACGAAATCGGTCTGGAGAGCCTGAAAGATAAAGTGGTCAAACCGCTACACGGCTTGAAACTGGCCGCCTATTATGGCTGCTACCTTGTCCGCCCCCCTGAAATCGTTGCCTTCGATGACCCGGAAAACCCGCAGTGCCTGGATGCTCTGCTTGATACCCTTGGTGCCGAGGTCAGGGACTGGTCCGGCAAGGTGGACTGCTGCGGTGGCAGCCTGTCGCTGAGCAAAAGGGAAATGGCTAGGCGAATGGTAGGTGAGCTGGTTGAGATGGCGAGGCGGGCCGGTGCCGAGGCAATGGTCGCCGCCTGTCCGCTGTGCCACGCCAACCTGGAAATGCGGCAGGGCGGAGCTAACGGAAATAAAATGCCCGTATTCTATTTCACCGAACTTATCGGGCTGGCGCTGGGAATAGCTGAGGCCGGGTCCTGGTTCAAAAAACATTTGATTTCACCTTCTGGTCTGTTGGCCTCGCTTGGTTTATAATCAAACGGAGGTTATCATGGCGGATAAAGAGCGTACAGAGACCATCAATAAGAAAGAGGCGGAAACAGAAGAGGCAAAGCTGATTCCGGTTTACGTGATGGGCAAAAGGTATCTGGTACCGGAGACGCTCACCATCATGAAGGCGCTGGAGTACGCCGGATACCAGTTCATTCGCGGGTGCGGCTGCCGGGGCGGCATCTGCGGCGCCTGCGCCACCGTTTATCGCAAGCCGGGGGACTATCACCTTCGCGTTGGGCTGGCCTGTCAGACGGTGGTGGAACCGGATATGTATCTGACGCAGATACCCTTTTACCCGGCGAACCGGGCGAGCTATGATTTCGAGAAGCTCACCGCCGGTCCCGAGGAGATATTCAAGCTGTATCCCGAGGTATTTCGCTGCATCGCCTGCAATAGCTGTACCAAAGTCTGTCCCATGGATGTCCAGGTGATGGACGTTATCTCGGCGGTGAAACAGGGCAACATCGAGAGGGCAGCCACCCTTTCCTTTAGCTGTATACAGTGCGGCCTCTGCGTCAGCAGGTGCATGGGGGAATTGCCGCAGTATCACATCATGCAGCTGGCGCGGAGAATTTACGGGAGCCGGATTGCGCCTAGGGCCGAGCACCTGAATGAGGCGGTCGAGGTGGCGAAAAGCGAAAAATGCCAGCAGGCGTTGCAGAAGCTGATGAAGTCCGATGTCAAACAATTAAGGGAACTCTATAAGTCCCGGGAAATGGAGCCGGAAATGGCGGGCGAGGACTGGACGCCGGCGAAGCATGATTATCCCTAGGAGGAAGGAATGCCGTACACTGAGGAACTGACGAATCTGATAAAAGTGGTGGAGAAGACCAGGCCGCAGCGGCTGGCGCGGAAGAAGAAGGGGGAGGAATTCCCCCGCATGTCGCCGGATGAGGCCGATGAGGTCCTGAAGAAGTTTCATCCCGATTATAAAGGAGAGGGGCGTCGGGAACTGAAGGTAGGGCCGAGCAAAGGGGACCGGATTCCCCACGAATTTGCCGACCTGCTTGAGGCATGGAGCCGGATAAACCCGGATTACATCGACCTCTCCCGCGTGGATATGGAAACCGATATCCTGATAATTGGGGGTGGTGGTGCCGGGACTGCAGCCGCGCTGCTTGCCGAGCAGAACGGGGCCAGGGTGTTGCTGGTCACCAAACTGCGCCACGGTGATGCCAACACCATGATGGCTGAAGGCGGCATTCAGGCGGCCAGCAAGGTGGAGAAAGACTCGCCCTGCGTGCATTACCTTGACACGTTGGGTGGCGGCCACTTTAAGAATGAACCGGAACTGCTGAGCACTCTGGTCACCGAGGCACCGGGAGTGCTCAAGTGGCTGGAAGGTCTCGGGGTGATGTTCTCCAAATTTCCTGATGGCCGGCTGCATACTTTGCTTGGCGGTGGGATAAGCCGGAAGCGAATGCATTACTGCAGTGACATAACCGGCGCCGAGATAATGCGCACCATTCGCGATGAGGCCCGCAATAAAGAGAATATCACCGTCCTGGAATTCTCCCCCACCATCGAACTTATTTTGAACGAGCATGGTCACTGCGCCGGCGCCGTACTTTACAACCTGGAGACCGAAGAATACCTGATAGTCAAGGCCAAGGCGACCATTCTGGCCACCGGAGGCTGCGGTCGTTTGCACATTCAGGGCTTTATGACCACCAATCACTACGGGGCCACGGCTGACGGCATTGTTTTGGGCTACCGGGCCGGGGTGAAGCTAAAGCTACTGCATACCATCCAGTATCATCCCACCGGTGCTGTCTTCCCCGAGCAGGTGGAAGGCCTTCTCATCACGGAAAAATTCCGGGGGGCCGGGGCGAATCTGGTGAACATTGACGGGGAGCAATTCGTCTATGAGCGCGAGCCGAGGGACGTGGAATCAGCGGCTATAATCAGGGAGTGTCTGGAGACGGGAAAGGGCGTTCCCACGCCCACCGGAAAACTGGGCGTATGGCTGGATTCGCCCATGATCGATATCTTGATGGGCGAAGGCACGGTGGAGAGGGAATTTTTGGGTAAATTCATCGTGTACCGGCGGTTTGACATTGATATCGCCAAGCAACCGATGCTGATTTACCCCACGCTCCACTACCAGAATGGCGGACTGGAATACAATGCCCGCGGGGAAACATCTGTGCCCGGGCTTTTCATCGCCGGCGAGGTCAGCGGCGGCGTGCATGGCGAAAATCGCCTGATAGGCAATTCCCTGCTCGATGTTCTCGTCTTTGGACGGATTGCCGGGGAGAGCGCATCCGGCTATACCAGGGATAAAGCCAAGGACGGTAGACTATCACTGCAACACGTGAAAGATTATCACCATGATTTGGAGAAATCAGGCGTTGTAACCGACCGCGTGGCGCCGATACTTCTTCCTGACTATGCCAATCCGGAAGTGAGGGAAAGGCAGCTCACCGCCCATCATGTGAATAAGTGAGCACGACGGCTCAGGCAACGGAAACGATATCCGGCAGAGGCTCGTATTCCACTATCTTGTCCAGACTCGCTCCCATCGATGCATCGGTTTCACGGTCTACAATCACCTCAATGATATAAGGCCAGTTTGCCTCTAGCGCCCGTTGCAGCGCCGGTTTGATTTCCTCCGGCTTCTCCACCCGCTGACCGTAGGCGCCATAAGCCTCGGCGAACCTGACGAAGTCAACGTACATCCCGTCGTACCAAGTATTGACCTCGTAGTTCATCTGGTAAAGGTGTTTTTCCTGCTGGCGGATGAGGCTCAAATAGCCATTATTGATGACGATGATAATGAGGGGTAACTGGTACATCACCGCCATGGCCAGTTCCTCGCCGCAGAACCCGATTCCGTAGTCGCCGACGATGTTCACTACCGTTTTCTCCGGGTGGGCCACCTTGGCACCAATGGCGGCGGGGAGGTCCCAGCCCAGTGGGCCGGCCCCGCCGGGAATGAGGTAATGGCGTGGCTGGAATACCCGCTGGAACTGTGATGACCATATCTGGTTCAGGCCAATACAGGTGACAAATACGGTGTCCTCGTTGAAGAACTCGTTGATTTCCTGGAAAACCCGCTGTGGCTTGATAGGCACCTGGTTGAAGTCAAGCCGGCGCTGGTATTTTTCGCGTTCTTCCGGTATGAAGGGCACCCTGCCCGCTGGCTCCAGGGGTGGGGTTATCTTTCTGGCCGTTTCCAGCAGGGCGTTAAGGGCCAGCTTGGCATCGGCAACGATGCCCAAATCTGCCGGGATGATGCGCCCTATCTGGGTGGGTTCAATGTCGATGTGGATGAATTTTCTATTCCCGGTGTAGACATCAAGGGTGCCGGTATGCCGGTCGGAGAAGCGGCAGCCAATGCCCAGCACCAGGTCGGAGTCCAGAAATGTCCTGTTACCGAAGATGGTATTGCAGGAAGTGCCCACCTGACCGGCGTAGAGGGGGTGATTGGCGGCAATGCCTCCTTTGCCCATAAGGGACGTGACCACGGGAAGGGACAAGTATTCGGCCAGCGCCACGAACTCATCGCAGGCATCGGCCCTCAGCACGCCGCCGCCGAGTAGCAGCAGCGGCTTCTCTGCGGAGAGTACCATCTCCAGTGCCTGGCTGATTTTTGACTGCTCCGGTGCCGGCCTTCTTATTTCCAGAGAAGAGTCGGTTGTGGGGTCATATTCGATTTCCTTGCGCTGCACGTCCAGCGGCAGGTCGATGAGCACCGGGCCCGGGCGTCCCTCGCGGGCGACTCGAAATGCTTCTCTGGTGATATAGGGGAGCCGTTCCGATTCCTTCACGCAGTAGCTCTTCTTGGTTATCGGCCTGACGATTTCAGCGATATCCACGGCCTGAAAGGCTTCCTTGCCAAGCTGGGCAATCACCGCCTGGCCAGTGATGGCAATGAGGGGGATGGAATCTACCTGCGCGGCATACAGACCGGTAACCATATTCGTCCCGGCCGGCCCCGACGTCCCCACGCAAACGCCGACCTTCCCGCTGGCACGGGCATAGCCGTCAGCAGCATGGGAGGCACCTTCCTCGTGACGGGCCAGGAAATGCCTGATTTTAGCGGACTTTCTCAGGGCGCTGTAAAACGGGAGTATTCCTGCCCCCGGTATGCCAAAAATAACTTCCACCCCTTCATCTTCCAGGATTTTCACCATGGCTTCCGCGGCTTGCATTCTGGCCATCTTATGAGCTCCTTTGTCTCGGGTTATCTGGAGTATCAGCTGGCGCTATTCTCCCTGGTATCCCATTGCGCGGGAGATTTCCAGCGCGCAGCTTTTTATCAGTGGTTTTATCTCCTGTACCCTTTTGTTGGAAAGGCGAGCCGAGGGGCCGGAGACACTGATGGCGGCAACCACACCTCCATTGCTGTTCTTGATCGGCGAAGCAATGCATTTGACACCGATTTCCCTCTCCTCGTCATCGATACCGACACCTTCCTCACTGATAATAATCAGTTCGTGTTTTAATTTATCTACGTCGGTTATGGTGTTTTTAGTATAGGAGGGGAGAGGTTTGCCATTCAGAAAATCCTCCAGTTGCTCGTCATTCATGTGAGCCAGAAATACCTTGCCGACCCCGGTACTGTGCAGCGGCACCCGATTGCCAACCTGGGTAAACATGCGCAAGTTTTGGTTGGACTCGATATGCTCAATGTAAACAGCCTCGTTCTGATCCAGAATGGCGATATTAACCGATTCACTGACCATCTTATTGAGGCCATCCAGAATAGGGAAGGCTAAGTCGCGTATTTTCATCCGCTTGCTCAGCACGTGACTGAACTGCAGCAATTTGGTGCTCAGGGAATACTTTTGCCTTTTCTGCCGCTGGTTCAGGTAACCCCTTTTCATCAGGGTAGCCACAATCCGGTGGGCGGTGCTGACATTCAAGCCGGTCAGGCTGGCAATCTCGGCGAGGCCAATCTCATCATCTCTGTCCAGAAACAATTCCAAGATGTCAAGGGCCTTTTGGATGGTCTTCATAATAATTTCAAATAATGAAAATATATTACAATTATTGCAATTATAATGAATGACGCTTGCTTTGTCAATAATAAATCTTTAGACGCAGCGTAATGTCAGTGGCCGGGAGTTTTCGTATACAGGCAGCCCTTGTGATAGAATAAATCAGTAAATTTTGCTCTGGCAGGACAGATGGAACAGCTGAGTCAGGTAGTCACCCTTGCTATTCTGCTGACCGCCGCTCTGGTCGGGGGCATGATAGCCCACCGTCTGCGCCAGCCGGTCATACTGGGCTACCTGGTAATCGGCGTGGCGGTCGGCCCACATGCCCTGGGGCTGGTTAATGATCTGGAACTGGTTGAGGCGGTGGCCACTATGGGCGTTGCCCTCCTCATGTTTACCCTCGGCCTGGAGATTTCCATCGCCCAGCTAAGGCAGGTCGGCCGGGTGGGGCTGTGGGGTGGCATGGCACAGGTATTGGTTACCTTTGGTCTGGGGCTGGTGGTGGGCATCGCTTTGTTCAAGTGGGCTATACCTCAGGCAGTCCTGTTTGGACTGATTATCTCGCTCAGCAGCACATCAGTATGTCTGAAGATATTGATGGAAAGAGGCGAGCTGTCTTCGGTTCAGGGACGCATCATGCTCGCCATTCTTATTTTTCAGGATATCAGCGTGGTGGTGATGATGGTGGTCCTGCCGCTTCTGGGGGGCGTGGCGACAAGCCTGCCCCTGGCTCTGGCCATCGCCGTCGGGAAGGCCATCTTTTTTATCGGCATCGCCATTGTGGCCGGCAGATGGGTGCTCCCCTGGCTGATGGGCAGGGTTGGCGGCGTTCGGATTCGCGAGCTATTTCTGCTCACCGTTTTAGTCATGTGCTTGGGCGCCGCCATCGGGACCCACATTTTTGGCCTTTCCGTGGTATTCGGCGCTTTCCTGGTGGGACTGGTGCTGCGGGAAACGAGGTTTGTGCACCAGGCGCTGGCAGAGATAACACCCCTGCGGGATATCTTCGCCGCCCTTTTCTTTGTCTCGCTGGGCATGCTGCTGGCCCCGCGGTTCCTTGTTGACAACTGGGCATCGGTATTGTTGCTGGTGGCTGTCATTATATTGCTGAAGTTGCTGGTTGTTTTCGGCGTGGTTCGAATCTTCGGCTACAGCGCAAGGATAGCCCTTCTGACCGGCGCCGGCCTTTTTCAAATCGGCGAGTTTGGCTTCATCTTGGCGCAGGGTGGTGTAAATATGGCCATCATATCCGACCAGCTATATTCCCTGATTCTGGCCGGAGCCATCATCACCATGCTGCTGACGCCGGTTTCCATAAGCCTCGCGTCATGGCTCTTTCGTAGGCTGGCCTCGAAAGCGGGCGGTAAAAGATTGGTGGTCAAAGAGACGGCACCAGCTTTAGAGCAACCGGAGGTGCCGAGCCGGGTGGTGGTAGCCGGTTATGGCCGGGTTGGGCAAAACATTGCCCAGGGTTTACAGGACGCTAAAATCCCTTACCTTGTCGTTGACATTGACCCGGAACGTGTTGCCGAGGCAAAGGCGATCGGCAGGCCGCGCATGTATGGCGATGCCACCAATGTCAACGTGCTTGAGAGGGCAGGCCTGGACAAGGCCCGGGCGCTGGTCATAACCTATCCCGACCCGATGGCGGTGGTGACCACGGCCAAGACCGCATTAGGTATCAATCCCGGGCTCAAGATTCTGGCACGGGTGCACCGTGCACGCGAGGCAGACATACTCAGGAGACTGGGGGTTAACGAACTGGTCAGCCCCGAATACGAGGCAAGTTTCAGGTTCATCAAGAGATTGCTGAACATAATCGGCCTGGAGAAGGAAGACCGGAGGCGCATCCTGGCCTTGGTACGCAAGGACGAAGAAATCGCCGAGTTCAACCCCGACGAATCTGTGTGATGTGAAACGGGAGTCAGAGGTACTCCCAGACCAGTCTGCCGATCACCTTTTTGCCGCCCATCAAAAGCGGCGCAGTGCGGAGTGTCAGGCGGTTTCCAGAGAACTCGTAGTAGCGGACGTGCTCCACTCCTTCTGTCATCCAGTTCGGGAAGCTGCTTCCCTCAACGTGATGCGTCACAATCTTCTTCTCTTCATCCACGTCGTAAGTGCCGAAATAACACCGGTAGCCCTCAAAGGCTGCTTTTATCTCTTCGGGTGTTCCTTTAAGCCAGTCACCAGAAGCAAAGTTGGGACGCTTGGCCTTGATAACTTGCGCCGCCATGTGCCGTTTGCCGTCATACATCAGCAACCCGATGACCTCCTGTCCAAACGGATAAATTACCTCACCTCCTTCGCTCCGGTAATCCGTCGAGATGAGTTTCCAGGCGCCGGTAAACTTATCTTTATCCATGAGACTCTCCTAAGCTAGTATTTAATTCTAGACGGTATGGTGGACGGTACTGTACGATAGTGGAACCAAAACCTTCGAACTTAGCTTCAAACTGGGGGATGGATAGCCAAAATATCCCTAATTCAATTTGGGAGCTAATTTCTGGTCAGCGATGTTTGTAAAGTTTTTTACCTTTTCAATTCAGTGGCGAGTCTCCCTGCATACTCTTTTGCCCGCTCGATTTCTCCTTCTTGAAGCGGTCCCTTCCACCCCAACACAACGGCTTTCAGAACTGGTAGCAGTTGGTTCATCTGCTTCTCTCTGAGCTTTTCAGCAATCTTTTCGGCAGCACTGCCTTCATTCCTCTCAATATTCTCAGGATTTTCAGTGTCGAAGGCTGCGAAAGGCTTGTTCATCCATTCTTTACTCTTCACCTTACCTAAAAAACCTTTGACTGTAAAGCTCATTGTGCCAAATTTGGTTGGAGAACCTAGAACCAAGAAATTATAGTCCTTTGCGCTTAGCTTCTTTACGTCCTTTACGTAGAAGGCATCGACTTCTATTCCAGACTCTTTCAACGTCTCTGAAATTGTTTCTGCGATTGTCTTGGTATTCCCGTAGGAAGTGTCATAAACAACTATTCCTTTCATTTTCAAGAAACCTCCCATTCAAGAGTTCGTGTTCTTTCTCTTAGATCTTTCTTTTATCAACTTTGTTCATCGAACTTAGCGGCCGCTAGTTGAAAATCAATTGGAAATCAGGTAACTTAATTAACCGTCTTATTTATGCTTAACCATCTGCCGCCCTATGAAATCAAACAAATATCCCGCAAATTCTTCTCAAATTCTTGCACTGCCTGATAAGTAGCCTTCTTGGTCTGAGTTCCAATAAAAGTAGTCACCTTTTTCACTTTTTACATCACACCGTTTCTTATTAAATTAAACTATTTTAATTTAATATAAATCATAAAACAAAAAAAGTTCCATACGCCATCCATCTGAAGAGATTCTGACCCATTTCCGAAATGGAGCCTTTTTCCTAGCCAAAAGGCTAGCGTGTGGGGAAGGTTATTGAAAAACTCTATTAATCGAAGACCGAAGAAGTTCTGGGTATCGTCCCCTCAGATGGAGCTAAGTGGACGGAACAAAGAATTTTTAGTTTAACCTTCAAACTAGTCATCTAGCTTCAGCTACTAATGGTCTCTATCGTCATTGGAATTTGTAAATTTGGTAAGTACTGACGTAAAATCCACATAGTCAGACCAATCTACCACGCGGTCGCTGGATAGCATCGTGCAGAACCTGGAAATATTTAGCCCCATCTGGATTCTTGCCCTGTGTGCCGTTTTATTTGCTGCTTTTATCCGAGGTCTGGCCGGATTCGGCTTTGCGCTGATTCTGGCGCCGATTTTGCTCCTGATCTTAAATCCCGCCGCTGTGGTGGTTATCAATTTGTTTCTCAGTTTACTTAGCAATATTGTGGTCGTGATTCATTCCTTTGCTAGGATTGATTTTAAGCGAATTCTCCCTATGGCGCTGAGCAGCCTGCTGGGCATTCCTCTGGGTGTCTGGATTATCAGTGTGGTGGCGGCATCTATTCTGAAGATATTTATCGGCGCGGTCATCGTTTGCTTTGCGGTGCTGGTGGCCTCCGGTTTCCGTAAAACCTTTGCCGGTGAAAGAATATCTTCCGGCATAGCCGGCTTCTTCAGTGGCATACTATCGAGCTCAACCAGCCTTGGAGGCCCACCGGTTGTCTTACTCATGCACGGCCAGAACTGGTCCAAGGAGATAATTCATCCCAGTCTCGCCGGTTATTTTCTTTTTCTTGGCAGCTGCTCCCTGGGGGCACTTTCGTTATTCGGCCAAGTAAAAGCAGAAGCGGTTGTCACTGCGGCGTCGCTGGCGCCAGCCTTATTAGCGGGCACAGGTCTGGGAATGATTGTGTTTCACCGGGTGAATGCCCGCTTCTTTAGAGCTCTTTCGGTGGCTATCGTCATCTGTGCCGGATTACTGGGTATCATTTCAGGCCTGGGCCTTTTCCCATAGCCCCAGAAATACGAACACTAATCGTCTATCTTGCCGTCCCGGAAGTGTGCCCAACCGGTCTCGAACTATACCGGTTTACTGGAGTTGTTGACAAACGGCAACACCTAGCTATAATTAACTCACACTGATATGCTGTGGTTTGGCTTCCTAGCCAAATGATTAAGTAAGAGATATTAAACAAGCATTTCGGGTATCTTTTATGTGGTAAAACATAAGAGAGGGGGAATGGATATGACTTACTTAGTTACTGGTGGCACGGGTCTAATAGGCTCACGCATTGTTCGTGACCTGATTCGTGAAGGTGAACAAGTAGTAGTCTATGACTTTCTTCCGGCCAGAAGTGCCATGGAGCGGCTGATGAGCGAAGAGGAAATAGGAAGCAGGGTAAAAATCGTTCAGGGTGAAATAACTGATGCTCCTCACCTCTTCCGTACTATCAAGGAAAATAACGTAGAGAAGGTCATCCATACGGCCTCTCTTCTAGTCCTCGATTCAAATTCAAACCCTTTAATGGCGGTAAGGGTTAATTGCGAGGGGACAATCAACGTTTTCGAAGCGGCAAGGACTCTGGGGCTGAAAAAAGTGGTTTATGCCAGCTCCAACGCCTGCTTCGGGCCGCAGGAGATGTATCCCGAGGAGTATATCCCCAATGATGCCCCCCACTATCCGCAAAACGTATACGCGGGCACCAAGGCTTTCAATGAAGTAGTAGCCGCTTACTATATCGACCACTATGGTGTGGATATCACGGGGATAAGGTATATGCATGTGTATGGTGCCGGCGTGCGCCGGGGGTTCTTTGCCACCATCCTTCAGGAGCTCATGGTAAATCCAGCGCTGGGGAAACCGGGTAGAGTCCCTCATGGTGATGCCATCATAGGCTGGAGTTATGTGGACGACCCGGCCAGAGCCACGGTTATGGCGAGCAAAGTGCTTAAGACAAAGACAAAGTCTTATTCCATCATGGGAGATGTCCACTCGGTGAAAGAAGCGGTTGATTACGTCAGGACGCTCCTTCCCGACGCTGACATTGCCGTATCGCCTGGAGGTTTCACCGGGGACCCGGTTAAATTCGATACCAGGCTCATCGAGGAGGAAATCGGCTATAGGCCTCAGTGGTCTATGGAGCGAGGCATAAAGGAGACCATAAACTTGACCAGGAAGGAACATGGCTTGCCTTCAATCTAATTCAATATTTCGGTTTAGGAGGAGTTAACGTGAAGAATAAAACAATCGGGGAGATACTCTCAAAATTCCACCACATTTCGATAATTGTCAGAGATATGGACAGGGCTATTAAATATTATGAAGCCCTGGGTATAGGGCCATTTGAACCCTCTAACATGGTTCATATCGACAGGAAGCTTTACGGCAAACCTGCCCCCTCCGATATCAAAAACGTAGTAGCGGCGACAAATCTGGGGCCAATAGGCATTGAGCTGCTTCAGCCTGTTTCCGGAGATTCCCCCCAGAAAAGATTCCTGGAGAGGCATGGTGAAGGCATTCACCACATAGCCTTTATTGTGGATGATATTAAAGAGGCGACCGATATAATGACCGAAGCAGGTTTCAATGTAATCTCCAGCTCCAATAACCAGGGCGGCGGCGGCATGGCTTTCTTTGACACGGACGGGGTAGGCGGAGTTCAGATAGAGCTGGAGGAACTGCCACCCCACCTTCAAAATGACAGATACTGGGGCCTTAAACCTTGGAGTAAATGACGAAGATGGGTGAGCTTAGATAATAAGAGGGGCAATGCCGAATGAATAATTGCTTCTAATCGTAAGGATAGGGTGGATAGATAAGTTTGTTTCGTTCAGTTAAGTAATAAAAGTCT
>DUFF01000022.1 GCA_011174815.1 Dehalococcoidia bacterium | reverse complement strand
GGCGTCAAAACCTACGTGCTGGAAGGACTGCTCGGCGATCAGGCATTTGGCTGGTCCCTGTGGGTGACCGATAGACGCCAGACTGCCGTGTGCGTAGTCACCACTGACGAGGGAATTGAAGGGGTGGGGGAAGCGTTTTTCGTTGGTGGGCCGTCAACTATAACCGCCGCGATGATACAGGACGGTTATGCTCCTCTGCTCATCGGGGCAGACCCTTTTCAGAGCCTGGTTATCTGGGACTTCCTCTACAATCGGACCAGGGACCAGGGACAGAAGGGCCTGCCCATCGCCGCCCTCAGCGCCATCGATATCGCCCTCTGGGATATAAAGGGGAAAGCGCTGGGCGTGCCCATTTATAAATTGCTGGGCGGGGCCTATCGCCATCGCGCCCGTGTCTATGCCACCGGTCTCTATGAGCCTCAAAATGTGCCCAGCATTAAAGACGCGCTGGTGGCAGAGGCGCTCGGTTATCAGAAAAGCGGTTTCTCGTCGATGAAGCTCAAGGTAGGCTACGGCATCGACACCGATATGGAATATGTGCGTGCGGTACGGGAGGCCATCGGCGATGAAATAAAGCTGATGGTTGATGCCAACCATGCCTACAATGCCGCCGAGGCGATTCAGCTGGCCCGCCGGATGGAGGATTATAACGTCTACTGGCTGGAGGAGCCGGTGCCGCCGGAGGACATCGATGGCTACGTGGAGGTGAAGCAGAATTCCAACATCCTCATTACCGGTGGCGAGTGTGAATACACCCGGTTTGGCTTCCGCGAACTGATTACCAGGCGTGCCGTGGACATATTGCAACCCGACCTCTGCGCTGCTGGGGGATTTACCGAGATGATGCGTATTTTGGCCCTGGCCAGCGCCTGGAATGTGCCGCTTATTCCCCATGTCTGGGGGACAAATATCGGCCTCGCTGGCGCTCTGCAGCTATTCGCTGTACTGCCCAACTTTCCGGAACGTCGTTTCCCGGCGGAACCGCTTTTCGAGTACGACCGTTCCCCGCATCCCTTCCGCGATAAGGTTACGTATGAGCAATTTGTGATGAGAGACGGTTACCTGGATATCCCGGAACGCCCCGGGCTCGGCGTGACGCTGGATATGGATTACGTTAGGGAGCATGCCATCAGTTAGCATCGCGCAATAATGTTCCATGCTTGCTCATATATTCATACCTTATACATTTCCGGCATCTTTGACAAAATTTGGAAAAAATTTTTACGATTTCAGCTTTAAGTAGTGCAAAACAGAACAATTTATGTTATATTATGGATTACGAGCTGGGAAAAAAGTACTGGTGCCAAACTGTCAGCTTGGTTTGAAACCCGGAAACCTGAGACAAAGGAGGGCTTCAAATGGTCAGAGAAGCTGATATCCAGTTAGTGTGCCGTCAGTGCGGTAAGGGATTCGTCTTAACCAAGGCTGAGCAGGAGTTCTATGAACTGAAGGGTTTCAATCTGCCCACCCGCTGCAAAGAATGTCGCGCCAGCAAGCAAGTCAAAGTACAGCCCCTTGTCTGCTCGCAATGTGGCACGGAACTGGATAAAGGCACTTCAATTTACTGCGCCAACTGCCTGCAAACCGCGCATTTCGAGTTGGAGAAGGAAAGCAAGCAGGTCAAGATGGCCATCAGCGCTGCCCGCAGCAAGCTGGAAGCGAGTGAATCACAGAAGGCAGAACTGACTGAATTGCTGCGTCAGAAAGAGCAGGAGCTGGTCGCTCTGGAGGAGAAGGTGCAAAGCCTGACCGAGGACCTGGATAAGGCGCAGCAGTTTTATGCCGCTTCGGGCTGGCTGCAACCGGTACTGAACGACATCGGAAAGCGACTTGAGGAGCTGGAGCGGGCTCAGCTCGATATAACACAGAAAGTGCTCCGGACGATACGGGTGATGCAGGAACGCTATGACACTCTCGGACTTATGGATGTGGTCAAGCGCAACCTGAGGCAGAGCATCAAAGAGGAAGCTTAACCCGTAATATCAATAAATCGCAGAACTCACGCAAAGAATCGAGGCAGGGCAAAGAAGCCCTGCTTTCCTTATTTTATATGTTCAGTTATAGAATGCGTTGCCGGCACAGGTCAGCCAGCAGGCAATAATTGCCAGGGGGTATCTCCTTTTGTTCTGAAAATGGTATATAATTAGTATAGATTTCTGCTCAGGGAGATGGGAGATGAAAGACAAAAAAAACGAGGAAAGACAACTTGTCAGAATCAGGGAAATCAGCCCGGAAAATATGAGCGTGGAAGAATCACAGCTGGCAGAGCAGTTATACAGCAATGCCGGGCTGGACCCCGTAGTCGATGCCGGCCTCAAGGACTATGATAAACGTATTGAAATGGAGAGCAAATTGCTCAGCAAGGTGCTTGGTCCGCGGGGCAGCGATATCAGGGGCTACGGGGAATCGGTGGCCAAGAGAGTTGCCCTTGCCGTCTACACCCTGTTAAACAAGCAGTATGGCGGGAAGGTGGGCGATTTACGGTCATACATAATGGCGCTGGAAGACGAACGCGACCGGGCGAGCACAAGATATGACGAACTTATGGGAAGGGTGGTCGGCATATTAGGTGACGAGTATAAGGATTTGAGAACTGATTCCAAAGAATTTATGGAAAGATTTACCGCCGTACTGGGAGAAGACCTCAAAGAGTCAAGGATTAATCATGAAGCGCTTGCCGGGAAACTGGCCAATATAGATGGCCTAAGAGAACAGGTAAAAAACCTGAACCAGGAAAAGGAACAGCTGAAAGAAGCGCATGAGTCACAGATAACAGCGCTAAGAAGCGAGCATAATGAAGAGGTGGGTAACTTAAAGTCTCAAATAGCGGAGCTGGATTCAAGAATAAAGGGATTGGAATCAGAGAAAACCACTTTAACAGCTGACTTGGCCCAGTTGAAAGGAAACTATGACCGGCTGAAAAAAGCCATAAATACGCTGGCTGAAGCAATGCCTTATGAAGAAATAGGAAAGAAGTTCGGGGAGGAGCTATATGCCTTTGTTCTCGACGATTCGAAAGTTCCGGACATGGTAATAGAGGGTGTGGGGAAGTTCATTGACTT
>DUFF01000021.1 GCA_011174815.1 Dehalococcoidia bacterium | reverse complement strand
TTAAACTCGACGTATCTTTGCCATTTCTCACCGGGCGCGAGCGGTATCGGAAATAATTCCTTTTGTTTTTTACCGCTGACATATATCTCCAGCCGGTAGTCCATCGGCTGGTTTTCACGATTGATTATATTGACCAGTATTTCCCCTTTTTCTCCGGGGGAGAGATATACCGGGTAATCATCGGCTTCTTCGTTAACCCCCAGAATATAGAATTCGGTGGAAGGCGGCGTTTCCGCCGGTCTGGCCAGCAGGTAGCCCATGGACGCTGAGCTCAGCAGAATTAATGTTAAGAGCACACAATATAAGAAGAAATACCTCTTTCTTTCGCCTCTGTACAGACCGGCAAGTCCAGCTAATGCGAGATGGAAAGAAATACTGAATTCCCGTGTACTGCCGGTTTTATGGCGAATGTACCAGGCCAGTCCCGCCAAAATCAGCACGAAAGCAGAGATGGCGAAAAGAAATGAGTGTAATTCAATGCCAGCCGGAGAGAAGGCCAATATCAGCCCCACCAATGTTGAGATGACTATCGATAGTCCGATACTTAATGCCATTTTAGTGGTCAGGCTGATTTCATTTCTGCGGGGGAAGATAACCGCTAGCAGGCTATAGCCGGGGATGAAAGCAACGAAAAGGAACCCCAGAATTACTCTGAGCCAGGGCACGGAAAAGAGGAATATTGCGCATATCAGCGCCACAATCAGCAGACTGACGGTGATTAAATCCGGATTATGTAACTTTCTGCTCATAAGTCCAACTTGGCCAGGGCAACAAGCTATTGTACTTATTGTAGCAGATTAAGTGGACATCTGACCGCCAGTTTGGACTGTTTCAGCGAAATATGCCTGTGGACTGTCAGTAAGCTGTAAAAGATAGCCCTTGAGATGAACCCTGTCAGCGGAATAACACGCAGGCTGGACAGGATAAGGCTAACCCTGTCTTATCGCTTGTGGTGTGGGGCTATAATAATCCGAGAAGCGCCTCCAGCCGGGAGTCATATCTCCACAGGGCAAAATTATCGAATCCCATCTGCTCGCTTTTGGTTAACTTGCCCGAAGCAACGGCCACCACTTCGTCGAATATTCTCTTGCCCACGCTCTCAATCGATTCATTGCCTTCCATGGCGGTGCTGGCATTAACGTCCATGTCTTCGTTCATTTTAGCCCACGTTTCCGGATTGCCGGTCACCCTTATCACGGGGCATATGGCGTGCCCGAAAACGCCACCGCGACCGGTGGCGAAGACGATGATATTTACCCCCGCCGCCGCCATATAGGTAATGGCCGGGATTTCCTCATGCGTACCTTCCTGCAAATAGAAACCCCCCTGCCTCGGTACCGTTTCCAGATAGTCCCGTCTATTTTTCAGGACCCCTTGTATCGGCCGGTGGCCTCCTTTGTGAACGGCTCCGAGCGCTTTCTCTTCAAGAGTGGTAAGACCGCCGTCTATATTACCCCGGCACATAAAATCCACGCTTGCCCCTGGAATGGTCCAGCGCTTTTCCTCATCGCTTATCCATTTCAGTATCGCTCGCCTCACCTCTTCGTTGACAGCCCGATGGGACAGGTATTCTTCGGCACCAATAGCCTCAATGGGCTCAATCATCACCACCGAGGCACCAGCATCCACCATCATATCTGCCATGACGCCTATGGCGGGATTGGCCGCTATGCCGCTGGTGGTATCGGAGCCACCACACTTCAGGCCGATGGCCAGACGGCCCAGGTTAAACGGCTCCCTTTTCTGTTTGCAGGCCTTCTCCAGCATTCGTTGTAAAATTTCGCGTCCACGGGCGATAGTCTGGCGCGTAGTTCCTATCTCCTGTATCTTGACCAGTTCTACGTCTTTTCCCGCTTTACTGACCTCCGACATTATAGGCTCAGGCTCAATCCCTTCACAGCCCATGGAAACGACGAGAACCGCTGCGATATTAGAATTCTTGGCCACACCAGTTAGTGTCGGTGCGGTTTCAATGGCGATACATCCCAGATGCTGAGTAATAGATACGGCATCTTTAAAACCCTGGACAATCATTCTGGCCGTAGGCTCAGCACAATCGGAAGTAGCCATTACGAGAACCTTGTTGCGCACGCCCACCAAACCGTCCGTTCGGACAAAACCCTGGAAATCCATATGTTTTCCCTCCCGATGTAATGAAGGTTATTTATAACTAAGCATGTGCTTGGTCAGCGGCAGCCTGTTGCTCTGGACATTGTGAATATGAACATATTCGCCTGATGTAATGTTCTTCGAGGCTTTGCCAATGGGTGTACCATACTTTTTCACCTCACCGCCCTTTTTAATATCGGAAAGCGCAATCTTATGTCCCAAAGGCAGCGAGTCTTTAGCTTTGATGCGATAGACGACTTCTTGCTTTGAAGAAATTACCTCAACCTCGTCCCCGGTATTAATAGCGGCAATGGCCGTAGCCACATTGTCGTTATCATCAATCATTATTGCCTTTTTCACTTCTTCATCTCCTTTGGTATTTCATATAAGGGCGTAGTTATACTAGCAATCTTTCCCCTTTAAATGGTCCACCTTTTAAGTTGGTGAGAGGCGTCGGGAGCGGCGGTTAAATACTAATAAACACATTCCGCACGCATAGGAATTCACTTAGTAATCAGCGCTCCAAGAATAATAGCCGTGCATAGAATTTACCATTATCATACCTTTGATTCAATGTCGTTTAAAGGTGTTTCATTTAGGCAATACGAGTGTATTATCCTACACTATTATTTGTCAATGCCCAGCAATAATATTAAAATAAGGTGCAAGGTTTCCTGGATAAGTACTCTGACCAGAATTAAGACAAGTCCAATTACGGATAAAGGAGCTAGATTGGTTTATAGGGTATTTAGGACAGGAGAGGACTTGACAGATATACGGTACTAAAAGGAGACTCAATAAGAGATACAGGGTCGGGATAATATATGCCCCGATGATGGGAGGGAAAGGAAAAGAGCAGGATTATGTATGGTTCGACAGGCAAAATATTGAGGGTTGACCTGACTGAAGGGAAGATGTGGGATGAGGTTCTGGATGAGGCCACAATACGCAAATATTTGGGGGGTACCGGTCTCGGCATCAAGTATCTCCACGAGATGGTAGACCCCAAGCTCGACTGGTCTGACCCCCAGAACATCGTTTACTTAGGCTCAGGCCCTCTGGGTGGCACCAGAATTGCGGGCTGTGGCACTATCTCCTTCGTGACTAAGGGGGCGATGACCAATGGTGCCGCCTCCACGCAGGCCAATGGCAACTTCGGTGCCTACATAAAGTGGTGCGGCTATGACGGCATCTTGATACAGGGTGCATCATCCACCTGGAAGTATATCTACCTGCATGAGGGTGGAGCTGAACTCAGGGATGCCAGCCACTTGCGGGGAAAAGATACTTGGGAAACCGAGGAAGCCATCAAGGAGGAGCTGGGCTATAAAGAGCGGACAATGAGCGTCTTCAGCATTGGCCCGGCTGGTGAAAATATGGTCAGGTTCTCCGGCATCTTCGGGGATAAGGGCCACGCTGCCGCTCACAACGGCCTTGGCGCAGTGCTCGGTTCTAAGAAGCTGAAGGCCTTTGCCGCCGCTCGAGCGCCCAACAAATTGCAGTTTGTTGATCCGGAGAAACTCGGCGAGCTGGCCAGGGTAACGACCGAAAAGCAAAAGAGCTTTGGTGGCGGCGTTGTGTTCAACTGGGGCACCAGCTTGGGCGTGGTAGGTTTAGGGAACATTGGTGCCTTGCCGGTTAAGAACTACCTGACGGATTTATTTCCGGAAAAGGAACTTTTTGATGGGAAACGTCTTCGCCCTCTCTTTAAGAGCCAGAACCACCCTTGCTATGGCTGTGCCTCTCATCACTATGAGCTCATGACGGTGACCGAGGGTCCTTACGCCGGCTACTTTGGCAAGGAGCCCGAGTATGAGCAATGGTCAGCTTGGGGGCCGCAGATATATCAGAAAGACCCGGGAGCCGCGATGGTACTTGCCAATGAGTGTGACCGACTCGGTATGGATACGAATGAAGGGGGTTGGGTTGTGGGCTGGGTGATGGAGTGCTATGAGAAAGGCGCCCTGAAGAAAAAGGACCTTGATGGACTAGAGATGACCTGGGGAAACACGGAGGCAACCCGCGCCCTGTTGAAGAAAATCGCCAACCGCGAGGGCTATGGTGATACCCTGGCTGAAGGTGTGAAGCGCGCCGCCGAAAAGCTGGGTGGGGAAGTGGTAAACTGGGCGATATTCACCGGTAAGGGCAATACCCCCAGAGGCCATGACCACCGCGGCCGCTGGGTGGAGATGCTGGATACCGTAGTCTCCGATACCAGCACTCTCCAGACGCAAATGCAGGTGATGAACAAGGGCCTCTGGAAGATGCCTGATCCCATGGATGTTTTTAACCCCGACCATACGGTGCAGGCCGAGGCGAATTCCACCGGCTCGATGACCGTGTGCGATTGCCTCGTCCAGTGCTGGTTCACCAGCTTCTGCGATACCGAGACCCAGACTGAAGCTATCAACGCTGCCACGGGCTTTAACCTGAACTTGGAAGAGGTGATGAACGTGGGCCGGCGTGTCGTCAATCTCCTGCGCCTCTACAATCTTAAAGTCGGGCTTACACCCGATAAAGAGTACACCTCGGCCAGATACGGCTCCCAGCCGGTTGACGGGCCGAACAAAGACAGATCAATTGTCCCCCACTTCGATAAGATGATTGACAAGTACTATCAGCTCATGGGCTGGGACAGAAAGACCGGATATCCCCTGCCCGAGACGTTGAAAACGCTGGATATCGAGGATTTTACCAAATAAAAAAAAGGTTATAGGAGGTTCAATCAATGAAAATCGACCCGGAACTCTGCATTGCCTGTGAGGCATGCATCCCCTACTGCCCGATGGGTGCCATCAGCATGGGCGATGATGTCGCCGCCATCAACCAGGATGAATGTGTGGAGTGCGGCATCTGCCTCAGGTCAGGGTCTTGCCCCGTGGACGCCTTTGTCGAGGAGAAACACCCCTGGCCGAGACAGATACGCGCCGAATTCTCCAACCCAACGGTACCCCACCACTCAACCGGCATAGCCGGGCGCGGTACTGAAGAGGTAAAGACCAATGAGGTCACAGGCCGTCTCAAGCCGGGATGGCTGGCCTTTGCCGTAGAATTCGGCCGGCCGGTAACCGGCGCCCGCTTCCGCGATGTTGACACGGTGGCGCAGGCGCTGGCCAAATTGGGAGTGACCTTCGAGCCGATAAACCCGGTAACCGCCCTTATGGAAGACACCAAGACGGGTAAAATCAGGGAAGACATACTGAATGAAAAGGTGCTCTCGGCCATAATCGAGTGCGTATTCCCCAGAGAAAAAGCTCCGGAGGTCCTGAATACGCTCCAGGAGGCGGTCAAGAAAATAGATACCGTCTGCAGCGTGGACCTGGCCGACCTCGTTGAACCCGATGAATCGGTGCCTGCAGAGAAGATGCTCGATGAGATGGGCATATTTCATCGCATCAACGGGAAGACCAATGTCGGCTTCGGACGCCCCAAGTATAAAGGAGGTAATTGATGACTCACACATTACATCGCAGCGGCACAGAGGAAAGTCTCGGCGGAGACTTCGTATTTCTCTATATGCCCGCGTTTGGTATAAACAATATCGACTCCGGTCCAAAGCTCAGGCAGTTTCTGGAGATTGCCCAGCGTCATAACCCGGTAAGTTTTGGTGACGGCTTTCACGGCAACGTCTTTGCCAAGGGGCGCGAGAACATTCTGAACAATATAAAGAAGGATGGTTCCGTAGTGCACGCCGTGTTCGACAACGAAGAAGATGCTGCCGGGATGCTCAAAGACATTAAAGAAGCCGACCTGGGGCTATCGCTGGTGGTCAGCGGCATTTTCGACCGTGTAAAGGGCATTTGCCAGAAGAACGGCATCCATCGCCATGCTGCTACCTACTCGCTGGGGATATGGGGTAAGACGGAGAAACTGCCCCCTGATGAGGTCCTCGATGTCATCACCATGTGCGGTCACGGCATGGTATCGGCGGGCCGGGTAAATTTTATGGCCGATGAAGTCAGAGCCGGCAGAAAGAGCGCGGAAGATGCCGCCAAGGAACTGGCTTCCCAATGCGACTGCGGTATATTCAATCCATCTCGAGCGGCTAAGCTGCTGACAGCCCTGGCAAAGAAGTAGACCGAAGGGATTATACCGTAAAGGATTTGCCGAAGAGTTCAAGAATATTTTGAATAACGGCGGGGAAGTCACAAGGCGCGGGATAAACGCTCGAGTGACAGGATATTTGCGCTGTTTTAAGGGGGCATCGTTTGTCCAGCAGCCGCGGTGCTCCGTGATTAATCGAGGGCTACATATCCACATACGTAAGTCAATGGCCGAGTTTTCCAGCAATTGGCATCTATCGGTCTGCATCCAAGCCTCCACCTGTCACAGCACAGCATATGACCTTTATAATGTTCAAAGTGAGGTTGACAATAGGGTGGATGTAGTCTAAAATGCTTGCGTCCTATACTGTGTATAGGACAAATTTTTTGCAGGAGGTTCTCCGATTTTGAATTGTGAATTCTGATAATGTATTCATAACATAGTTGAAACTATAAACCGAAGGGGGAATAAAACAGGTGAGATGCAAATGGTTATTTCTAATACTAATTCTGGTTATGGCTCTGTCATTGCTTGTACCGGGCTGCGCAGAGAAACAGGAAAAGCATATTATATTCGCCACCGGCGCCTGGACCGGTGATTGGCTGACTATCTACCCGATCAAAATATTGTTGGAAGAAGAGCTGGGCTATACCACGGAGATTGCGGAGACCTCAACCCCGATGGCCTGGACAGCTATCGGCACAGGTTCGGCTGACCTTTGGTCAAATGCCTGGCTGCCTAATCAGGAGGACTTGCAGGCAGAGTATGCTGACACAACGGTATCACTGGGTGTCATCTACGGCGGTGGTCCCCAGGACCCCTGCTTGCAATTCTGGGCGATACCGACATACACATCTGAGGAGTACGGCATCACCAGCGTTACTGACTTGGAGAACCCGGAGTTTGTCGAGATGTTTGATGTTGATGGTGATGGCATCGGCGATGTTCTGGGCTGTGACGCCTCCTGGAAGTGTGCCCAGATAAACGACCAGATGATTATCGATTACGGGTTTGAAGGTCTCTACGAACAGAAATACGGGTCAGAGGCGATGATGACGGTGGCTATTGAGGGAAGTCTGAAAAAGGGTGAACCGGTCCTTTTCTACTTCTATACCCCGCACCCCGTCTTCGTCAAGTATCCCATCGGGGAGAGCGTGACGATACTGGAGGACCCGCTGGGCTCCTGGGGAGAGCTGGCGACTATTATCAAGGCTGCCAACAAGGAATGGGTTGAGGCCAACCCCGAAGCAGCCGAGCTTATTCGTCAGGTGAAGATGACCCAGGACGACATTGCCTGGTCAATGGCGGAGATCGAGGCGCGTGGTGATGATGTCGAGACGCTAACCGCGATTGCCCGCGAGTGGATGGCCGAGCACCAGTCAGAGATAGATTCCTGGCTGGCAGCGGTGAAGTAACCATCAGGGGATTTTAGTATTGTCAGGAAAACGGAGCCCTGGCTTCAATGCCGGGGCTTTCGTTTTGTACCGGGTGGCATGGACCAAGCCACTGTCAGTGTTACAGCGTGCTCATTTTTCTCTTCTTGCCCAGGCTCTGCGTAATCCGGTCCAGGATCATGGCCACCAGGACGATGGCCGTGCCCGCCACGAAGCCGCGCCCGATGTCCACCTGGCCCAGCGCCATGATAACTTCTCTGCCCAGTCCGCCGGCAGCAATCATCGCCGCCAGCACCACCATGGAGAGTGAAAGCATGATGGTCTGGTTCACGCCAGCCATGATGGAAGGCAGCGCCAGGGGTATCTGCACCTTGAGCAGAAGTTGAAAGCCGGTTGAGCCGAAGGTATGGGCAGCTTCAACCAGGTCTCCGGGCACCTGCCTGATACCCAGATTGGTGAGGCGTACCGCCGGGGGGACGGCGAAGATGACGGTGGCGATGACGCCGGGAACCTTGCCGATGCCGAAGAACATCAGGGCCGGGATAAGGTAAACAAAGGCAGGCATGGTCTGCATGGCGTCCAGCACCGGGCGTACGACGTTGTCCACGCGGTCGCTGCGGGCGGAGAGTATGCCTATGGGGATGCCGAGGACGATGGAAATGAGCACTGCTGTGGCGATGAGCGCCAGCGTGGACATGCAGAGTTCCCAGAGCCCCAGGGTGCCGATGAAGTACATGGCGGCTCCGCTGAAGATGGCCACCCGCACGCTGGCCAGCCGCCAGGCGATAAGAATAATTGCTATGAGCACCACCCACCAGGGCAGCCACAGTAAAAATCTCTCCAGATTGTTGAGCACGATCTGGGTAATCAGCTTGATGCTGTCGAACACCACCGCCAGTTTTATGATGAGCCAGTCCACGCCGATATTCACCCAGTTTTCCAGCGGGAACTCAAAGAAGCCGCCTTTCAAACCGTTGAATATCCAGCCCAGCAAGACGAGGGCGACGGCGATACCAAACCAGAACAGGTACTTGACCAGCGGCCGGCGGTTCAATGTCTGCACAAATCCGACTGTTGGCTTACTTGTCGCCGCCATTGTTATTTCCCTCTCCCGTCATACCGATAAGCAGCTCGGTGCGTGGCACCTCACCGATAAGCCTTTCATCTTCATCGACGACGGCTACGGGATTGTCAGTGGTAGCCGCCAGAGGTATTACTTCTTCGATTGGCTGATCCGGGCCAATTTGCAGGGCATTCCCTTTCACCATCTTGCTCAGCCTGGCTACTCCTTCTTTAATTGCCTGCTTTGCCTCATCGGCGGTGACCACGCCGCGCAGGCGTCTCCCCGGGTCGAGTATGAAGGCATAGTTAGCGTTGTTCTGTTTCATCTCCATCAACGCCACCTTGGGACCCTGCCAGCTATACAGCGTTACCGCTGGCTCCTTCATAATATTCCTTACCGGGACAACCTTGCTGCGGGGTACATCGCGGACGAATTCCTCCACATACTCATCGGCGGGCACGACCACGATTTCCTCAGGCGTGCCGACCTGGACAATCTCGCCATCTTTCATAATGGCAATCCGTTCCCCCATCTTGAGAGCTTCGCTGAGGTCATGCGTGATAAAGACGATGGTCTTGTGAACTTCGGTAATCAGGTTGAGGAACTCGTCCTGCATCTGACGGCGAATGAGCGGGTCCAGCGCGCTGAAGGCCTCGTCCATGAGCAGTATTTCCGGGTCAACGGCCAGGGCTCGTGCCAGACCAACCCGCTGCTGCATGCCCCCGCTGAGTTCATGGGGGTAATTGGTTTCCCAGCCCTTGAGACCGACCAAATCCAGCACGTCCATCGCCTTTTTGCGCCGCTCGGCCTTGTGCATACCCTGTACCTCAAGGCCATAAGCCACGTTATCCAGTACCGTGCGGTGTGGGAAAAGGGCAAAGTGCTGAAAGACCATCGATATCTTGTGGCGACGTGCCTCCCGGAGCGCGTCCTCGTCCATCGTGGCCAGGTCAATATCATCGACGAGTATCTGCCCTTTGGTCGGCTCGATCAGCCGGTTAAGGCAGCGGACAATGGTGGACTTGCCGCTGCCAGAAAGGCCCATAATGACGAATACCTCACCTTCATTAACGTCAAAGGAAACGTCTCTTACCGCAATCACATGCCCCGTCTCTTCCAGCACTTTCTCCTTGGTCATACCGTCTTTGATGAGGCTAAGGGCGCTCTGTGGGTCAGGGCCAAATATCTTCCACACGTTGCGGCAGGAAATTTTACCCCGGGGACTTTTGTTGTCACTCATAACTGCTTGGTGTTCAGTGAATAACTACACCCTGATAAAATGTCTTGGAACATATCGCTGCGGTAAAAAGAGGCGTTTTCGATTTTTAATCACTAAAATTTGGTCAACCTGAAATCAGTGGCATACGATTAATTATTACTGCTATTACGGAACAGAATGTCATACCTTTATAGCAAAGAATTCGGGATTAGTCAAATGTGGATAGCGGCAGTCAGAAGCGTGGATATGAGACAAGGGCTGCTATACCGCCCGCGCAGGGCAGCGATTTAGTATATGCGTGCTGGCTTTCTGTTTATGTCGCCGACTGAAGGTGAACTGAAACCGCCAGATTTCCCTTGACACAAAAAATTAAGTCTGTTAAAATTCGATACAGGAAGCTGGATAAGTTCCAGCTTTATTTTTTAGTGCAAAATGGAAATACAATTCAGGTCAGCATTAGTGAAGACAGCTGAAAAACAAAAATTAACTTGAATGTTAGTTTCGAAGAACTAAGCCAAAAGAAGGGGGATAAGCAATGATTACTGTAACGGAGCGTGCGAAAAGAGAGTTGAAGAGGATGTTAGCCGAAAAGGTGGATAATCCCCTTGCCTTATTGAGATTGACCAGCAGCCACGAAGGGCTCGGTCTTATGGTGGACGTAGAAATGCCCGGTGATAAAGTTATCAAGCATGAGAACGCAAAAATTCTGGCCGTGGAACAGGTATTAGCCGATAGCTTGGGGGGCGTTACGCTGGATGTAGAAGATGCTGCTGAAGGGCCTGAACTGGTATTAGTCAAGGCGCCCCCA
>DUFF01000020.1 GCA_011174815.1 Dehalococcoidia bacterium | reverse complement strand
CGAAGGCTGGATGAAAAAGGAGGGGCGGTCTACCCGGAGAAACTGGTCCTCACCACGCCGGAGAAACAGCAGCTTCACGGCCTTGAATATGTTGCCGACGGCAACGGTGGCATAATACTCGCCTGGCAACTGCGCAGAGGATGGGACATCGCCTACGGGGACATTTTTGCCCAGCGGCTGGATGGCGAGGGCAATATCTGCTGGGGTGAAGAAGGAATTCCTGTATTTACAGCACCGGAAATCAAATACCAGGGAGGTTTCATCACCATCAACGACGACTCCGGCGGCGTTATAATTATAGCGGTGCTGGGCAAAGGTGGCCTTAGCGGTGACATGGTCTATGTCCAGAGATTGGATATGGATGGCAACCGCCTGTGGGGAGACGGCATCAGGATAGACCGATAAAGGAGAGTGGAGATGGCAGAAAGGAAAAAGACAGCCAGGCTTTACGATGTCGGCGGGGTGATTATCGCCGTCCTATTCTTCGGCATACCTTTCGGCAGCATCTTCGACTATCTCTGGAACCTGCTCGTGCTCTCGCTGGCCCTGCCGCGCTTGGCCGGAGATAAAATAGAAATCACCAAAGGCAAAAGGTTGGCCTACTGTTTCTTCATCACCCTGCTGGGCATTATCATCGACTGGGCTTACTTTGAATTCACCTGGGACACGGACTTCGGCAAGTCAGCGGTATGGATACCAGCCATGCCTCAGGCGCTTCAGTTTGTCTGGCTGCTCCTGCCGATGGCCATGATAGGGCTGGTTAATGCGGCTTTATCCTATTCTTATCTTAAGCTGGAGCGGAGACAGGCTATCATCTTTGGTGCTATCATGGGTTTCTTTACCGCACCGTGGTTATTGCCGATAGTCCCGTATGTCTTTGGGTGGGTTGTGTGATGAAGAGGCTCACGCCCAATTCACGGAAAATTCGTGGCAAAAATGTCGTTTTCCAATGCCTTACGGGCTGACTCCATATAGATAAATAAAGCGAAAGGGGCCGACTTAAAGCCCCTTTCGCTCATTCGCTCCGTGTCTGTCGGCTAAGGCAAGTATCTAATTGTCGTGAATGATAATATTCCCACCGCCAAGTTGAGCGTTCAACGCCTGGTAAATGGGGTCTGCTTCAGTATCTGTGCCCTGCCATATCTTGATGGTAAACTCATCAGGCTGGCCACCCGTTTTATCACCATCCTTGGCCAGCACTCTGAAAGTATAGAGACCCTCGCCATTGATGGTGGCTTCGCCTTGGAAATTGGCATTGGGGCTGCTGACTACCAGCCAGGTAATGTCCGTACTTTTCAGGTTGATATCACCGACATGATACTGGAACTCTAGGTTGCCAGCCGCCGCCTCCTGTTTATATTTTACGACAAAGCCGAAGGTAGCTTTCCCCTCCGATTCAGGGTCTTGCTTGAGGTTGCCTTGGGCAGACCAGAACCAGCCTCCCCCGGTGGCGGAGCCTGACTCAGGATCGTAGGCCACAACCATCGTCGTATCACTGTCCTGAACACCTCTATTATCGGTGACAGTAAGGTCCACATTGTAGATATTAACCGCAGTATATGTGTGGGATACCGTAACATTCGTGCCCGTGGTGTTATCCCCAAAGCTCCAGTCATAGCTCACTATAGTCCCATCCGGGTGATACGAGGCACTCCCATCCAGGTCCAGGCTGTAGCCTACCTGTACCAGATACGGGCCCCCGGCATCAGCTACGGGCGCTACCGCCGGTTCTCCAATGAAAAACCATGACAGGCTGGCAACCTGACCATACACGATGTTCTCGACGGTGTCTACCGACGTGGTGACATCTTCCCACTCCGAGCCGTTCCAGTGAAAGAGCCGGAGGCTCTCCTCGTCACTCACCTGCGATTCGTCATACCTCAGACCCACGGTGACAGGACCGGTGTAGTTGGCCGTGGTGGTGATTTCGACAAAGTTGCCTTCGATGACGTAGTAGTCAGACGGCGTCGGTCCGCCTGGGTTCTCCGTTGATGTGGTCGCGGTTGTGGTTCCGCTTTCGGAAACATCAGGGAACGTTATGGTAGAACTCTCCAGGCTGACGGTCACGTTCGAACCAACCGGTGTATTGGTCCATGCACTTACCTTCGCCAGAAAAACGTCTCCTCCAATGGCGCCGTAGGAATATGTCTCACCGGCAACGATGTAACCACCGTCCGCGGTCTGCTTGAGAGCATGGACACAATCGTAATCACTTCCGCCAACTGTCTTATCCCACTCTATATTCCCCGAGGCATCGGTCTTGACCAGGTAACCATCCCCATTCACACTGAAGGAACCTGAATTACCGGCAATGATGTAGCCACCATCCGTGGTCTGCTCGATAGACAGTCCATCATCCCAATCGCTGCCGCCGAACGTTTTTTCCCATTCGGCATTTCCAGAGGCATCGGCCTTTACCACGTAGAAATCGTATGAACCAGCACCGAAGGAAAGCGTCTCACCGACAAGGATGTAGCCTCCGTCCGTGGTCTGCGTGACATCAAAGGCGCAGTCAAATTCGCTGCCGCCGAATGCCACATCCCATGTTAAATTGCCCGAGGCATCGGCTTTGACCAGGTAGAAATCCCCGCCAGCACCATAGGAAGTTGTAGTCCCAGCGATGATGTAGCCTCCGTCGGTAGTCTGGTCAACAGCATAGCCGTGGTCAAAACCGCTGGCACCAAATACGCTATCCCAGGTTACATTGCCCGAGGCATCGGTCTTGACCAGGTAGACATCGGTCCGGCCCGCACCATAAGAATCGGTATCACCGGCGATGATGTAGCCACCATCTGCAGTCTGCTGGACAGCAAAGGCCTCTTCATAACTGCTGCCGCCGAATATTTTTTCCCATTCGACATTCCCAGAGGCATCGGTCTTGACCACGTAGAAATCCCCACCAGTGCCGTAGGAAGCTGTTTTACCGGCAATAATGTAACCACCGTCCGCGGTCTTATCAACAGCACGCCCTGACTCGATCTCACTGCCGCCCAATGTCTTTTCCCATTCTACGTTCCCCGAGGCATCGGCCTTGACCACGTAAAAATCCCCACCGTTACCGCTAGAATAGGTGGTGCCGACAACTATGTAGCCACCATCCGTGGCCTGCTGTACAGCGTCAGCATAATCGAAATAGCTGCCGCCGATTGCCGTCTCCCATTCGGTATCAGGAGGAGGATTACTAGCGGTTACCATCAAACCGGTACCCAAGCCAGCGGAAGCGGTCACTGCCAGTATAAAACTGACCAATACTCCACTTATTAATCTTTTACTGAGCCATTTATATTGCTTCATCGGATACCTCTTTTTTGTAATTAAAACCTTCCCCCAATTTCCTGTATTGCGTATTGACAAACCTGAACTGCTTATACACGTCACCTCCTTTTCAAGATTTCGCCAATGGGCAAATCATGCGTTCTAAAAAGCAGTACCTTAGTGCTATTACTTACGTGACTGTTAGATAAACATTTGGATACATTTTTAGGAATTATGAAATGCAGAAGAAACGTACACAATGACACAAAAGTCCCAGGGTCGGTTAGTACTTTAGTAATACGGACTGTAGACAGGAGAATCTCACGGCAAAGTTGATTAGTCAGCTTTGAAAAATTGGACTCAGGTCAAAACCGCCCTAAAAACCGGGCCAGTTATAATGCTCGCACAGTGGCTAGAAAGACCGTGATCTATTATTTGCTTGCCCAGTTTGTCAAAATGCTGGCAATACAAAAAGGCTTTTGTATCAATGTCAGCGATGGCAAAGAACTGAAGGGAATAAGTGGAACGACAACACCATAAGCCAAATTGCTTGCTACGGATTGTATTGCTCAGCCCTTACTTACGGTATTTCCTCCCCTGCAGGTTCAAGCCTTTTATGAAATCAACGTAATTTTCTCCGCTGGGCTCTGGTAGCGGATACTGGCCGTATTCGTAAGCGGCGTCAAAGGCAGCCACGATGTTTTCCGGTGGGGTATCCGGCTCGATATTATGCGACGTGGCAAAGATGAATCCTCCACCGTGAGCATATTCCTGAATGAGCTTCTTCGCCCCTTCTCTTACCTCATCTGCTGTCCCTAAGGGCAGCAATTGCTGTATATCAAAGCCACCGAGAAAGGCGACTTTATCACCAAACTCTTCCTTCAGGCGCCATGGTTCCATATTCTTTGCCAGCGGCTGTACCGGATTAAGGATA
Source organism: Dehalococcoidia bacterium (assembly GCA_011174815.1). Taxonomy (GTDB): domain Bacteria; phylum Chloroflexota; class Dehalococcoidia; order Dehalococcoidales; family RBG-16-60-22; genus E44-bin89. Next base: position 5,529 of record DUFF01000020.1, on the reverse strand, counting down.
TCCACACCGATCTCTAGCAAGTCCGGTATGGCGTAGTATACTGACCCGCAACTGTGCAGAATTATCTTTGCCTCCGGCCTCAAATGTCTTCTGATATTCTTGATTATTTCTGCGGTATACGGTTTAACAAACTGTACATAGTCATCGTGAGACATGAAAAGCCCTTCCTGAGTGCCGAGGTCGTCATAGATATTTGCCGCATCCAGGTACCGGCCAATGCCGCCGAAGAACTGTTCATTGCTGGCCAGCCCGATTTCAAGCAGCTTCCCTGACAGCTGGTGATAGAATTGGGGGTCCAGTTTCATGTCGGTCAGCCATTTGTCCATGCCGCTGAGCATGGCATATCCAAGGAAAGGCAGCATTGTCGAAATGCACCTGCCCACCACGAAGTAGTCCGTTTCCTCATGGAGATATCTGGCTCTTTCCACCACGCCGTCCATGATGTTGACCGATGGGTCCGGCCAGGGATAAGCGTCAATATCCGCCTTGGTGGTCATGTTCCGCAGCGGAAAATCGAACGGTTCATCGTACAAGCCGATTTTTCTTATTCGCATGCCGCAGAACCAGGGCCATGTCTTGGAGCCGTCCGGTTCGATATTTACGCGTGGCGGGTTGCATCCAACCCAGAGCATATCGGAGTGGAGCCTCTGTACCACCCGCGGGTCGATATTCGTGGGCTGGGTAAACACATCAGTTATCTGGATTGGCTCAGCATCCTTCAAATCGAGGTGCTCATAAAGTTGGGAACAAACCCTGCCGTCAGGCGGGCACTCAGTGATAAACGTGCCGGTAGCACCGCCAAAGGATATCGGTACCCGGTCAGGTTCCTCGTGATTAGCGGCCGCATATACTCTCTCCCGCGAATTCATAAATTTCCTCCTGTCAACCAGAGCTCTGGCTTCTATTCAACAGCACTCCTAAATTATATCTTTATACCGGAGAAGGACATCTAGCTACCGCGCCCCCGTCCTGTTACTGGGATCATTCTTTCCATCTTACCCCTCCTGACGCCATGCAATTGATCGTGCATGTTAGTTACAAGGAACGGGTTATTCGGGATAATCTCCAACCGTTCCCCAAGCCTCAATTTCTTCTCCCGATTCATGTAAAATACACGCGCTGATTCAGCAGCTACTGACCCCAACCACAGGTCAGGTCTGCCGCGTACTGCCCCGTAACTGGGCTTGCCCTGCCAGTAGAAGTTAGGTCTGTCCTGAAATGCCAGCAGAGGGTCCGAACCTAATGTCTTTGAGCCGGAATCAATGACAGCGTGGTTGGAGTGAGAAGTACTTGTCACTGTGGCCAGTATCGTGAGAGCGCAGTGATTTTCTTCAATGGCAAAGCGCCTTACATGTAACATGCTGCCGATAATGCAGCTGCCAGGGTGAATCTCATTTATTTCCGGGAACCTTCCCTGCTTTATGTAATTACAGGCAGCACGATAGGTTGGCGATGAGCCTATGCTGACATGCTCTGTCGGGAGGCCGACTTTCTTCATCATCTTGGCTGTTTCCGCCATTGTCGAGCAAACTTCCTCGGCCAGCCCATGAGCACCCTCTGGTGTGGCGCCACCATATACTTCATGGGTATAAATTCCCTTCAAAGCTATCCCCGGAAATGACGACATTGCTTCCGCCATCTGCAGAGCTGGCTTGCCAGGAGGGACGCCATATCGGTCACCGCCAGTCTCAATCTTGAGCACTACCGGAATTTTCCTGCCTGCGGCCTGACCCACTTCGGAGATTGCCCTGGCTTGTTCCATCATATCCACAATCAGGGTTAATTCAAGGCTGGGCTGACCAAGCAACCCTTTCAGCTTGGCTAATTTCCGCTGACCATAAAAGGGATGGGCTACCAGAATGTCCGCAAAGCCTTCCGCCGCGAAAACCTCAGCCTGGTCAATGGTCCCTACTTCTATGCCACATGCTCCAGCCTTAACCTGCAACCCGGCAATGAAGGCACTTTGATGAACCTTGATGTGAGGTCTTAAAAGCACTCCAGCTTCATCTGCCAGATGGGACATCTCTTGAATGTTCGCTTCTAATCTCTCCAAATCCAGGAGAACACAAGGAGTATCTAAAGACGGGTAAAGGCTTTCCGATACCGCCATGAATTCTCACCTCTTTCCACATTATGCCGTCGCTTGGGTCTGGTTAGGGTAATCCGTGATCCTGTTTTAAGTCGATAGGTAAGCTTTAAGTTGTTCCAGCATTGACGGGGCTGGATGGACTTCCCCTTTCTCCACTTTTTTCATTAGATCCACGATGGCTTTGTTCATTGGAGTGGCCACCCCTAACTCCTCTCCTCTTTTCACGGCATAACCGTTGAGAAAGTCCACCTCAGTTCGTCTGCCCTTTATCACATCCTGGAGAAGCGATGGTCGACCCGGTACACCCACCCGCTTGGTCTGTTCGGGAGTAAGATATAGCTTCTGCACGGCAACTTCTACCTTGTCTTTCAATTTACTGATGGCATTCGCGCTGGTCGCTTCGGCAAATTCGCGCGCCGGAATATCCCAGATTGGCTCCACGTCTACTCCGAGGGCATGGGCAACCCGTGACACTTCACCACCGCTTACCACTCTGATCAAGTTGAGCGTATTCCGCTGTTCATCGTTTAACGAGGATATTGAGGGGCCTATCAGCCCGGCAATGGTGTTCATCATGCAGTTAATAATCATCTTGGACCAGCGCGCACCCCATATGTTGTTGGTCGCTTCGCTGGGACCGATGATTTTTAAGGAATCCACAATTTCGGTGACCCGGGGAGTTATGACTCCTGATAGCTCGCCAACAGTGAAACAATGTATGGTCATCGGGTAGGTACGGACGATATGGCCCGGTTCATATATGGCGCCTCCAATGGATGGTACACAGCCGACAGTCCGGTTGAAGCCCACAATACTGGCCACCAGTTCATCGTTCAACGAATTTTGCGCCGGCAGAATAAAGCCGGTGGGCTTCAGGTATGGTTCGATAAAATAGGTTGACCAGCGCGTATCGTATGATTTAACCGATAGATAGACAATATCAAACTGCTCTCGAAGGCCGCTGACATCGCTTAGGTGAAGGGCTTTGGCCGGCACAGTGAACTCATTCTCAGGATCCGTGAGTTTCAGACCATCACTTCGAATTTTTTCTATGTGTGCCGCCCACTGGTCCATCAGAGTGATATCATGGCCTGCTCTTAATAAGTAAGCGCCTATAGTTCCCCCGATAGCCCCTATTCCCAAGATACCTATTCTTTTGTTCATGGTTTGCCTCCTATAAAACCGGTGCCGGTAATGAAAATCGGGAGTGGTAGCATATTATATCCTAAAAGACGGTGCTGGAACAATTTATCTGCTAGAGTAACGGCGGCTTTTGTTGACGTCAGGCCTTCCCTTTAACTACTATGTAATCGACCTGGCAGTTCGGTGTATTAATAGAAAGGAGAAGAAACAGTTGAAAGGGTATGCTGCTATTGCCAAAATCCTGAAAATGGAAGGGGTAGAGCTGGTAACTGGATTCCCAAATAATGCTTTACAGGACACTATCGCCGAGGAAGGGATTAGACTGGTCACCTTTAGAACCGAAAGGGCCGCCGTAGAAGCTGCCGATGGCTATACACGGATCTCCTTCGGCCAGCGTATAGGGGTCTCCACGGTTATGTTCGGGCCCGGGATTGAGGCGGCTTTTTCCGGGGTCAGACAAGCTTACAGCGATGGTGTTCCAATCCTGGTGCTGCCGACAGGCGACGAACGGCGCCGGGTCAGTACTCACCCCAATTTTGACACACTGCGGGTCTACCGCGAAGCCACCAAATGGTCCGACACGCTTTCCTTCGCCGACAGAATACCGGAGACGATGAGAAGGGCCTTCACCTATCTTAAGACGGGGCGTCCGGGCCCGGTACTGGTAAATATCCCGGTCGACGTAGGTGGGGAAGAACTGGACGAGGCAACGTTTCAATATAGACCGGTAAAATCAGCAAAGCCGGCAGGGGACCCGGATGATATCCGGGAGCTGGCCAGGATTTTGATAGCATCTAAAAATCCCGTCATACGGGCTGGGCAGGGAGTGCTCTATGCCTGTGCCGGCGAAGAACTCATGGCGCTGGCGGAACTGCTGCAAATTCCGGTCTTCACCACCATGAATGCCAAGGGTGCTTTCCCGGAAAATCACCCGCTGGCCCTGGGGACGGGCGGCCGTACCAGGACCAAAATGGTGGTCCACTTCCTGGATAAAGCCGATTTGATATTCGCCATAGGCTCGAGCTGTACCAGAGAGCAGATGACGTATCCCATCCCTTCCGGCAAAACCATACTGCAGGCGACCATAGATGAACGGGATATAAATAAGGACTACGAAATCGAGCAGGCGGCTATTGGAGATGCCAGGCTCGTGCTGAAACAATTGATTGAGGAGGTGCAAAGGCAAATAGGGCCCCAGGGCAGAAAAGGAGACGGCGCCGTCGCAAAGGAGATTAGCGCCGTCAAAGAAGAATGGCTGCGGGAATGGATGCCCAAACTCACTTCCGATGAAACTCCCATCAATCCGTACCGGGTAATCTGGGACATGATGCAGGTAATGGACAGCGAGAGCACGATTGTGGTTCACGACTCCGGAACACCGCGGGACCAGCTCGTTCCTTTCTGGCAGTGTGTTACCCCCGGAAGCTATATCGGTTACGGGAAAGACCATATGCTGGGCAGCGGATTGGGACTGGCCCTAGGGGCCAAGTTAGCCCAACCGAAGAAGCTCGTTGTTTATGTGTGCGGGGAGGGTGCGTTTGGACAGAACGGCATGGACTTTGAGACCGCGGTCAGGGAAAATATTCCCATCCTGAACATAGTCTTCAATAACGGGACGTTAAGCATGTCAAAGGTAGTAAACCCGATTGCTTCAAAACGCTATGGCATGAACGTGGTTTCCGGACAGTACGCCAAGATAGCGGAAGGGCTTGGCGGTTACGCGGAAAGAATTGACCAGCCGGCGGAGATAATTCCAGCCCTGGAGAGGGCGAAGAAGATGGTAGATTCGGGGAAAGCGACGCTTCTGGAAATCATGGACAAAGAGGAAATCGACCTGCCCTACGTGGACCCCGTGCCCAAGTTGTGAAGGTCGTCACAAAGGCAGGCCTTTGAATCTCACAGCATGGAAACGTCTGTTTCTTCGCTGGTGATAAACTCCAGCAGCACCGGGCGTCCTTCTTCTTCGGTTACCTGGCGGGCGCGCTGTATGGCCGGTGCAATGTCCCCCGGATTTTCCACCCTTTCGGCGTAACCGCCCAGAGCGCGGCCCATATCTGCGTAGTTTCCGCCGATGTCCCGGGCTCGGTAGCGCTCGTGGGAGGCGACCATATGGGTCAGCTCGACCGCCATCGTAGAATTGTTGAGCACGATGGTGATGATGGGTATGTTGTTGCGCACCGCCGTTTCAAAGTCCAGCCCCACCATTCCGAAGGCGGCATCGCCCATAAAGTTGATGGCTACCCTGTCCGGTGCCGCCAGCTTGGCCCCGATGATAAGGCCCAGGCCGGTGCCCAGGG
>DUFF01000002.1 GCA_011174815.1 Dehalococcoidia bacterium | reverse complement strand
ATAATACCGCCTATTATCGTACCCAGTATTGCGTCTGACATCGTAACTCCTTTCGCAGCTAATAATGTCTCGCGCTTAACTACCTGACCAGCTCTCTAGGCTGGCGTACCCTTTTTCCCTCCCTTGAGGAGTTTGGTCAACTCCTTTGACTCTTCAAGGTACAGTTTAATGGTGCTTTCGCTGAAGTCCTCGCGCGCGCCGACGAGGCGTGATGTGAAGATAAGCTCGTTACCCAGGCTTAGAATGGAATCAGGCGGCCCCTCGATGACCACCTCCTCGCCACTGTATTTTAGGATACGTAACTTGATGTGTTGCCGTTCGTTTATCCTGTCAAAATACACGTCCCGGTAGATGGTACGCCAGTTATTTGGTATTTGGTTCCACAAAATGAATGCGTTTGTCAGGTCCACGCCGAAGATTCCCACCACCGCACGCAGAAAGGCCATGACATTTGGTAGCCCGTACCTCTCTACTTCATGTAACCGGCTTGCGGCCGCATTTTCTACATCCACCACCCAGTACAGAAGGCAAGCAAGGTCTTCAGTGAAATACTGGCAGAGGCTATCATGCATTAACTTCCAGGTTTCAGCGTTGAATTCGCCACTGAGACGCCTGTTCAGAATATCCACAACACGCTCCATTGTCCTCGGGTCGCGTTGGAGAAATTCGTCTAGCGCTGTTAACGCCTCAGATATCATGGGTTCTGCCTCTTCTGGAGATACCAATCCCGTCAATAGCTCTAACCACTTATCCATTTCAGACATTAGTTTCACCTCCCGCTATTATGTATATTTCCTTGGTTGATTTTTCACTGCCTTTGCCGAGATGCCGCTCATAAACCTTAGTTTGCTTCTCGTTTTATGCGTATCCGCCACAGCTTCTTCTTTGACATTCTGCGGAATATTGGACTTTTGAAAACGCGGCTGTTTGGCTCTTCGCTTGTCGATTGTCTCTAGGTATCGGCGGATTTCCGATATGACTTCCTCCATATCCTTTAGAATATCATCCGCCCTGTCCCTCGAATACGTAGTTATACCTGTGAAGAGGCCCTTAAAGCCGTCAAAGGATTTCTTTATTTCTGTCGCTTCATCGAAACATTCTATCCCGCGAGTATCATATTCCTTATCCCTAGCCTCACTGATCATCGTCTCAAGCATTTCGCTGATATCCTTTATGTTTGTATTGTTATCGTTGCGAATCAGAGACGGTAACTTGAAAATCTTTCCCCGAAATTCGCCCAGATTCAAGGTCATGGTTTTCCAGAAGTCTGCCGCTAAAATGTGATTATCAAAGTCTATCTTCCCTTCCATTTTCATTTCCGCTATCTCGCAATCCTTGCAGAGTTCACGCGAAATATCAATGCTGTCGATGTACTCTTGGAGATTATTCTTGAGTAGTGTTAGTTTATCTATGTGGCCTACTTTGGGTTTGTTCCACCGTGTATCCTGAGAGTTCGACATCTGTGCCCCCACTCCATCTGACCCGCTCAGGGAATCCAGATTAGTACATGATTACAGAGTAAGCTGATTTTACTTCTTAACCGAGACCTTGTCAATACCGTAATTTGGTTTTTGAAAAAGATGCTGGTTCGTCAGAAAATCATTGATATTTGAAAAATAGGCAATAATTTAGCTATCAGAAGGGGTTTTATACTGACATCCTGACTTATGAGCTGTTATCCCAACCCTACCACACCCCAGGCACTAGGGCCTTACGCTCCGGCGGGTAATCGGGGAAATGCTGCCGGTACCAGGCATGGTGGGCCCTCGCCCGCGGCAGCAGGTTGGCCACTGTCCAGAATGCGAAGGCCAATCCCGGCAGGGACCACGTTGCTATTGCCCATCCGATCCAGATGGTAATTTCCCCCAGGTAGTTGGGACACGATACCCAGCGGTAAAACCGGCTTTGTGATATCTTATAACCGGACTCGCCTGGTCTCCGCAGCTCACGCAGTGCCAGGTCAGCCTGACGGTTGATGGCAAATCCCGTAATGAACAGCACCGCCCCGATGATGAATCTAGGGTCGCTCAGCCAGTCGCTGGAATAACCCCCGGCAAAGGTGAAGATGTAGCGCCCGTTGAGATAGCCGTTCATGATATTGAAAATCATCCCGAAGGCCATGACCATTAGTGGCATGCGCCGGGCGGTAACATGCAGGCCTAGCGGATAAATGAAAGCCCGGTGTAGGTAATGCGCCTCCCAGAGAAACAGCAAGGTTATCGTGGCGGTGGTAGTCGGGTTGCTGCCCAGCAGAAAACAGACGCCGAAGGCAATCGGGGCCGGCGCTTCCATAAGCACCCAGCCCGCCCTGTTGCCGATGCTGTATCCCCACCCCCTGCGACTGTGTCGTCCGTAGGGTGCCACCACGAAAAACAGCGCCACGAACACCGCCGCAGCCAGAACGAACCAGCCTATCAGCAGGCCGTTGAAAACGGTCAGTTCTTTCATCTGGATTCCTTATTCGCCGCTGATTTTTTCGGGGTGAGCTGTCCGTTCTCCTCAAACCAGCGCAGCGTATCAACCAGCGTTTCCCGGAATGGGCGGGGCTGGTAGCCGAGCTCCCGTGTGGCCTTCTCGTGGCTGATATGCCGGTTGCTCCGCAGTGCCCTCAGCGATACGCTGGTATAGAGCGGACTTCTCCCGTTCAGACGACTTACTGCTTTCACTATAGGCACGCCGAGACGGGCCATCCAAAGCGGAAAGACCAGCCCGGGCGCTGATGTGCCGGTGATTTCTGCCACCATGGCGGCGATATCCCGTGCTGTCACCCAGTGCCCGGAAAGGAGGTATCTCGCCCCCGCCGGTGCCACTTCCTCGGCACGCATTGCGCCCGCAACAACATCCCGCACGTCCACCCAGTCGAACCCTCCCGTGACCAGTGCCGGCAACTTGTGCTGCGCTATCGATAGCAGCGCCTCACCGAAATAGGACGGCTCGTAGTCATGCGGCCCGATAATCCCTGTGGGATTGATGATTATGGCGTCCAGTCCCCTTTCGATGCCCCGCCTCACCTCCCCCTCCCCGATGGCCTTGGAGCGGTCGTAGGGCGGGTATTGCTGGGATTCCGCCAGCTCACGCGACTCGTCTAATGGGGCGGACAACGGCTCCTGCACGAACGCGTGGATGGAGCTGAAATGTATCAGTCGGCGCACCTTGGTACGCAGGCAGGCTTCGACCACGTTCCGTGTACCGTTGACGTTTACCGCCTCCATCAACGGCCAGTCGTCCATTGAGAGTGAGATACAGGCGGCCAGGTGATAGACGACCTCGGCACCCTCGAACGCCCGGCACAGGGACTCCAGGTCGCCGACGTCACCCTGGACCATCTCCGTATCCAGCCCGTCGATGGGCCTGCGGTTGACGTGTACCAGGCAGCGTGTGGGCCGACCCTTTTCAATCAGACTGCGCACTAGATTGGCCCCGATGTGCCCGGTAGCCCCGGTTATTACCACCGTCATATGAACCCAATTATAGCATAGATAATCTAGGTGTAACTAGGAGATTCCTGGTCGTTAACCGCTTAAACTCCACAACCCTT
>DUFF01000019.1 GCA_011174815.1 Dehalococcoidia bacterium | reverse complement strand
TTCATCATGCATTGCCCTCCAAGACATAGTTTCACCAGTCGCTAGCCCTTGCGGGCAACGCATGATACATATATTCATCACCACACTTGAGAAGCTGCGCTTCACCCTATTCCCCCCAAAGGATGTAAAATGCATTATATAATTTATCAATGAATTAGTCAAAATTAACGATCTTCCCACCTCCCGCCTTCTCATCTGACACGAAAATTGATATAGTAGTACCATGCGTTACGCCATCATGGCGGATATACACGCCAATCTGACCGCCTTCAATGCGGTGTTGGAAGACATGGAGCGGCGGGGAGGAGTGGCGGAGATATGGTGCCTGGGCGATATCGTCGGTTACGGGCCTGACCCACACCACTGCATTGAACTGCTGCGGCGGTACAACCATGTCTGCGTGGCCGGAAACCATGACTGGGCCGCCATCGGCAAAATAAGCACCGCCGATTTCAACCCCGATGCCGCGCTTGCCTGCCAGTGGACCTCCGGGCAGTTAAGCCAGGGGGATATTCAGTACCTGAAAAACCTGCCTCTCACCATCGATAAAGATATATTCACACTAGTGCACGGCAGTCCCAGAGAGCCGATATGGGAATACGTCATATCCACCAGCATTGCCTGGCAAAATTTCAGCTTCTTCCGGTCGCCTTATTGTCTGGTCGGGCACTCCCATGTCCCTCTCGTCTTCAAGGAAGATAATGGCTCCTGTACGTTCAGCCGGCTGGTGGACAATATCGGGCTTGCCCTGGGTGAAAGCCGTCTCATCCTCAATCCCGGCGGGGTGGGACAACCGCGCGATGGAGACCCCCGTGCCAGCTATGCTATCTACGACAGTGACACCAGAATGGTAAGATTACACCGCATACCCTATGACGTTGCCGCCGTACAGGACCGGATGATGGAAAAAGGCTTGCCCGTACGGCTGGTGACACGACTGCAGCAAGGTATGTAAGAAATTTTACAGGAAAGTAAAGATAAGGAGGCTGAAATGACCGTAACCGAGCAGGTAGCAAAATTTGTGGTCGATGCCGGTATCGATGATATCCCTCAGAAGACCGTGCAGTATGCCAAGGAGCTGGCGCTGAGCAATCTGGGCTCAATGATATGGGGCTCAACGCTGCCCGCGGGCAAAATCGTCACCAAGTTTGTCCGCGATATGGGCGGGACGCCTGAGGCCGGAGTTATCGGTGGCGGCTTCAAAACGTCGCTGCCCAACGCCGCCCTGGCCAACGGCAACTTCGCGCATTCATCAGAGTGGGAAGGTGACAGCCGACCGGAGATGGTCGGCGTGATGACGGTTTTCCCGGTCGTTTTTCCGGTTGCCGAGAAAGCGGGTGCCTCCGGCAAGGATGTGCTGGCAGCGGCCATCATCGCCCACGAGGTGCAGTCGCACATCGGCCTCGCCTGCCTGCCCGCCACCGGCCGGGGGTTCTTCGCTGTGCCCGTGTTCGGTAACTTCGGCGCAACCGTGGCCACCGCTAAGCTGTTGAAATTGAGCGCAGTGCAGATACTGCGTGCCTTCGGCCTGGTTGCCTCGCAGGCGGCGGGCACGTTAAGGCACCACTCGACTATGACCCACTTCGTTGAGACCGGTTTTGCCTGCCGCAATGGCGTCACCGCGGCCCTGCTGGCCGGCCAGGGAATCACCGCCGATACCAATATACTGGAGGATGGTGACCTTGGCCCCGGTTTCGGCAGCGCCGTTGCCGGAGAAGCAGATTATCATATTGAGAAAGTTACCGAAGGACTGGGCAGGGAGTTCCGTTTCGACCTCCTCGACACCAAGAATTTCCCCTGCCATTCTCTGCAGCAGCGTCCCCTCGAGGCGGCGCTCCACCTCGTCAAAGAGAACAGTATCGCCTATGATGCCGTGGCCAGCGTCGAGGTTGAGATGAGCCCGGGCGCGGTACACGAGCTTGACCTGCTCGAGCCTCCGGATAGCGAGCACACCCGGGTCAGCCTGCAGCACGGCATTGCCGGCGTCCTGCTGGAAAAGCGCGCCGACCGGCGCATCTTCACCGAGGAGAAACGGGTTGACCCCAGATACAAAGAGGCCCGAGGGAAGGTCAAACTAACCCCCAGACCGGATTGGACCACGCCGTGGCCGGAGGGCTTTGACGTTGTCACTATCAAGCTGAAGAACGGGCAGGAACACAGCGTCAAATGGGAGGCCTGGCGCGGCTATCATAAGACGCCCATGACCACAGATGAGCTGATGGCCAAATTTAAAGATGCCACCAGCGATGTCCTCTCTCCAGCACAGGCCGACCGTTCCATAGAGCTGGTGCTCAATCTGGAAAAAGCGAAAGACTTATATGAGCTGGCGGAGATAATCAACTTCCCTTGACAAAGAAGCACGGGCGGTTTAGCATTTTGTTGAGGTCGTGCTAGACGGGGAGCCAGCGGTGCCCTGAACCTGCAATCCGCTACAGCAGGGTTGAACTCCGGCTTGAGGCCCTTGTCTGGTAGGACTACTTCGGTTAAGCGGTGTTGAAAGCCGGGTCTTGCGCGGCGGAAGGCTATGAACCCCGTCAGGTCCGAGAGGAAGCAGCGGTAAATGGTATTTTCCGGGTGCCGCAGGGTTGCCTGGCTGGAGCTGGCTGGCTGGAGCAAGCTATTGGGCGGGGTCGAGGGCAGGTGCACGGCCTCATCGCTTTCAAGCCGGTTATGAGCAGGTGCCATTTGAAAGAGGAATCGCTTCTGGCCGAGACCAAACGGCGGCTGCGGCGCTTTGATTTAAGAGCAAGGAAGAGGTTGGGGCAGCACTTCCTTATCGATAACAACGTATTGCAGCAAATATTATCCGCCGCCGAACTTACCGCCGACGATATTGTTATTGAAGTCGGGCCCGGCCTTGGAATCCTGACCCGTGAGCTTGCCCGGAGGGTGAAACGGGTCATCGCCGTTGAGCTTGACGATACGCTAGCGGAGCTCCTGAGAAGAGAGTTGTCTCCCTTCCCCAATGTCACCATCGTCAATGAGGACATTCTCAAGATTGACCCGTCTGATCTGGTATCTGAAACAGAACGTTATAAAGTGGTGGCCAACCTCCCCTACTACATCACCTCCCCCGTCCTGCGCCACTTCCTGGAAGCCTCCGTAAAACCGGGGCTGATGGTGGTGATGGTGCAGAGAGAGGTAGCCCA
>DUFF01000018.1 GCA_011174815.1 Dehalococcoidia bacterium | reverse complement strand
GCCGCCTCATTGACCAGATTGGCTAGGTCGGCACCGCTCAGGCCCACCGTGCCCTTGGCCAGAACTTCCAGGTCAACGTCTTTATCCAGCGGTTTGCCATTGGCGTGCACTTTGAGAATGGCAACCCGACCATTGATATCCGGCCGGTCCAGAATCACCCTGCGGTCAAAACGACCAGGCCTCAGAAGCGCCGGGTCAAGAATATCCGGTCGGTTGGTGGCGGCCATAACAATCACGCTGGTACTGGTATCAAAACCATCCATCTCCACCAGAATCTGATTAAGTGTCTGCTCCCTCTCATCATGACTGCCGCCCAGACCAGCACCGCGATGGCGGCCCACCGCATCGATTTCATCAATGAAGATGATGCACGGAGCATTACGCTTGGCTTGGTCAAAGAGATCGCGCACCCTTGAAGCACCAACACCAACAAACATCTCTACGAATTCACTGCCGCTGATGGAAAAGAAAGGAACATCAGCCTCACCGGCCACGGCTCTGGCCATCAGAGTTTTACCTGTGCCCGGTGGCCCGATCAGCAGCACCCCTTTCGGGATGCGCGCGCCCAGCGCCTGAAATTTCTCCCGTGATTTGAGGAAATCAACCACCTCCAGCAGTTCCTGCTTGGCTTCCTCCACACCAGCCACATCGTCAAAGGTCACCGTGGGTCGGTTGGCCGGAAAAAGTCGGGCGCGGCTCCGGCCAAAGCTCATCGCCTGGTTATTTGCCCCCCTCGCCTGACGGAAGAGGAAGAACAGCAGGCCACCGAAGATGATGAGAGGCAGGAAATTGAGCATCAGGCTGCCCCAGTTGATGCCCGATGACCCTTTGACATTCACCACCACGCCCTCAAGGTTGAGCCCCTCGATCTCATAGATGGTGGCATTGCTTTCCTTGAATGACCTGAGCTCGGTATCATCAACCGTGGTGATGAGCAGCAGGTCGTCCTCAACCGTGATTTCGGCGATTTCCTTGTTCTTCGACATGGCGATTACTTCGCTAAGGGGCACCTCCTCGGGTTTGTTCGCCGTGGGCAAGAGATATGAGAACAAAGCCACCGCCGCCAGCAGAATGGCGATGTAAATTAAACTGCTTCGTTTCCAGCTAGGTTTCACACTTCACCCCTAATACCGGCTCTTTTAACCCTTTCAATTATACCACAAATATACCATACATTTGTATTCGCTGATAATCATAAACCTCTACAGGCCGCCTGCATCAGTAGCGCATCTTCCTCTAAGTTTGGACTTTCACATATTACCATACCCTGGACATTGTAATCCTCTAACACCTTCAGCAGCTCTCTGTACCGGAAATCGGACTCCTCCAGATTGAGGTGTTTTATTTCACCCTTCTTACCGTAGCTGATACCGGAAACGTGAATATGAATGTTTTCCAGTGCGCCCTCTCCCAGACGCTGCCTCACCTGAAGAAGGACGGCTTCAAACTCCGGATAAGAATTGAACTTGCCGGTACGGGCGTGCCAGTGGGAGAAGTCGAGACAGGGCGCCACTCCTTCCAGTTCGGCGCTTAGATTTACCAGCTCCTCAATGGTACCGAACTGGCTGCTTTTGCCAGTTACTTCCGGCCGAATACATACCTGTATCTCCTCCCGTTCCAGCTGGTCCAGCACTTCCCCAAGGTGTTTCCTCACCGTCTCATATACTGCTTCCGGCGACTGGCCCATATAAAATGCGGCATGAAAAACCACGCTTTCTGCCCGGCAGAGAGCAGCAATGCGCGCCGTCTGCAGAATGCGGCTCTGGCTGGCCCTTACCTTCTCCATATCCTGTGCATTCAGGTTAATGAAATAGGGAGCGTGTGCGGATAATTTCACACCGGTGCGAGCCGCCGCCTCACCGACCAGCCGGGCGGCCACCTCCCCCATCTTCACGCCCTGGACAAACTCCATCTCCATGCAGTCCAGCCCCAGCTCGGCAATGCGCTCAATGCCGTCAACCGTAGAAGCTGTCCGGGCACTGCGCGGAACTCCCGCCGTTCCGAAGAGCAAACCGCCCATTTTATTTTTATCCCCAATATTGCTGAGCCAGCGGTCAGATTCGAACTGACGACCGGCGTTTACGAATTCCAAGTCTGATGTGCCACCTAATGACACCGAATAGCATAACGATATGTATGGGCTGACGTCAAGACTCGGCTTGTATTTGGGGATATCACCCTCTGCTATCAGGTACTACTTGGGTGTTGTCACGAACACTGTTGTTTCGTGATGCGGATCGGGTCTCCTCTCAATTCAAAGGCTTGTCAGCTTTGCTGGTAGGCCTTAACGCCAACAAGCGCTACCTCCTCGTCTTCATCTTCGTGGCGGCCGCTGGTGCCCACAGCACCAACTGTATAGCCTTCCTTTGTCCTAATAAGGTTGCCTCCGGGGATAAGCGTCAATCGGTCAGGCTCACAGAAATCCGCGGCCTTTAGCCCCATCTTTGTCAGCAGGTCTCGGGTGGCTCTGGTGTCCCTCTTAAACGCTATGGCACTCCAGGCTTTATATTCAGCCATTTGCCTGTTAACCAGAGAGGCTTGAGGCATCCTAGCAAAGTACATGAGAACACCGCAATCATCCACTACGGCAAAGGCCATACCCCGACCTGACTTGGTCTCCGTAGCGTATTCCACCATGGCGTCAACAGCCTTACGAGCTTGTTCCAAGGTCAAACTGCCCGGGCGTACCGGTTCACCTGATATTTCGCTCATTTTTAATACCTCATTTGGTTAGTTTGGTCCCAAGATTTCTGAGGGCCAGGGTCTCTACTACTGACCCGGAAACTTATTTAACCATAGGGTCACCTCCTTAACTAGTAGCTTGGAAACGCCTTTGGGAAATGTTATGCCAAATAGTGCTGAGTTACCTGATAGACGGCATGATAATGGATAACATTTTTATCATCGCAAAATTAACCAAGCCTTTAGGAAATACTTAGATGCTTCTTCTCCCTACTTGGGAAGCAAGCCCTTCTCAGCTAAAATCTCTACTGTCCAGCGGGCGGCATTAGCTACTACCCCAGGGGCTACTGTTTCATGACCTCCGAGATCGTCAAATTTTTTCATCTCATCCGGGTCGCCAAGATAATATCCTCGCCCCACGAGTTTCCTGTGAATATCTCGGCATATTATAGTACCATATTCACTGATGAATCTATCATGTAGCTTCCTCGCCAGCTCAAAGCTCTGGAATCGGACACGTGGAGCATCTTCAAAGTCGTGCCTTTCCCGGCCTACTATTGAACTCATAAACAGGATAGCCGCGGCATAAGCTCCACAGCTACCGTCTATGGATATACCCCCTCCTCCAGACAGACCGGTCGCTGCTTTGAAGATGTCATCGTTTCTGAGCCCCAAAGTATCCTGCAGGGCAGCCAAAGCTGTCTGAGAACAACCTCTATAGGTCTTTTGGTACTCCCAACCCAGCGAGTATGCTTTTTCGGCCAGCTCCTTACTGTCTTTTGCTTTTTCCATCTTTACCTCCTTTATTTATTTATTTAAATGGAGCGCAGCTTATCAGTAAAATTGCCATTGGGAATTGCACTGAGCCCGATTATCATAGCCATTCCTCGACTATCAATATTTAAAGCTCTAAAAGCATTTCGGCCGGTTAAATTTATTTGTATGCAGAGGGATTGGCCCTGACCTCAGCGATGAAGTCCTCCACAGATTCTGATAGCCCATACTTAGGCTGCCAGTCCCACTCTTCCCGGGCACGGGCGTCGTTCAGAGTGGGCCAGTTGTTGATCGAATCTAGCATAACGGGATCAGGTTTAAAATCTAGCCGTGCCTCTGGCACGCGTTTTCTCACCTCCTGGGCCAAATCTGCCGCCTGGAAAGACAAGCCATGGAGATTATAAATTCGCCTCTTTAACCTTGCTTCGTCAGCTTCTTTGAGGGAAATGAGACTTCCGACGGCATCTTTAACATATATCAAGGACATCCTAGTTTTCCTCTCCACATACAAGGTATAAGGACGACCCAGCACGGGCTCCCTTATCGCCAGATAACTGAAGGCGCTCTGGGCGGAGTCATTCCGGCCGGCTCCCAAGACTGGTGGAAAGCGAACAGCCCGGAAATTTACCCCGTACTTACGGTGATATTGCTCTCCCAACCGTTCGCAGCAGACCTTGGTCGTTCCGTACATATTTCTGGGCTGCTGGGGTACATCTTCGTTGCTCAGGTGAGGAATGCCTAGACCGTAAGTAGCGATGGTACTCACTAGAAGCACGCTACCTACCTTGAGCAACCGGGCTGCCTCCAGCACGTGAATTGTGCCCTGCACATTCAATTCAAAAGTGGCGGCAAGGTTTTGTTCACTCCTGGGAGGAAGCATGGCTGCGAGATGATAAATGCAGTCGATGTCATTGTCACTCACTGCCGCCAGAACCTGCGTCCAGTCGGTCAGGTCCCCCCGGACGAGCTTCAATTTATCCTTAATATCCTCGATAAGCTTCGAGCCCGCCGCCAAGTCAAAGATTACGACCTCCTCACCCTTCTCCATCAGTTTTCGAGCTAAATAGCAGCCCAGAAAGCCCAGGCCACCGGTTATTAGGTTCCTTGACAATAAACCCTCCTTTAAACTCTATCCTATTGTATACCTACCGGTCAGATATGGGGTAGCCCAAGGGATGGCAATGCTCGACGCACTGCTTGATTTAGTCCTGTAAAGCCTCATCTGAACCAAAGGCCGTTTTAAGCCTCAGTCACATCAAGCCGTTCGCCATAAAGTATGCCTCCTTTACTTCAGATAGCCTTCTTATGTATGATGTTAATCTCCTCCCAGAGCACCTCGGCTGCTTTCCGGGCCACATTCCCAGCCAGATCAGAGCAAACGTTATACAGGCCAGCCTTGAGCGCCTCCTCTCGCTGCCAGGGTATCTTGGTGTCCCAGT
>DUFF01000017.1 GCA_011174815.1 Dehalococcoidia bacterium | reverse complement strand
CCCAGGTCATGGTGGTCCCCTTCCACGGTGGCGATAACCACCTTGCCCAGTTTCTGGGAACCCTCGCCTTTGATATATGGCGTCACCACATTTACCCCTTCCTTCATCACTTCCGCCGCCACCACCAGCTCGGAAAGGAAGTACTCGCCATTCTCAAACTTGTCCCCCACAATGGCCATGCCCGGCACCATGCCGTCGTTTATGGCCGCGTTCGGGTCAACGCCGGCTTCCATTGCCTCTTTGGCCGCTTTGACTACCGCCGCAAAATCCAGATTGACAATGCTCTCCTTCAATGCTGCCAGATGCTTATTTTCGCTCAATAGAAACCTCCTGAAGCGTACTCTCTTGAACCTTAATTATGCAATAGGGCTGAAACCGGTAACATGATAGATATAACGCGGTGGGAAGCCACTCACCGCCCGGTTCACCTTCTTTTTCAGGTGGCACCTGCTCCTGCGTTTGTCCTCAAACTCGATTTCGAACATGTCGCCTTCATCAAGAGGAACGTATTCAGCGAGGGTCAGTTCACCCCACCAGTTGGTGGCTGCCGGGTGCTGAAAAACGTGATATGTAACATCGGCCACAAATTCGCTATCGCCCAGTTTATACAGTTTGCCTATGCTCATGTTATCACGCGGAATTATAATGGTGAAACTTATGGCTATATTAGCGTACGGCAGGTTGAGGTGTCAATTACGGAAGTGGTCGGTGAGGTTTGAAGATAGTTTGAAGCTGTATTCAGCTATTGTAAGCTAATTCTGCGAGTACTAAAATAAAGGAAACAAGAGGAATGTCCAATAGTGTATCTCGTCCTTTCAAGTGAAAGTAGTAACTTAAATGAAT
This sequence comes from Dehalococcoidia bacterium, assembly GCA_011174815.1. Classification (GTDB taxonomy): domain Bacteria; phylum Chloroflexota; class Dehalococcoidia; order Dehalococcoidales; family RBG-16-60-22; genus E44-bin89. The sequence goes on along the minus strand of DUFF01000017.1, from coordinate 7,316 downwards.
AACATTTCATACCCCGACACAGGAAGCTCATTTGAGGATGCTTCTATTTTACGAAACGCTATATATTTCAGCACCGCCGAACGTGCCTATACAACTGAACTAATCCTACAACAACCTCTGAATGTAAGTCAGACAATACTACGTTTCTTGGTGATTAAAGCCTTTGAGGAATTTATGACGGCCACTGAAGATTTGTTGGGTTGGTTATTCGTATTGAAAGAATGGCAACCCAGGAATGCCGAATTTTCCCTCTTAATACTTATTAATAAAATACAAGTAGGAAAGAAGGGTTATGAAGAAAAACAGGCAGTATCACTTTTGTCCCAATTAGATGGGGAAGCTTTCAGGGAACTCTGTCATATCCCTAAAGATGAAGAACTAATTAATTCCGGGATGTCCGATGAGCAAGTAAATCAAATAAGACTTGGTATGCCTTTTAAGTTAGCGGGTTGGCTTAAGATTGCTAAAACTAGGGAAGAACAGGACAGAGGTTCGGTTCGTATGTTTAATAAATTTAAGCATCATATGTTAGCATTTCCTACGAAAGCGAGAGGAAAGGATGAGGTCTGGCTACCCACACGTATAACTTTGGATAAGGTAAAAAATCGTGTGTTAATGGGGCAAGGCTGGCTTGAGGTTAGCGCCAACCACTTGCGAAAACTAGCAGGTGATGCTATTACAGCTCAAGCTGTATTGCATGATACTCTCGCACTGATATTAGTCACACGGTATAATGAGAACTATGTCGTTCCGGCATGGGTAAGTAGAGTGTATCAAACCTACTTTCCCTAACACAATTTAAAATGCTTGGTTATAAATCCAATAAAACCGATTTTTACTACATGTGAAATTGAAATCGTTTCACCTAATAAAATCACCATTCACGTATAAACTCCAGATATATACCATAGATTAAGCAAACTCCCTCCTCCTTGACGCCTGCTACGTTACCCCTTACAATAACCTTGTACGTGCCGGGGTGGCGGAATTGGCAGACGCAGCGGACTTAAAATCCGCCGGAGCAATCCTTGTGGGTTCGAGTCCCACTCCCGGCACCATTAAAAAGGAAAATGATGCCCTGGCTATTTATACTGCTGGGTTACCTCCTCGGCGCCATCCCCACCGCCTACCTCGCCGGATATATGGTAAAGCATATTGACATCCGTAAGGTCGGTGACCTTAATATGGGCGCCGCCAACGCCTACCGCCAGCTGGGTCCCAAGACCGGAATCATCGTCGGCCTTATCGATGCCGGAAAAGGCGCCCTCGCCGTCCTCATCGCTCAGGCAGCCAGTCTTCCCCTTCTCGCCGTTCTGGCCACCGGCGCCGCCGCCGTAATCGGTCATAACTGGCCGGTGTTCATCGGCTTCCGGGGCGGGCGCGGTGTCAACACCACCATCGGCGTGTTTCTGGTCGTGCTCACCAAACCGATGCTGATTTTAGGCGGGCCGGCTATCCTGGCCCTGCTTCTGAGAAGAAACGTAACTCTGGCCTGCGCGGTGCTGTTTATTCCGCTGTCACCAATCTGCTGGTGGCTCGGCAACCCGGCACCACTGATAAGCTACAGCATCGCCCTGCCCGTCCTGATCGGCTTCACCCATCTCATCAGAACCAGACGGCAGGTGCCGCGCGAGGCATAAGAACGCTTTATTTTCCGCCCTTCCTCAGCCGCTCCATCTCCCGTTCAACAGCGCGCCTTTCCCAATCCGTCCCGTGTGAAAACACGAAGACGTCTAAAAAGTGGAATATTTCCCTTTCCTTTTTCAATTAGCTTCCACTTTCTACGCTCTTCTGCTCCTGTGGCAGTTATATATCCAATAGTCATTCAATCAGTCTGTATTGCGGTCAAAAATAATGGAGCTCTACTGGTAGCTGTCGAAAATTGGGTATATATTCGCTTACTGTCTATTTTTTCCTATTGACAAATCACGGTTTGACTGTTAAACTAACCTCGCCTAGAGCATCAGGTAAACGTTTAAAAGAGCGAAATTATACCGTTCCCCGTAATGAGCTAGAATACAGGCATTACAGGGGTAACTTTGGACAGAAAAAAAGAAAAGGGCTTAATCCAGGTCTTCACCGGCAACGGCAAGGGCAAGACTTCCGCCGCACTTGGCTCAATACTGCGAGCCGTCGGCCATGGCCTTAAGGTCTTCATTGTTTTCTTCATGAAGGGGAAATATCCCTACGGTGAGTTCAATTCTCTCCCCAAGTTGCCCAACGTTGAGGTGGCCAGTTTCGGTCTCAGGTGTCTGATTGACCGGAATAATATAAACCCCGAAGAAATCAGACAGGCAGAGCTGGCTTTGCAGACGGCACGTGAGGCGATGCTGAGCGGGAAATACGACATGGTCGTGCTCGATGAAGTAAACGTTGCCGTTTATTTCAAGCTCATCCCGCTTGACGATGTTATCAGGCTCATTGAGGAAAAACCGCCGGGAATTGAGCTGATATTGACCGGCCGCTACGCGGAAGACACCGTCATCGAGCGCGCCGACCTAGTCACTGAAATGAGGAAGGTAAAACATCCGTACGACAAAGGAGTTAAAGCACGAAAAGGTATCGAATACTGAGGTAAAGGAGGGAGTAATATGAAACTTACCCTCAGTGTCATAAAAGCCGACATTGGTGGTTTTGTCGGGCATTCCGCATCACACCCTGACGTTATCAACGAGGCATCGGAGTCTCTGTCCAAAGCTAAAAAGGAGGGGCTGCTGATCGATTATCATATTACCAGCTGCGGCGACGACATACAGCTGATTATGACTCATCAGCAGGGCGACGAAAGCGAAAAGATACACCGGCTCGCCTGGGATACGTTTGTCGCTGGAACGGAAGTGGCCAAGAAGCTGAAACTCTACGGCGCGGGCCAGGACCTGCTCTCTGACGCTTTCGCCGGCAACGTGAAGGGCATGGGGCCGGGGGTGGCCGAGATGGAGTTTGAAGAACGGAAGTCAGAGCCAGTGCTTATCTTCATGGCGGACAAGACATCGGCGGGGGCCTGGAATATGCCGCTTTACAAGATGTTTGCTGACCCGTTTAATACCATCGGCCTGGTTATCGCCCCCACTATGCATTCCGGTTTCGCTTTTAAGGTACACGACCTCAAAGAACATAAAAAAATCACCCTCAATGCCCCTGAAGACATCTATGACCTGCTCGTTTTCATCGGCGCACCAACACGGTTTGCCATCAAGGCCGTTTTCTCTCGGGAAGCTGATGAGATCGCCGCGGTAACTTCCACAGAACGCCTGTCCCTGATCGCCCAGCGCTACGTCGGTAAAGACGACCCGGTTTGCATCGTCCGTTGCCAAGGCATTTTCCCAGCGGTGGGCGAGGTGCTGGAGCCTTTTGCCGCCCCCATTCTGGTGGAAGGATGGATGCGCGGCTCTCATATGGGACCGCTGATGCCGGTCTCGCTTCAGGAAAGCACACCAGCCCGATTTGATGGCCCCCCCAGAGTGGTCGCCGCCGGCTTTCAGCTCGCAGAAGGCAAGTTCATCGGACCGCGCGACATGTTTGCCGATGTCTCTTTCGAACTGGCCCGCCAGCAGGCAAATGAGATGGCAGATATGATGCGCCGCCACGGGCCTTTTGAGCCGCACCGCCTGCCACTGGAGGAAATGGAATACACCACCATGCCGCAGGTAGCGGAAAAATTGGCTGACCGGTTCATCGCCCTTGACTGAGCTACCCGTCAGCGATAATATTAATAGTAATACTCTATGACACGGGGGGTGAGATTATGGCTGTTTACGTGATGCTGACCACATTAACCGACGAGGGAAGGAAAACGCTCAAGGCAAATCCAAAAAGACTCCAGGAAGTTAACAAAGAAGTTGAATCCATGGGCGTCAAGATACTGGCGCAATACGCCCTCCTCGGGCCTTACGATTTCATAAATATCCTGGAAGCACCGGACAATAAAGCCGTGTCCAAAGTGGCTATCGAACTCGGCTCAAGGGGCACCCTGCAAACGATGACCATGTCCGCAATGTCGGTCGAGGACCTCACTGCATAATAGCCAGGAATTCGCTGGAGTTATTTTTGCACCCAAAACTTCTCCTCGGTACCAATAATCAGGCAAAAGTGCGGGAGTATCGGAGCCTGCTTCCCGACCTCGACTATGAAATAGTGACCCTGGCAGAGCAGGGCATCTCAGTCGCGGTTGAGGAGGTGGGAGAGAGCCTGGAAGAAAATGCCCGCTTAAAGGCGACGGTCATCGCAGAAAAGAGCCGATTGCTCACTCTGGCCGATGATTCTGGACTGGAGGTGGATGCCCTGGGTGGGGAACCGGGCAGGCTCTCCGCTCGCTACGCCGGCCAAAATGCCACCGATAGGGATCTCATTGCCTACCTCTTGCAACGACTTGACGGTGTGCCCTGGGAAAACAGGACGGCTCGCTTCCGATGCGTCATTGCCCTGGCTACGCCCGAGGGAAAGGTGGAATTATGCTCCGGCGAATGTCCCGGCTTAATCACCTTTGAGCCGCACGGTAAGCATGGCTTCGGCTACGACCCCATTTTCTATCTGCCGGAGCTGGATAAGACCATGGCCGAACTCCCCCTCGAAGAGAAAAACAAAATCAGCCACCGCGGCCGGGCCGCCAGAAAGGCAGCACAGTTCCTGCAAAATATGGTATGGTAATAAAAGACCCTTCTCTACGGGAGAAATAGCATTATATGACCGGACTTTCGGACTCGTTTCAGCGCCCCATAGACTATCTGCGCATCTCAGTCACCGACCGCTGCAACCTGCGCTGTATCTACTGCATGCCCGCCGAGGGCATAAACCTGCTCTCACATGAAGATATCCTGAGCTACGAAGAGATACATCAGATTACCGTCGCCGCGGCTGATCTCGGCATCAAAAAAGTCAGAATTACCGGCGGGGAGCCGCTGGTGCGCATTGGCCTCTCCAGCCTTATCCGAATGCTGTCACAGATAGAGGCCATAGACGACATCGCCCTCACCACCAACGGCACCCTGCTGTCTCAGTATGCTGACGAACTGAAAGCCGCCGGCCTGCGCCGGGTGAACATCAGCCTGGATACACTCAAACCGGATAAATTCAAGCTCATAACCCGCGGCGGCGATCTTGATAGCGTGCTTGAGGGTATTGAGGCCGCCGGTGCTGCCGGGCTTAACCCCATCAAGATAAACATGGTGGTTATGGCCGGAATAAACGATGATGAACTGATCGATTTCGCCAATAAAACAATCAATGAAGGATGGCACGTCCGCTTCATCGAGCATATGCCTTTCAACCGGGAAATGGCCAGTTCGTCTTTCCTTTCGGTCAACGAGATGCGCGAGCGTCTGGCTTCACTTGGTGCGCTTGAACCCTGCACGTTCAAAGGCAATGGTCCAGCAAAATACTATCGCCTGCCGCAGGCGCAGGGCACCATTGGCTTTATCACTCCGGTCAGCGAACACTTTTGCTTCCGCTGCAATCGCCTCCGCCTTACTGCCGACGGCAAGCTCCGACCCTGCCTGCTGAGCGAGCAGGAGATAGACCTGCGCCAGCCGCTGCGCCAAGGGATATCGGACGAGGAGCTGAAAAGACTGATTAAAAAGGCGGCAGAAAGCAAACCACGGCAACACAACCTTGCCCGGGGCAGCGTCCCGCAGGACCGCCCCTTCTCCCAGGTGGGAGGTTAATTATGGAAAAACTGACACACATGGATGAATCGGGGCGTCCCAGGATGGTTGATATCACAGAAAAGCCGAATACCCACCGGCAGGCGGTGGCCAAAGGCCTAGTCAGTATGCAGCCGGCCACCCTGGAGCTGATTAAGCAAGGGCAGATGGCCAAAGGAGACGTGCTCTCCGTAGCCCAGCTCGCCGGGATAATGTCTGCCAAACGGACGCCGGACCTGATACCGCTCTGTCACCCCATCCTCATCAGCGATGTCAGAATTGAGTTTGATATCGATGAGAAGGAAAGTACCGTGGAAGTAACCGCCACCGTGGAGAGCACCGGCAAGACCGGCGTCGAGATGGAAGCCCTCACTGCGGCTGCCGTTGCCGCCCTCACCATCTACGATATGTGTAAAGCGGTTGACCGCGGCATGAGGATTGAGAACATCCGTCTGGTCAAAAAAAGCGGCGGTAAAAGTGGCACCATAACTCTTGAAGAGAACCGATAATTGTTATATACTATTGCACCACAGTTTGATTGGGGGTAATAATCATGAAACTATCATGCCTGCAGGAGAACCTTAACCGTGGACTCAATATCGTGGGAAGAGCGGTTGCTGCCCGGACCACCCTGCCCATTACCAATAATATCCTCCTCGCTACTGATCAGTCCCGCCTCAAACTCGCCGCTACCAATCTGGAAATGGCCATTACCTGCTGGATTGGCGCCAAAATAGAAGAAGAGGGCGCCATCACCGTCCCCGCCCGACTGCTCACCGAGTTTATCAGCTCCCTGCCCAGCGACAAGATTGACGTCAGCCTTTCGCCCCGTACCAAGACGCTGGAACTGAAATGCGCCCGCTTTGAGGCGCGCATCAGCGGGGTCGATGCCAAGGACTTCCCACCCATACCAAAGGTCGAAGAAGGAGTGGCCACCAAGGTAGAGGTGGACGCTCTCCAGCAGGGTATCAATCAGGTTGTCTTCGCCGCTGCCACCGAGGAATCCCGGCCGGTGCTCACCGGCGTTGATGCTCAGTTAAAGGATAATCTACTGACCCTGGCAGCGGCTGACGGCTTCAGATTGGCCGTCTATCGCTTACCGCTGGCGGCGCCAGTGAAAGAGCCGACCGAGGTGATTATACCCGCACGTACCCTTTCCGAACTGAACCGCCTTGTTGCCGACCAGGAAGAGCCGGTGGAGATAACGGTGAACTCCAATAAAAGCCAGGCATTGTTCCGACTGAAAGATATCGAACTGGTCTCACAGCTCGTACAGGGAACGTTCCCCAATTACAAACAGCTCATTCCCCAGAGCTTCAATACGCGTATGACAGTAAGCGTTGACGAATTTTTGAGAGCGACAAAAACGGCCGCCATCTTTGCTCGTGACGGCAGCGGTATTGTACGCCTTGTCATCACCCCGGGCGCCGCCAAGGCTCCCGGCAAACTGACCGTTTCGGCACGCTCCGAAGAAATAGGCGATGACGTTGGGGAGATCGATGCTACAGTTGAAGGTGAGGAGGCTAAGATAGCCTTCAATGGCAGATACCTCACTGATGTTCTCAGCGTCCTCCAAGAGACGCAGGTGGCTCTGGAAACCACCAACCCATCAAGCCCCGGTGTTATCCGTCCCGTAGGCGCAGACAACTATCTACACGTCGTCATGCCGATGTTTGT
>DUFF01000016.1 GCA_011174815.1 Dehalococcoidia bacterium | reverse complement strand
GCCATGGCTGAGGTGCAGCGGTCGATAAACCTGCCCGTGGCCACCGGCGAGCGCCTCTTCACCCGCTGGGAGTTCCGCACGCTACTGGAGAAGCAGGCGGCGCGCATCATTCAGCCTGACATCTGCCACGTGGGCGGTTTTATGGAGTTGAAGAAGGTGGCGGCCATGGCCGAGGCGTACTACGTGTCCGTACAGCCCCATAACTCCAACGGCCCCCTGTGCGTGCTGGCAAGCCTGCACCTTGATGCCTGCATCCCCAACGTGCAGTTCCAGGAATTTTTCTACCCCTATCTTGACCTCTACAACGAGATGCTCACCGAGCCCATAGTCTACAAGGACGGCTACCTCGAGGTTCCGACCGGTCCCGGACTGGGCACGGATATCAATGAGGAGTTCATCCTCAAACGGCCCCCGACACCCCAGCCTCAAATGGCTACCTGGATAGGTTCTTACTGGTAGTTCCGACATAAGGAGCGCGCTATGTTAACACAGGAGAATTATCGCTGGGATCAAGCTGCGGATATCGTTATCCTGGGATATGGGCTTTCCGGGGCGGTGGCGGCGGTTACTGCCCATGACCTGGGGGCGCGTGTCCTCCTCGTGGAGAAGCAGCCTGCCGAGACGCACTGCACCTGCAGCAGCACCGCCATGGGCGTGTTCTTATCCCTATCCGATATCGGGCGCGCAACCGAGTATATGATGGCGCTCAATCAGGTAGGCAGCCAGCCGGGGTTGCTCTGGACCGATGCCGAAATGGTAAAGGCCTGGGTTACCTATACGGCACAGAACAAGGAGTGGCTGGCCCGGATGGGCGGTCAGATAAAATATTTTTCCAGCGCGGCCGAGTTCCCGCAGCTCCCCGGCGCCGACAGCATGGAACTTTGGAAGTACCGGGGCCATGGCCTGCGTATGATGCAGTTCATGTACGACCTTGTTGCTGCCAGAAATATAGATGTGCGCTATCAGACATCGGCATTGAGGTTGCTGACGGATAATGCCGGCCGGGTAGTAGGGGTGAAGATGGTTGACGGCCGCGGGGGCACCCCCAAAGAATTAAATATCAGGGCCACCAGGGCGGTAGTTCTGTGCACCGGCGGCTTTGAAGAAGACGAGGCCATGAAGCTGCAGTACCTGCGCGTCTACCCGATGTACTTCGCCGGCGGCACCGGCAATACCGGCGACGGCATCCGGATGGCACAGGAGGTCGGCGCTGACCTCTGGCATATGAACTGCGTTTCGGCGCGGCTCTGTGCCAAATTTCCCGAATTGCCCCTCGGTGTGTTCATTGATTTCAGCGGCGGTGGCTGGAGCCAGCGCTCGATGAAGACGAAAAAAGAGAAAGCGCCCGCCGGCTTCATCATCGTTGATAAGTACGGTCGGCGCTATATGACCGAGGAGTTGAAGCCGCATGCGGCCTCTTACGAGTGCGGTTGGTTTGACTCTCACAAGCTGGAATACCCGCGGGTGCCGAGCTATCATATCTTTGACCAGCGCCGGGTTAAATTCGGCCCGCTGGCCCAGCGGACAAGCGGCCCCACCGGGCCGCATCAGTTTTACAAATGGAGCTGGGATAACCGTGTTGAACTGCAGAAAGGATGGATTGCAAAGGGAGAAACCGTCGGTGAGCTTGCTGCCAGCCTGGATATGCCGCCGGAAAATCTGGCAAATACCATTGCTACCTGGAACCGGCATTGCCGGGCGGGCCGTGATGCTGAGTTCGGCCGCAGCCCTCTGGAACTCGTGCCGCTGGATGAACCGCCGTTCTTTGCCATCAGGCTGTTCCCCGGCGGGTCAAATACTCTGGGCGGTCCCAGGCGGAACGGACGGGCGCAGGTGCTCAACCCCTTCGGGGAACCGATTCCCGGCCTATATGGCGCTGGGGAGTGCGGTTCCGTATTTGGTTTGCTCTACCCCGCGGGCGGCGGCAATCTGGCGGAATGCATCGCCTTTGGCCGCATCGCCGCGGAGAACGCCGTGAAAGAAAATTATGAAAGAGCCTGAAAGGAGGAAAACGGGTGAAACAGGCAGAACTCAAAGGAAAGGTACAGACGGTGCTGGGACTGATGGAACCATCGGAGATGGGCATCACGCTGCCACACGAGCATCTCGTCTGCGATGCGACCACCTGGCACTATGCCACGGACGAGGCTACGGAACGGAGATGGGCCCGCCATCCGGTGACCATCGATGTCCTCTGGTGGATACGCTACCACCCTTTCCAGAACCTGGATGACCTTCAGCTTCTCGATGAGGAGGTCGTCATTGATGAGGTTCTCCGCTACAAAGCGCTGGGCGGGAAAACGATTGTCGAGCTTACCATACGCGGCCTTTATCCCGACCCGAAGGCGGTGGCCCGTATCGCACGCACTACCGGCATCAATATCGTTATGGGCACCGCTTACTATGTGGAGTCTTCCTATCCTGCGACCGGCGCCGATGTGAGCGCCAAGAGCGAGGAGGAAATCGCTGAGGAATTCGTAAAGGACATTTTGGAAGGCTTCGGCAACACTGGCATTCATGCCGGGCTAATCGGCGAGGTCGGCTGTTCCTGGCCCTTCACCGATAACGAGCAGAAAGTGGTACGTGCCGCGGCACGTGCCCAGAAAGCCACCGGCGCCGCAGTCAACATTCATCCCGGCCAGCATGAGACGGCTTCCATGGAGTGCGTCAAGGTGCTGGACAAAGCCGGCGCGGACCTGAGCCGAGTGGTCATCAGCCATATCGACCGCGCGGTTAGGGAGCCGGCAAATCGCATTGCGCTGGCCAAAACCGGCTGCACGCTGGAATATGACCTGTTTGGTCGGGAAGGCTACTATCCCCCTCGTTTTCGGGTGCTTGATATCCCCAATGATGCCCAGCGCATCAACGAGATAAAGGAGCTGGCCGACAAAGGTTTTGAGAAGCAGATTTTCATTTCGCACGATAATTACACCAAGAGCGCGCTCTGCCGCTACGGGGGCTGGGGCTACGGCCATATCCTGAGGGATACGGTGCCGGTGATGAAAATAAAGGGGCTTTCGCAGGAGCTTATCGATACCATAATGATTGAGAACCCGAAGCGAATGTTCACCTTTGTATAAAAAGAAGGAGGAGGGCGTATGAGCAGCAGAAATAAAGCGACCTTGCCGGTACTGGCCTGGTACGGCGATGAAGAACTGGAAATCGACTTCCCCGAGGCGTGGGATGTTACCGTTTGCAAAATGAAGGGACACGACGCCTCACCCCTTTCCGATGCCGGGATACGGAAGGCTTTTGCCAGTCCCATCGGCACCAGAACGATAAAGGAACTGGCCAAAGGCAAAAAAGAGGTAGCTATTCTCTTCGATGACCTTTCCCGGCCCACGCCTTCGGCTATGCTGATACCGTATATCCTGGAGGAGCTGGCCGAGGCGGGAATTGCCGATGATAATATTCGGTTCATTGCCGCCATCGGTGCACACGGTACTATGAACGGCATTGACTTCCGGAAGAAGCTGGGCGACGATGTCATGTCCCGGTTTCTGTTTTACAACCATAACCCGTACGAGAACTGCACGCCCCTTGGCATGAGCAAATACGGGACACCTATCGAGGTCAACAGCGAGTTCATGGCCTGCGACCTGAAAATAGGCATCGGCGCCATCGTGCCGCATCCTTATGGCTTCGGCGGTGGCTGCAAGATAATCCTGCCCGGTGTTGCCTCCATGCAGACCATTGCCTCCAACCACAACCGGCTGGTGTTCGACCCCTCGGTGGCCATCGGCAAGCTGCGGGAAAATGTAATCCTTGAGGACATTATCGAGGCTGCCCGCATGGCCAGACTGGATGTCAAGGTGGACGCCATCGTCAATCTGAAGAGAGAGGTCACCGCGCTTTTCGTAGGAGACCCGGTTGAAGAGCATAAAGCGGGCGTTGAGATTGCCAAAACGCATTACGCCACGGACGCGGTCTGGAATGCCGATATCGTGGTGGCCAACTGCTTCTCCAAGGCAAACGAGATGCTGCTGGCGCCGCCGGTGGTCTCCCCACTGTTGGCCGAGAACGGCGGCGGCGATATGGTGCTGGTGGTGGTAACACCGGAAGGCCAGATACACCATTACTTCGACCGCAGCTTTGGTAAAAATTACGGCGGTCTGGGCTGGGGGCCGCTGTGCCGCAAGGACGCGTTGCCGAACAACACCAAGAAGCTGACCATTTTAGCTCCTTATCCGGACCGGGTGGGTGCCGACTGGTTGGCCCCCTACGAGATGGTGAACTGGGCGAGAAGCTGGCCGGAAGTTATCAAAGACCTGCAGGAACGGTACGGCAATAAGGCTAAAGTAGCCGTGGTGCCGGACGCCACCATTCAGTACTTTCCGGAAGCGGTCCCGAAATGTGACGTTTGCTCCGGTTGAACCGGGCAGAGGCAAAAATAAGGCAGGGCGCTGGTTGTTTGCTGGGTCGGCACCCTGCCTTTTATTTAACCTGACAATTCTTTAATCGCCAGGAACGGTGGGACCTTTGGGCATGCTGCTGTGCGGGAAGTACTGTAGCGTGCCATCGGGTACGACCACCGCTTTGGCTTTATCGCCGTGGTTCTTTTTCAGTGCGGCCAGTATCTCAGCCCAACTGTTGAGTATGGTTATCAGGTGAATCGGGCCAATCCAGTCGAGCCCGGCCTTGTCAATATATGGGCCGAGGGCATACATTCGTTTTACCCTGGCGGGCAGTTTCTTGTGAGCTCCATAGAGCTGCCCGCCGATTGTCTTGCCGAAGCTGCGGCCAAGGTAGTGGCATATCTGCCCCTCAGGGATATTGCCGATAACGATGAGGTCGCCGCCGGATTCTTTAAGCATTTTGCTGCCCAGCCCTGCCACCAGTGATGTCTCGTTGGCTTTGGCATAGGAATTGGCCACGACAATGTCGGCATCACTCGGTGCCTCGCAAGCGTAGACTTTGCGGCCCATTTTCACGCCCTCACGTTGCGCTTCCACCAGGTCACCGCAGAAGAGGGCAATGGTGTCGCGATCGATGTTCACCAGGGCATTGATGGAGAAATCAAGACCCGCTATGCGCGCGATTTCCTCCATGTCCAGCCTCTGAACGTTATCGTCCACTCTGCCCCATGTATCCAGCACTATAGAGCCGGATTCAGAAATGGTGCACAGTTTGCCGTGATTGGCGGCAATGGACTTGGTGCTCGAAACGCCGGGTAGAATCATCTTACCGCCGCCGCCAAAACCGGCGGTGGGGTGGGGCACCAGTGAGCCAATTGATACCTTCAGGTCGCAGGCCATGAACTCGCTGTTCACCTCGACTGGGATGCCGCGCGAAGTGTCACCCAGGTAGGTGCAGTTCTCATACGGGTTATGGTTGAAGACGAGGTACTTCTGGGGAATGTCCTCACCCAGCTTTTTCTGGAAGTCCATGAGTTTCATTGCACCGTGCAGGCCGAGGGCGGCGATGAACCTGATGTTCTCGTCCTTGATGCCTCCCTCGTGCAGTTCGTCCAGAACATGCGGGACAATCTTATCGGCTTTGGTCGGTCGGGTGAGGTCATCAAAGATAATGCATACGTCTTTTTTCCCTTTGGCCATCTCGGCAAGGCGCGGTGTCCCTATGGGCTTGCGAAGCGCGTCCTTTATCTGCCCATCAGTCAGTTTGGGAGCTTTCTCCCCAGCCATTCTGGGTACAATCACCTCCCAGGAATCTGGAAACTCAAGCTCCAGTTCAGTATCACCATACCAGGGGAACTGCGGCACCTTGACAATCATGGTATACCTCCTTCACCTTGTTATGTAGCCAATATCATCTGCTTATCTTGCAATAAAGCGTCCTAATGTGTCAAGCAAAATACGTTGTCATATTGACTCTATAGAATAGGGCCGGTGGTATACAGGACGATTGGTTCGCGGTAACCCTTGCGCATCTCGCGCTTGGTCAGCTTGCCCGAGGCAACCGCGATAATCTCGTTGAAAAAGCGGTCGGCCACCTCGTCAACCGATTCCGTCCCTTCGATAACAGTATCGGCATAGATGTCAAAGAAATCATTTTCCTGACTGTCATATGGCTTGCTCCGCCGGCTGACCACCGCGATTTGAGGGATAAACGGGATTTCACCCATCCAGCCCGGCGGGCAACGAAAGCTGGAAGAAATCCCTCCGCCGATATTGTAGATGTGGATATGCGCCCCGGCGGCCGCCTCGCTGCTGATGAGCTCGCTGGTCATGGCAGTGCCGTCCATAAAGTACAGCCCCTTGCCCTTCGGCTTCTCAGCGTACTCCAGCACGCCCTGCAGCGGGGATGTTCCGCTTTTGGCCATTGCCCCCAGTGATTTATCTTCAATGGTGGTCAGGCCCTCGGCGATATTGCCGCGGGTGGGCTGAGTACCCCGGATGTCCTCTCCAGAAGCTTTAATCGTTGCCTCCTGTCGGTCTACCATCTCCCGGAACTTGCGGGCCACCTCTTCATTGGCCGCCCTTTTAACGATGAGGTGGTCGGCACCTATGACCTCGGTGGTCTCGGAGAAAATGGCGGTGCCGCCTTCGGCAATCAAGCGGTCTAATACCATACCTGTTGCCGCATTTCCGGCAATGCCCGATATGGCGCTGGAGCCCCCACATTTTACGGCTAGGGTCAGGTGGCTCAGTGGGAAGGGTTTCCGCTGCATCTTGGATGCCTCGGCGACCATACGGCGGGCCGTAGTCAGACCTTGATCCATGAAACTCTGAAAGCCGTTGCTCTCCATTATGGTGAAGACCTCAACCGGCTTTTTGGATTTGGCAATCTCGCCAGCAATTGTGGCTGGCGAAGGATTTTCGCAGCCAACGCCGACCACGATGGCAGCGGCAACGTTGGGGCTGCTGCCTATACCGGACAGTACACGCAATGCTTTTTCATTATCCTCTTTAAAGCGGACGCAGACATGGGTATGAATAACTGGCACGGCACCTGGCACGGCATCGGCAATGGTGGCGGCCATTTCGTTGGCGCAGCGGCCGCTTGAGATGACGACTACATAATTGCGTATTCCAGCCGAACCATCGGGTCTTTCATAACCTAAAAATTCCATTACTTTGCCTCCTTAGCGCCGGGGAGTAAGGCACTGGCGACATTGTGGGTGTGAACATAGTCTCCCTTGTTGATCTGCTGCGTAGCCAGGCCTATTACCTCTCCGTACTTTAGAATTCTTTCGCCCTTTTTGATATCAACTACCGCCAGTTTATGTCCGAATGGTACCGCCTGTTTGGCGCTCATTTCCCCAACCGGACCTGACTTTGAGACCAGGCTGATACTTTCTCCGGCCTCGATATCATTTAGGGCGGTAGCGGTATTATCATCGGGACTGATCCTCATCGCTCTTTTTTTCATGTTAAGTCCTCCTTAATCAAGCATTTTGGGGCAATTTGCCATTAGCTCAGTGTTGGGATAGAAATATTGACCGTGACAGCACTCGCTTTCAGCCATGAACGGATTTGGCCAGAGAAAAAGCCTAGCGGTCCAAGCGGCGAATGCATCGGCTTAATGCTAAATTAAATTTTAAAGAATTGTCAAGTCCGTCTGATACCTGCTTGTCGAATTGACAGAGACCTCGTCTCAAATTACAATGAGCAGCGGAGATAATCAATAGAAGGAGGCATGACCATATATGGAAGGCAGACCAAGAGTGGTGCGGGTTGATAAAAAGATTGAGGCCGAGGCCATCAAAGAAGAGCGCGAGGAGCTGGACAAAATCAATGCCGAGCTGGTGCTGGCGGAGTGCCAGACAGAAGAGGAAACAATCGAAGCTACCAGGGACGCCGACGCTGTGGTGACGTTCTTCGGTCAGATGACGCGCCGGGTCATCGAGTCCAGCCCGAAGCTGAAGGTGATTGTGCGTTACGGTATAGGCTATGATACCGTGGATGTTGATGCCGCCACCGATAACGGTGTTCTGGTGGTGAACCTGCCCGGATTCTGCCTTGACGAGGTTGCTGACCATGCGTTCGGGCTGCTTTTAGCCTGCGTCCGGAAAATCGTCTACTACAACAATCAGGTCAAATCGGGCTACTGGCCAGGTTACGGTGAAATGTTTCTGCATTCCTTTGCCGATCAGACCCTGGGGATTATTGGCTGTGGCACCATCGGGCAGGCCGTGGCCAGGAGAGCCACAGGGTTCAACCTGAAAATTCTGGGCACTGACCCTTATGTGAGCGATTCTGTGGCCAGGGAACATGGTATAAAGCTGGTGAGCATGCCGGAGCTGCTCAAGGAGTCCGATTTTGTCTCGGTGCACTCCCTTCTGGGCAAGGAAACATTCCATCTGATGGGGGAAAAAGAATTCAGACAGATGAAGCCGACCGCCTACTTTGTCAACACGTCGCGTGGCCCGGTGGTTGATGAAGCGGCGCTGATAAAGGCACTGCAGGAGAAATGGATTGCCGGCGCTGGCATTGATGTCTTTGAACAGGAGCCGGTTGACCCTGATAATCCTCTGCTCAAGATGGATAACGTGGTGGTTACGCCTCATAATGCGGGTTGGTCTATCGCCGCGGGAGAGCGGCAACGGAGGCGGGTGGGGCAGGAAACAGCCCGGGTCCTCAGCGGTAAATGGCCCAAGCACTGGGTGAATAAGGACGTTAAACCGAAGGTGGCTCTGGTAAAGGGGGACTGAACCGTCCCCCTTTCTCCTGTTCTATTTTACGGAATGCGAGGTAGATACAGATTTCTAGACTTTAAGACTGAATTTATGGATTGCCCTCGGTCCACGGTCAATTTTAAAGCCAGTAAAAGCTACCTCACCAACATATATGCTTCCCTGAGAATCGACGGCGATGGCGTGCGGAGCGATAAACAGGGCTTTTTCTCGTTCCATTCCCTCTGCGGTCCACTCGGAAAGCAGTTTGCCGTCGATGGTGTATATTCTGACCCGGTCGGCCAGGTCAGAGATATAAACGGTATCTTTATCATCGATAAAAAGGTCAGTGGGACGAATCTCGTCGGTCCACATATTGAGCAGTTTGCCTTCACCATCGAATATCTGGATGCGGCTGTTTTCCCGGTCAGGAACCCAGACCCGTTCCTGCCGGTCTACCCAGATGTTGTGGGGGAGGCGGAACTGGCTTGGACCGGTGCCCGGCCCACCCCAGGAAAACAGGTATTTGCCGTCGCCGGTGAATTTATGAACTTGGGCATTGCCGTAACCATCGGCAATGTAGATATTCCCCGAGGGGCCTACGGCGACGCCGGTGGGACGGTTGAATGGTCCGCCGCCTCTGGTGATGGTCGCCAGGCTGCAGAAAAAGTCAAATTTCTTGACGTAGCCCGTGTCCGACGGCTTGTCCTCGGTGCCGAGGGTCATGAGCAGCTTGCCATCTGAGGTGAATTTGCGTACGGTGTGATTTTCATCATCGGTACAGAAAATGTTCCCTTCAGGGTCGATGCAACTGCCGTGAGCCCGTTTAAAAACCCCTTCTCCCCAGGTGGACTGCATGTTTCCCTCGCGGTCAAATATCATCAGGGGATGAGCGCTGCGGTTGAAGACATAAACCCTGTCCTGCTTGTCGATGGCGATGCCGCCAACGTCAAGTATCGACCAGTCTTTGGGGTACTTCGCCCACCCGTCAACCAGTTCATACGTGTGCTTGCCGGAACCGTAAGACATGCACTGATACCTCCTTTTATCTGATTAAATGCTGGAATCATCGTGGTTGCACCATATGAGATACGGGCAACTGAAATCACGAGAACCTGCTGCATTATATACATAATCATAAAACAAATTGCAAATAAAAATCATTATCTGGGGGTATTAACAGGTAAACCCCACCTCCAAAGGTTATTGATGAAAAAGGGTGGTGGTTCAGGTGGCTGCCGCTGCTGAGGTCGATTTCCGCTGCTCTATAACTGGTGATTGTAACTTATTGGAACAAATTTGTAATGTATATTTAACAAATTAACGTACCTCCTTAATACGTTTATAACAACGAAGGGCTATAAATAAACAAGAGTACTAGTAAAAAAGTTCTATTGCTATGGTGGGGAAATTATGCCTAAGATGCAGGAAGGCTAATAATCCAAATTCAGAAAACATATTGAATTAATAAAGATGGAAACAGGTCAGATGGCAAGAGCAAATAACAGAATCACAGAAACAGAATTAGTAAAACGGGAATCCATAATTGACGACGACTACAAGCAGCGTATCGCCCGATTTCTTGAGCGGGAGGGGGATAGCATAAGAAAAGAGGCAGACCAGGAGTCAGCCTTCATCATCTCTAGAGCCAGAGAGGAGTACATTCAAAGGCTGAGCCGATTTCTTGAAGAGGAAGGGGAGAAAATAAGAAAGCAGGCGGAGCGGGATGCAGAAAATGTTATCACCAAAGCTCGGGAAGAAAAGGAGAACGTCTTCGCCGAGGCTAGAAATATGGCCAAGTCCCAGGTAGACGAGGTCGTTAAAAAAGTCAAAATGCAGGCTGAGCAGACTGTTGCAATGTATGCTAACATAGCTAAGCAAAGAGCTGAAAAAATAGCCGACGAATATAGGGATGAATGTAAAAAAAGAGCCGAACAGGAAGCAGCTACCATAATTGACAACGCCAATGAGCAAGCTATACAGATTATTGCCCAGGCTAAGGAAAGGGCAAATAAGCAAGCCGATGAGGAAAAACAGGAAGAAGCGAAGCGTATTATGGAGTCTGCTAGGCTAGAAGCGGCTGAGATCATTGAGAAAGCAAAGCAAGCCGCGGAGAAAGAGGCTGAAGAAACGGCCAGCAAAATCATCTCTCTAGCTCAACAAAAAGCGGAGCAGATTATAAGTAAAACGATGGAAAAGTTGAGAAATGGAGAAGAGGAAGAATTAGCCAAGCTTATGTCCGAGGCAAAGTATAAGTCTGAACGCGAAACAACTGATATTTTCGCAGAGGTGGAACGCGAGGCGGAGCAGCTCATCAAAAAAGTAATAAATGATACAAACGGGCAGGGAGAAGCTGCAAATGAGGATACCAAGATTGAGGACATGGAGGAAATCGAGTTTGCTGTTGAGGCAAGGGAGGAAGTGAAGGAACCGAGAAAGAGTGAAGCCATGTCCGATAGTGACCAATGGGAAGAGATAATGCCTGTCTCCCGTGAGCAGAAGGCAGAAGGGACGATGGAAGTTGAAGGGGAAACGGCAACTGTAATCTCGGAAGAAGAAATGCGGCAGCCAGAAGATGAGCCTACCTTAGCTATCTCTGAAGCAGCTCCAGCCGAAGAGGATAACCCGGCGGAGGCAGAGGAAGCTGAGTCCAGTGAAACATTCGTTGAAGCAGAGAACCTGGAGATAGACGAAGCAGAATCAGATACGGTCGGACAGTACGATGAGTCCATTTATACTGGCAAAGTGGAAATAGAGCTAGACCTGTCAGTAGACACAGATATTTTAAGCAAGCTGTACAATTACTTGGTAAACACTCCTGAAATAAAACTTGTCAAATCTGTTGGTTCCTCAGGCAAGGGAGTTATTATTACCATGATGCTGGACAAGCCGATTCCACTGGTAGAAACGCTTTCCTCAAAGATACCGGAGGCACAGGTGACTGGCGGGCCGTCGGGCACAAATGAAAAGAAGCATGAGGCAAGAGTAATTAATATCGCCCGAAGAGGAAGCTGACATTATTCCCGCAGAAGATTGCCAAGGATGACCGGCCCCCAATATTTGAAACACTTTCTAAGTTAGTCTGTTATGCCGTTTGGCTTAGTTATAAAGCTCGCTCGCTGTTGTTCATTATCCAATTTAAGAAAATGATTGATTGTTATTACAAGTCCGTAACGTAATCTCCATATCAATTACCCTGACCACATTCCGTATGCCTAGGGGAGAAGTTTCAGCATTTTCTCCGTGGCTTTCAGACCGTGACCGGTGAAAACGGAGACAATGACTTCTCCCGGGCTTGAGCCGGGGAGGTATTCCTTAATACCGGCGATGGTCGCCGCCGACGTGGGCTCAATGTAGTAGCCCTGGCGGCAGATTTCCCCCAGCGCTTTCCCGATTTCATCTTCACTTACCGCCAGAATCTGACCTTTGGTCTGCCTGATGGCGTCGAGAATCTGCCTGCCCCTTACCGGCCGGGCGATGGCAATACCTTCCGCCAGCGTCTCTCTGTTTTCCACTGGTGGGACTTCGGCTCGGTTCTGCTGATAAGCACGGTAGAGAGGGGCGCAGTTCTCCGCCTGCACGCCGATAATCCGAGGCATGCGGTCGATAACCCCCGCCTGCAGCAGTTCTCTGAAGCCGATATAGGCGCCCAGCAGGAGCGTCCCGTTGCCCACAGGCAGGATAACGGTGTCAGGGGGCTTCCAGCCAAGCTGCTCGCTGACCTCAAAGGCGAAGGTTTTGGTTCCTTGGAAGAAAAAAGGGTTCCAGGCATGGCTGGCGTAGTACCTTTTCTCTGCCGCTCCCAGGGCCGCCTGCGCCGTGTCCTCTCTGGTGCCTGGCACCTGATGTAGTTCTGCGCCGTAAAGCTGTATCTGGGCCAGTTTTCCCGCGGAGGTATTTTGGGGCACGTAAATGTGGCATTTAACGCTGGCGCGTGCGCAGTAGGCGGCAATTGCCGAGCCGGCGTTTCCGGAGGAGTCCTCAACCACTTCTGTTACACCCAGCTCTTTTACCTTGCTGACGAGGACGGAGGCTCCTCTATCCTTGTAGGAGCCGGTGGGGAACAAATGGTCCTGTTTGATGAAGACGGTTTTCCCGCCGATGGTGATTTCCATGAGTGGTGTAAACCCTTCATCGAGAGAGACAATATTTGCGTCGTGATCAAGCGGGATGGCTTCACGGTAACGCCATATCGTTGGCCTCCTCCTTTTTATCCGGGCAAGGTTAAAGAGAGGTGTAAAATCGATGTCCAGAATGCCGCCGCAGTCGCAACGCCATACCGGTTCGTCCAGCGGGTATAATGCCTGGCATTCAGTGCAGACGAGTTGACCCATCCAAAATCCCTGTTTATGTTTTGACGGCGGCAATGGCGTCTATCTCGACCTGGAAGCCAAAGTGGAGGTTTGGTGCCGGTACCACGGAGCGCGCCGGCCGGTGCTCGCCGAAAAAGCGGGCATACACGACGTTCAATCGCTCCCAGAGCGAAATATCGGCGAGGTAAACGGTTACCTTAAGTATGCGATTTACATCGCTGCCGGCGGCCTTCAATATCTCGGCCAGGTTCTTCAGTGCCTGTTCCGCCTGCTCTTCGATCGGCCCGGTCTTTTTCTCACCGGATTTCGGCTCAACCGGCAACTGTCCGCTCACGTATACAATATCGTCATGGATGATGGCCTGCGCGTAATGTCCCGCCGGGCTGGGAGCATTTTCGGTAAATATCACCTTCACCTTCTTTTCACCTCCTTCACCGCTACTGGTGCCATTCTGTATTAATGGTCGTTTGCTGTCAATATCCGCTCACAGTGGAAAGAAAAGGCATAGAACTCGCTCTGTGCCTCATAATTTGTCTGGCTAAAAAGGCCATCCTGTACCGTCTCCGCCTTTTATCATGCAGATAGTAGAGCCGTATATGCCGGGAGTTTCTATCCGGTGTAAAAGGCGAAGGCCACCACCGGGCCTGTCGCCGAGGCCATGACCGGGGTATAGGGCGTCAGGTATACCTCTTTACAATCTATCTGCGAGGTGACCATCTGCTTCAGCGCCTCGCCGGCGGCGATGCTGTCGGTATAGTGGAACATGGCGTGTACCGGCTTCCCCGGTTCAATATGCTCCTTGGCCAGCTCGACGATTTTGGACATCGCCTTCTTCTTGCCCCTGGCCCTGCCCAGGTTTTCCACCAGCCCGGTATTGCTGACCATGCCGATGAGCGGTTTCACACCGAACACGTCGCCGAGCACCGCCGTCTTCGGGGCACGGCCGATTTTAATCAGGTATTTCAGCGTGTCCATGGCGGTGACGAACTTCACCCGGGGGATCATGTCGTTGGCCACCTGAACGACCTCATCAAGGTTTTTGCCCGCTTTGGCGGCACGGGCGGACTCAAGAACGATGAAGCCGAGGGCACCGGCTGATGTCTTGCTATCGATAATCTCGATGTTGAGCTTGGGATTTTTTTCCTTTATCAGATCTTTACCCTGCGTGGCGACTTCAAAGGTGGCGCTCAGCGCCTTGGAAACGAGGATGCAGACGATGCCATCGCAGGACTGGCTCAGCTCTTCGTAGATGCTGGTGAAATCACCCAGACTGGGAGCGGCGGTGGTGGATGACCCATTAGCGGCGTAGAAAAGCTGCCAGAACTGCTCGTTGGTCAACTCCGTGTCCTTGTAATGCTTGCCGCCAATAACCAGGCCCACCGGCACGATGCGGATACCATACTCCTTGACCAGTTCCGGGGGCAAACAGCTTGTCGTGTCGGTAACGATACCTACTTTGGACATGGTTACACCTCCTTGGCAAATTTATATTACTCCGCCATCAATGCAGATGACCTGTGCTGTAATATAGCTCGCCCGCTCGCTGGCCAGAAAGGCTACGAGCTCGGCGACATCGTCCGGCGTGCCGAAACGCTGCAACGGAATGCGGGACAGGATAACGTCCTTGGTCTCCTGAGGCAGTTTATCGGTCATCTCTGTAGTGATGAAGCCGGGGGCAATGGCGTTTACCGTTATATTCCTCGAGCCAAGCTCGCGGGCAACGCTCTTGGTAAAGGCGATCAGCCCTCCCTTGGCCGCAGAATAATTGGCCTGCCCCATGTTCCCCACTATGCCAGCAAGAGAAGCGATGTTAATGACCCGGCCCCAGAGCTGTTCCATCATGGAGCGCACGGCAAACTTGGTGCAGAGGTAAGCGCCGCGCAGGTTGGTGTTTATCACCTCGTCCCACGCTTCGTCGGCCATTCTGGGCAGAAGGTCGTCTTTGACTATGCCCGCATTGTTTACCAAGATATCGATTTTCCCCCACCGGTCCATGACCTCACGAACCATGGCCCGTACTTCTCTGGCATCGGCAACATTCGCTTTGGCCAGCGTTGCCTCCCCGCCACCCTTTTCGATTTCCTTTAATAGGCTGGCCGCTGCCTGTTCACTGGCCAGGTAGTTGATGACGACTCTAGAGCCCAAGCTGGCCAGCCTGAGGGCGATGGCCCTTCCAAGTCCCCTTGAGGCGCCGGTAACAAGCGATACTTTCCCTTCCAGTTCTTTCGGTTCCATCTTCCCGCTCTACGGAAAACGCCGGAATATCAGGCTGCAGTTCTGGCCGCCCATCCCGAATGAGTTGGACAGGCAGACATTGACCGGCTGGCGTCTCGCTTTATTGGGCACGTAGTCAAGGTCACAATTCGGGTCGGGCGTTTCATAATGAATGGTGGGCGGGATAATCCCTTCCCTTATCGTCATTACCGCCGCTATCGCTTCCACCGCGCCGGCGGCACAGGCGAGGTGCCCGATCATCGATTTGTTGGAGCTGATCGGTATCTGGTAGGCCCTGTCGCCGAAGACCATTTTGATGGCTCTGGTCTCGGCGGCGTCATTCAGTCTGGTACTGGTGCCGTGAGCATTGATGTAGTCGATTTCTTCCGGCCTGAGGCCGGCATCCTGCAGTGCCATGCGCATGGCGATGGCCTGGGTCTCGGCGTCAGGCGCCGTTTCGTTGTAGGCGTCAAAGGACCAGCCGGCGCCGGCCAGTTCCGCCAGTATGGGAGCGTTGCGTTTCCGGGCATGCTCCAGTTCCTCCAGCACCAGTAATCCGGCCCCTTCGCTGGAAACAAAGCCATCGCGGTTGAGGTCAAAGGGGCGGCTGGCTTTGTTGGGGTCCTGTTCCCGGGACAGAGCGCCCACACGGGCGGTGCTGGAAACAGCTATCGGGTTGACACCGGCCTCCGCGCCTCCGGCAATGATAACATCGGCGTGTCCCAGGCGGAGGTGGCTAAAGGCAACACCGATGGCATCGCTACCGCTGGCGCAGGCGCTGTTCAGGCTGCTATTAGGCCCCTTGGCCCCGACCTCCAGAGCTACCTGAGCGGAGACCATGCTTGGTGCTACTTTGGTGATGATGAGTGGGTCAATGCGCATCGGGCCTCGTTCCCTGAGCACCACACTCTCGTCGGCAATCAGCGACATCATGCCGCTGGTGGCGATAATCACGCCGACCTTTTCCGGTTTCTCGCGCGACATATCCAGCCGGGCCGATTCGATGGCCATTCTGGCCGCGGCGATGCCGAACTGGGTGCAGCGTGATGTCCGATCAACTCGCTTGAGAGGCATATATTTTTCCGGGTCAAATTCTTTCACTTCGGCGGCTACACTTACCGGATAGGCGCTGGCATCAAACAGGGTGATCGGGCCAAAACCTGACCGGCCGTTGACCAGTCCCTGCCAGTACTCCTCAACGGATAAACCCAGCGGCGTGATAGCTCCCATGCCGGTGACGACTATTCTACTGGTGGTCAATATCATTCCCCTTGGTCATTCTTTTTGGCTGGGCTTACCGGTGTCAGCGACACACCGCCGTCTATGACGATGATCTGCCCCCGTATCATATCCGATTGCTCGCTGCAGAGAAAGGCGACTAGGTTGGCGATATCCTCCGGCTGCACCATCCTGCCTGCGGGTGTGGTCTGCCATGCCGGCTGGGGCAGGTTTGGGTCGGCAGTATAAAGTTTCAGAGCCTCCGTTTCCACCGCCCCGGCGGCGATGCCGTTGACACAGATGCCTCGGGGGGCCAGCTCAACGGCCAGATAGCGGGTCAGCGCCTCAAGAGCGGCCTTGGACACCCCGACTGCTGTATAGATGGGCAGTACCAGGCGTGAGCCGAGGCTGGAAATGCTGACCATTTTGCCGCCGCTTTTCATTAGCCTGACCGCTCTCCGGGCACATAATAAAAAGGCACGCGCATTGATATCCATGGTCCAGTCCCAGCCCCGGTCGTCTAGGTCAAGGGCGGACCGGGCTACGCCGGAGGCGGCATTGTTGATAAGTATGTCCAGTCGGCCGAACTGAGACTCTATCTCATCGAACATATCTTCAACCTGTTCCGGCTCACCGACATTTGCCTTGATGATGTGGGCTTCAACGCCTTTAGCGCGTGCTTCCTGCGCGGCGCTCTCGGCGGTGCTCCTCTTGCGGAAGAAATTGATGATGACGTCGGCGCCTGCCTCGGCCAGTTTCAAGGTGATGGCCCGCCCGATGCCCCGGGAACCGCCGGTAATCAGCGCTACTTTACCCTTGAGCGCCTTTTCATTGCCCATGATTATGCCTGTTTGCCTTTTTCGCCTATTTTGCACTCGACATAGGCGATGAAGTCCCCCATGTTCTTGATCTCTTGTAGTTCTTCATCCTGTATCTCAATATCGTAGGTATCTTCCAGCGCCACCAGTACCTGTACGATATCGAGGGAGTCGGCATCTAGGTCCTCAAACGTGGTCTGCGGTGTGAAAGCGCTCTCCGGCTTGCGGGTGACTCTGGTTACAATCTTTCTCAGCGTTTCTTCAACTGACATGTAAGGCTCCTTTAATCCATTAAGTCTGAGGGTTTAAAGGCGGTTCGAAACCGGCTTCTTTCAATTTTTTGCGCGCTGCGGATAGCTCCGCCTTCAGCGTGCCGACTAGGTCCTGCTCCACGGCGAGCTTTGCCTGCTCGATGGTCTTGGCAATTTCCTGGTAGCGGCTGCGGCCGTGAGAGACACAGGCCACGCCGTTGACTGCCCAGAGTGGTCCACCGCCACGGACGTCGGCGGCGTTGGTGGCTCGCAGCAGGCCTTCGGTTATTTCTTCAAGCTTTTCTTCCGTTAATTTACCCCTGATTTTTTGCTCAAGCCAGCCGGCGATGGTCTTGCCCAGTGACTCACAGAATTTGACCACGATATTCCCCACGAAGCCATCACAGATGATAACGTTGGCTTTTCCCGAAGGTATATCGTAGCCTTCAACATTGCCGATGAAGTTCAGCCCGCATTTCTGGAAGAGAGGGTAACTTTCCTTGACCACTTCATTGCCTTTGCCTTCTTCCGCGCCAACGCTGAGCAGCGCCACCGTTGGGTTAGCGATACCCTGCATTTTCCGGGCATAGACGGTACCTATAATGGCGAAGTCCAGCAGCTGGTACGGCTGGCAGTCCACGTTAGTGCCCAGGTCAAGCATGAGGGTATTGGGCGCAAACCCGAGGAATGGGCCACCCGCCACCGGCCGGGACATCTCCTCAATGGTGCCCAGAATGTACAGGGCGGCGGCGACAACACCGCCCGTAGGCCCGGCACTAACTACGGCATCGGCTCTCCCTTCCCGCACCAGCTTGGTGGCCACGGCAATCGAGGCATCACGCTTCTGCCGCAGCGCGTAGGCGGGAGGTTCTCCTTCCATCAGGTACTCGCTGGCATGAACGACCTCTATCTCGGCACCGGTAAGGTCATGCTTGGCCAGCTCCTGTTTCATCAGGTCAGAGGGGCCGACAAGGGGAATCTGCACGCCATATTCCCTGGCGGCGATAACGGCACCTTTCACAATTTCTTCGGGGGCATAATCGCCGCCCATACCGTCAACCGCGATTCTCATTGGCCTTCACCTTTACCTTGGCATCGCCGGTAATCACCGGTTCATCATTCTGGTTGTGGCAGAGTACGTCACAGTCAATCATATGATAACCGTCCTCCTTTTCTACCCGGCGTATACTGCCGCTGATGGTAATGACATCGCCGGAGCGAGCCGGGGCGCGAAACCGTACATTGAGCCTGCCTCCGGAGAGCCAGTTATGGCCGAAGGCATCGGTCATCATCTGGGATATATAGGCGAGAATGAGCATGCCATGCGCGACAGTCCCGCCCAGGGGAGTCTTTCGGGCATAGTCAGCATCGACGTGAATGGGGTTAAAATCGCCGCTCGCCTTTGCGTAAAGGTTGATATTATCCTGAACAATATTCTTCTCTACTGTCGGCAGGCTCTGACCTTCTTTTAACTCAAACGACGTCGGCATCGTACTTCCCCATATTCGCACCGCATTATCTATTCTACGGGCAATATAAAGCCCGTTTTACCGGCCAGTACCGATTCCTGCTTCTGGTTAGCGACATCGATGTCAACGGTCATCAGGTGCAGCTTGCCTCGCTCCTGCACTCTGCTGACCCTGGCACGGCCGGTTAAGATGTCCTGGGTATTAACCGTTGCCATAAATTCAAACTCCTGCGAAACATGTATGGTTCCGGGCGGCATTGAGATGGCATTGATCAATGCCTTCAAAGCCAGGGCCGCCACCGCCATGGGCGGGACGATTCCCGTACCCCGGTATATAACGCTGTTTTCCTCAACTGCTTTCAGATAATCGGACACCGTTGCCGAATCAACCTGAAATGCAGCCGGAGGGAACTCCTGACCAGCTTTTAAATTCTGATAGGCTATATCTTTATCCGCGGCCATGTCTTTTTCTGAGAATGATTTTCGGTGTTCCCTATACCTTGAATGCCGAGGTATTCAGTTACACTGATATTAATAACAATGACATTGTTTGTCAAGAAGTATGGGAAAGACAAATCCCCTTCCAAATCGCTGATTTTTCTGATTTAATTTTGCCGTTCCACCCAATTATAAAATATGATGCTAATGGGATTAAGATAGTTATTGTTTTATCCTTAAACCAGTAAAAGATGTTAAACTAAGAGATTGAGTAATAAAAGGGTAAAGCAGGGGGGTAAATTATGAAATACCGAAAGCTTGGCCGAACTGGCCTAATGGTCTCTGAAATCTGCCTGGGGACAATGACTTTTGGCAATCAGATAGATGAGGCAGCCTCGGCGCAGCTTATCCGTTGGTCGCTTGATGCCGGTATCAACTTCATTGATACTGCCGACCAGTACGTTGACGGCCGGACGGAAGAAATCGTGGGCAAGGCGTTGAAAGGGAAAAGGCACTCGGTGGTGCTGGCGACGAAAGTGGGGTCCTGGCAGTCCGGACCGGGAGTCAACGACTGCGGACTGTCGCGCCAGCATATTATGGACGGCATAGAGAACAGCCTGCGTCGGCTGGGAACGGATTACGTTGATATCTACTACTGCCACAGGCCGGATGATACTACACCCATAGAGGAGACTCTACGGGCGCTGGATGACCTGGTGCGGCAGGGGAAAGTACGCTATATCGGATGCTCCAACTACGCTGCTTGGCAGCTCTGCAAAGCGCTGTGGGTAAGCGATTTCAGAAATCTGGCGCGTTTCGATTGTATTCAGCCGCCTTACAATTTGATTACCAGGGGTATTGAGGATGAGGTGCTGTCGCTCTGCGCTAGCGAAGGAGTGGGCGTATGTGTTTACAATCCGCTGGCAGGTGGTCTGCTTACTGGCAAACATGACCCGAGCCGACCTCCGCCTGAGGACACTAGGTTCGGCAATCAGCGCCAGGGGAAAACTTACACTGACCGCTACTGGTTGGCCGGCAATTTCGAAGCGGTTGCCCGCTTCAAGGAAATTGCCGCGAAGCACGGTCGCAGTATGCCCCGGTTTTCCCTCGCCTGGATACTGAATAACCCGGCCATCACTTCCGTAATCTGCGGTGCCAATTCCATAAAACAACTGGAGGAAAATGTCGGCGCGGTTGAGATAACTCTGACTGAAGAAGAGTTAAGCGTCTGCGATGAGGTCTGGCACCAGCTCCGGCCACCCAGGTTCACTTATGTGAGGTGATAGTACGCACACAGGTTTATAATAGGCTTATCCACTCTAAAGGGGGTAAAATGAAGGAAGAAATCTATGAAGCCTCTTTGGACCCAGCAATCAAGCAAAAGATGAAGCAACTGGCCTCCGTGGTCAAGGGTGACGGCAAAGCGAAAATGACATTTTATGACACGCTTGATGAGTCATTTGAAGGGAAACGTGCTCGACTGAAGGCCCCTGTCTTTCCGATGGAAAGGCTCTGGAATTTACTTGGTGGTGCCTACGATATCCATCAGCACAGCGGACCGTCGCCGCATACAGAACGGCTGTTTGACGAGATAGACTTGGCCATCCACGGTTGCTATATGGGACTTGCCGGCATCGTTTTCAAAGAACAATACATGCCGTCTATCAGGTCAGTAAGATTGGTTCAGAAAGTGGTCGACCAGTGGGCTGCAGAACATAATAAAAAGAAGATTGAGCTTTTCGGCGGCGTTTGCTTAAATTATGCCGTTGGTGGGCTTAATCCCGACGCAGTTATCGCCTCTTATCGACTTGGCGGTAAATATGTGTGGTTGCCAAATGTAGACGCAAATCACCATAGGAAAGTTGTAGGGCACGGTGTGGGGATGGGTATCGATATGATTGACAAAGACGATAAGCCAGTACCCAAAGCAAAGGAAATACTGGAACTGATGGCCGAAACTGACATGGTCTTGGGTGTCGGCCATCAGAGTACCAGGGAGAGGCTTATGATTACAAGGGAGGCAGTAGCACTGGGGGTACAGCGCATCGAGATAAATCATGTTAACTACCCTCTATCCTGGCTTACTCCAGAGCAGTGTAAGACGTTTGCCGATCTGGGTGCTTATATTGGAATATATGCGATTGATGAGACTTTCTACACTTGGGACGATATTATGGCCATATATAAAGCAGTTGGCCCGGAGCGCATTGTGCTTGGGTCTGACCGTGGTCATCCGGCACTCGGCCACCCCATAGACGGAATGAAAAGACTCATTATCGGCTTCCTGCAAAGTGGCGTACCTGATGAGCATATCAAGTTAATGTGCCAAACCAACGCCTACAACCTATTACACTGAAGGGAGTGTTTTCATGGAAAAAAAAGAACCCCATGCTACTCAGTCTGAATACAATCAACGCGTAATTCATTATCATGATGTTCCTCTTATCGAACTGGGCCCGGGTTCCAGAAGCCACATCGTATCCGCGGAAAGGATTACAGTCAGCTTTGTTATCGCGGAGCCCAATATTTATTTTTCCTCTCATCGCCACGAACCGGAGCAAATCATGATAGTTATCGATGGCGCCTGCGATACCGTGCTAGAGGGGAAGCTGTATCACCTTGAAGCAGGCGATGTCCTCATCGTCCCTTCCAATGCCGAGCATGGCAATTATATTCTGGAAAAGGGTTTGCGCATGATAGAGGTCTTCTCTCCGCCGCGGCATGACCTTGTGGCCAAGCTGGAAGCAGTGAGAAAAGGCTCATAAGCCTGCTCTGTTTTCATACGGATGAAACGTAACAGGCATATCGGAATGGAGATTATCAGGCTTTCCAGGCATTGACAATTAATGGTATCGGACTATAATTGATGTACATAAGATGCGAGACAATCCTGAAATAAAGTAAAAATCTTTTCTTTATTCCTTGTTTGGTTATTTAACGACTGCAGGTTTTGCAGCAGGTCAACCTGCTAAATATGAAAGGTCCGGTGGTATTTAAATGGCAAAAAAGCAACCCGTCGAAGTTACAAGAAGTGATATATCCAATCCCTTTGTAGAGATACAGGAGCAAATTGACGCCATTTGCGAAAAGGCAAACGTGGGTGATACATGTCGTCTGAGGCTCAGAGAATGTGAGCGAGAGCTCATCGTCCACTTTCCCGTGAAAATGGACGACGGGAAAATATACGTATTTACAGGCTACCGGATTCAGCATAATGATACCCGGGGGCCAGCGAAGGGTGGCATACGTTACCATCCGGAAGTTACTCTGGACGAAACGAGGGCTTTAGCGGCTTTGATGACATTGAAGGCCGCCGTTGTCAATTTACCCTACGGAGGAGCCAAGGGTGCTGTCGCCTGTAATCCAAAAATCATGTCCCGGGATGAGCTGGAAAGGTTAACCCGGCGCTATGCCAGCGAGATAGCGCTGTTAATCGGTCCGGAAATAGATATCCCTGCCCCTGACGTCGGGACCAATCCCCAGGTGATGGCCTGGATTATGGATACATATAGTATGAATAAAGGTTATTCCGTGCTGGGTGTGGTTACCGGCAAACCCATTGAGTTAGGTGGCAGCCGGGGTAGATTCGAAGCCACCGGTCGTGGCTGTATGATTAGCGCGCAGCTGGCGAGCAAACATCTGGGCATACCTCTTAATACTGCCAGAGTGGCAGTCCAGGGATTTGGTAACGTTGGCGCCACGGCGGTTAAACTGCTAGCCCAAATCGGCTGTCAAATCATAGGTATAAGCGATTCTAAGGGCGGGATCTTCAACCCAAATGGCCTTGATGTGCCAAAAGTCGTCCGGCACAAAAAAGAGACCGGTTCCGTAATCGATTCCAAAGACGCCGAAAATATAACCAATGCCGAGCTTTTAGAACTGGATTGCGACATACTGATACCAGCGGCCCTTGAAAATCAAATTCACCAGAGGAATGCGCCTTCGGTAAAAGCGAGGATGATTGTAGAAGGCGCTAATGGGCCAACGACTTATGAAGCGGCTAAAATTCTTAGTGATAAGCGGATATTTGTTGTACCCGATATATTGGCCAATGCGGGGGGACTGGTGGTATCTTACTTTGAGTGGGTACAGGACCTGCAATCTTTCTTCTGGAGCGAAGAGGAAGTAAATAACCAGTTGCGGAGAGTGCTGGATAACGCTTTTCACGAAGTTTTGGAAATGAGCCAGCGCTACAAGGTGGACATGAGGGATGCTGCCTATATGCTTGCCATAAAACGGATAGCTGATACCATGCACGCCAGGGGAATATTCCCGTAGTCGGCTAAAGCTGTTTTTAGAATTCCTCTGCTGTTCCTGGTCGGGTTTTAACAGCTTGATTTGTCCTACGGCCTGTCCCTGGCCTTGAAATACGCTAGGATTAGGGGTGCGATTTGTGACAAAAGTCATATTCATATGAATAGGGTAATGATATTTTTTGGATTATCATTTACAAAAGGATGGAGGTGGCAGAGATGGAAGATTCGTCCCGTTTCAAACAGCAGAGTGCGCACAATGAAGATATTAGTAGTGAATTCAGGCAACTTGTGCTCAAAAATGCACAAGAATTGGGGCGAGAAAGCGGGGTATATCTATGTCAGATCGACAAAGACTGCCCGCAAGGATTTACCTGTGTAAAAGGGCTCTGCGTTCCGGCTGAGGTCAAGTGACCGGGGATGGTAGATGAGTGTGCTACCTTCTGATACGGCATAAAGTGTGCGATTAAATTTGTCTGCTGCTCCCATTGTCAATTTGACCAAAGCCTAGCGTTTCCATCACCCTTGCTAACAGGCCTTTAATCGGGTTAGGCGCAACGAGTGGAAATCAATCCCAAGAGGGTTTGTGTTAGACTACACGATACCACGACCCTTAGAAAAGAATAGAACTTC
>DUFF01000015.1 GCA_011174815.1 Dehalococcoidia bacterium | reverse complement strand
TTAAAATTATTTATCATGCCTTTGCTGATAGTATTCTGTACCTTGTTCTACTATTTTGGAGAACTGGTTGATTGGGCTGCCTGGGAAGCCTTGCGTATAAAATTTTTCTATGGCATTCATGATATACACCGCCTCCTGTTTCTGGCGCCAATCATCTATGCCGGATATATGGCCAGGATTAAAGGAGCGGTGATAGTGACCTTGGTGGCGTTCATCATCTTCTTACCCCGGGCCTTCTTTATATCTCCCTTTCCCGACCCGTTGCTTCGTATGTTGCTTTTCACCGCTTTTGCCGGAGTTATTGGTATTATGACAGGAGTCATACGCAATCAATTGGAACGAAGCAGGAAGCTGGAAGCGGAAATAAGAAGCGAAAGAAGTAAACTTCTTGGGATCATAGATAAGATAGAAGATGGGGTACTCATTATTGGACCGGATTACAGGATAAGGTTTGCCAATTCAGCTATGAGAAGAAACTTTGGTGAGGGGTCTGGTTCATTTTGCTACGAATATTTACAAAACCTTGATCGACCGTGTAAAGCAATCTGCAAGCTGCCAAATGTAGTACAGGGGACTGTTGAGAGATGGCTTTACCGCCTTCTCGATGGCAGAACCTGTGAGGTCGTTTCCTCGCCTTACGTTGATGCCGATGGTACCGTCTGTCAGCTTTCTGTATTTCGAGATGTTACGTACAAAAAGTAATCCTGGCTGGACTCTTCAAACTCACGAAAGGTACCTTTGTCTTCCCCTAAGTTATGATTTATCATATTAACTATAAAGTTATTCAGTGAACTTTACCGTGAAAGCACGAACATGGACCTCGAATGGCTCTTAAGGATATTCCTGTTTGGCATAGCGCACTGGTTCCTCGCCTGGTTTATGATACAGGACCTGGCCTCAAGGCCCAAAGTACTGGGGGGGCGTAAGGCGCCATGGGTAGTATTGATAATATTTATCCCTTGCTTTGGCTCGCTGATATACCTGTTTTTTCACCCCCAGATTTTTCATCCGGGTTCCCACCAGAAATAGAAGAATTTGGAGCAACATCAGTAAACGTGTGACCTGAATTAGAACGGCTCACTGAAAAGAGATTAAGGTACTTGAATAAATAATTCCCCCTCCGGCCAGTTATCTGTTTGTCTCCATCTTTCTTTGCTCCTCAGGAATTATCGGGATCATTCTTTTCGGCCCCGCCATGATACCAACGCACAGCATAGCCTTGCCACAATCTAGTCAAACAACACTACGCATAATTACTTAAAGATAATAGGCATTACTGCGGAAGCTGGATTAACTCGTTAGAAGGTAAGCTTATAGTAGAAAAGGGGGATTATGAAATGGAGTGGTACGTTATATTGGCCATAATACTAGCCATACCGGTAATACTGATACCAGTTATCTTTATCTGGTATATCAATGTGAGCGGTATTTATACCGTAATCATGGAAACGATGAAGAGAAGGGCCGCCCGTAAGCGAAGAGAGAGGGAAGCCCAACTGGCAAGAGAAGCGGTATTAAAGTAGCCATAGCTTTTGTGGAGTTAAGGTAATAAAACCACTGAAGTTTGATACGGATTTGCTATCCAGGGAGGTTGGATTTGGTCAGTAACCTAAAGACTAGTTCGTTTGTGGATGAAATCAGCGCCATCCCCGGTGGCGAAGGAGTCCGTAATTGCATACAATGCGGCACCTGTACCGCTTCCTGTCCCAATGCCGATAAAATGGACCACACCCCGTCAGAGCTCATCGCCATGGCCCGTGCCGGTATGAAAAATGAGGTGCTTTCCAGCAACGCCATGTGGTACTGTCTTTCCTGTTATCTGTGCACCGTGCGCTGTCCACGTGGCATCAAGCAGACTGACCTGATGCACGCCCTGGAATGTCTGGCAGTTCGAGAAGGGCTGAGCCATGGACGGACACTGACACCGGCCATGTACCGCAGCTTCAATGATTTTGTCTACAGCCTGGGAAGCCTGCCCGAGATGGGCTTCATGACGTGGTTCTACATGCTGACCAATCCGCTGCGCGCGATACGCATGCTGCCGGTAGCTATACGCCTGTTCCGGCACGGGCGCCTTAATGTGAAAGCGAGAAGGCTGACGCCGCAGGGAACTGACCAGTTGCGGGCTATACTCGACAAGGCCGAGTCATTGGGAGGTGTTAGTTGAAGCAGTATGCCTATTTCCCGGGCTGTTCCGCTTCTGAAGGAGGGGCCAAGGCATATGGTCGCTCGGCGCTGGCAGTAAGCAAAGTCCTGGATATTGAGCTTGTTGAGATAGAGGACTGGAACTGCTGCGGCTCGACGCCTTACAGCTCGTTTGAGGAGCTGGCTTCCTTCTGCCTTTCCGCCCGCAACTTGGCACTGGCCGAAGGGATGGGCCTCGATATTGTAACCCCGTGCAGCTCTTGCTATGTAATTCTGAGCCGCACCAACGCCTACCTCAAACAGTACCCCCACCTCAAAGCCCAGGTGGCTGAAGCCCTGGCCGCGGGCGGGCTGGAATACCACGGGACAACTAAGGTCAGGCATCTGCTCGACGTATTTGTGAACGACATCGGCTATGATGCCATCGGGGCAGCGGTCAAAAGGAGCCTGGAAGGCCTGAAAGTGGCACCCTACTACGGTTGCCAGCTCGTCCGCCCCAGATTCGGCTTTGACCACCCGGAGAATCCCCAGTCCATGGACCGACTGATTACGAGCCTCGGCGGAGAGCCGGTCGACTTTCCCATGAAGGCGCGCTGCTGCGGCGGCTCACTGATAATTTCCGAAGAAGACCTGGTTCTGGGACTGATAGGCAAGATTTTAAACTCCGCCCTCGACCGGGGGGCGGAATGCCTCATCACACCCTGCCCGCTCTGCCAGACGAACCTTGATGCCTACCAGAATCAGGCCAACAAGAAGCTGCATTCCAGCTTCGACCTCCCGATTCTGTTCTTTACCCAGCTCATGGGAGTGGCTTTTGGACTCAGCGAAGAAGAACTTGGCCTGAGAAGCTGCATCGTTCCGGCGGAGAAGGCTCTCGCCAAGTATTTATAAGGAGCATAAGATGGAGCGAAAGATTGGCGTTTATGTCTGTCATTGCGGTGCCAATATTGCCGGCACCGTTGACGTTGAGCAGGTAGTCGAGTTTGCCCGAAGTCTCCCTTCCGTGGTGGTGGCCCGCGATTACAAGTTCATGTGCTCCGACCCCGGTCAGGAACTGATAAAGAATGATATCCGGGAATACGGGCTGAACCGCATCGTGGTTGCCTCCTGCTCTCCCCGGCTGCATGAGCCGACCTTCCGGCGGGTGCTGGCCAGCGCCGACCTCAATCCATATTTTCTGGAAATGGCCAACATCCGCGAGCAGTGCTCCTGGGTCATCGAGGACAGGGAAGCGGCCACCGAAAAAGCCAAGGCAATGGTGAGCGCCGCGGTGCGGCGCGTGTTCCATCATGATGCCCTAGAGAAGAAAGAAGCGCCCATGAATCCCTGCACGCTGGTGGTTGGCGCGGGCATAGCCGGGATACAGGCAGCATTGGAGATAGCTGATTCCGGCAAAAGGGTTTACCTGGTGGAGCGGGAGCCATCCATCGGCGGCAATATGGCCCGGCTGGACAAGACTTTCCCCACCCTCGACTGTTCCGCCTGAATCCTCACCCCGAAGATGGCCTCGGTGAGGTCACACGAAAATATCGAGCTGATGACGTACAGTGAAGTCGTTGAGATATCCGGCTATGTGGGCAATTTCAAGGTAAAGATACGGAAAAAGCCGCGCTACGTGGACGCCAGCAAATGCACCGGCTGCGGCACCTGCCAGGATAAGTGCCCGGCTAGGACCGCCAGTGAATTTGACCTCGGCCTCGGGCAGAGAAAGGCCATCTATACGCCTTTTCCCCAGGCCGTGCCCAACGTGCCGGTAATTGACACGGAAACCTGTATTCACTTCACCAGCGGGAAGTGCGGCGCCTGCCAGAAGCTCTGCGAAGCAAAAGCGATTGACTTCGAGCAGAGGGAAGAGGTGGCTGAGGTGGAGGTGGGCTCGATTATCGTGACCACCGGCTTTGACTCCCTTGACCCATCGGATATGACGCAGTTTGGTTACGGCAGATATGACAACGTCATCACCGGCATACAGTTCGAGAGGATGAGCAACGCCTCCGGCCCCACCGGCGGCAGGATAATGCTCAAAGACGGCTCGATTCCTCACCGCATCGCCATCCTGCACTGCATTGGCAGCCGCGATGTGAATTACCATGAATATTGTTCCCGCGTCTGCTGCATGTATTCGCTGAAGTTCTCCCACCTGTTAAGGGAAAAGATACCCGATGCCGAGATTTACCAGCTCTATATTGACCTCCGCTGCTTCGGCAAGGGCTACGAAGAGTTCTACAACCGCTTACAGGAAGAGGGTGTGAACTTCGTGCGGGGCAAGGCCGGCGAAATTACCGATATTGCTGAGAGCCCTGAAGAGGAAGGCAAGCTGATTGTGATTGCCGAGGATACCCTGGTGCGCCGGAAGCGGCGCACCCCGGTGGATATGGTTGTTTTAAGCACGGCGCTGGAGCCAAGGGCGGATGCTGACGAGGTAGCCCGGCTTTTTTCCATCAGTCGCAGCAAGGATGGCTTCTTCCTAGAAAAGCATCCCAAGCTCGACCCGGTAGCCACCACCACCGATGGTATCTTCGTTGCCGGGTGTTGCCAGGGGCCGAAGGACATCCCTGATACCGTTGCCCAGGCTTCGGCCGCTGCCGCCCGCGTCATTGCCATGATTGACAAAGGAGTTGTTGCAATTGAGTCCGCCATCTCGGTGATTGATGAGGACCTCTGCTGTGGCTGCAAGACCTGCGTTTCCATCTGCCCGTACACTGCGATTTCTTTTGATGAAGAGAAACAGGTCTCAGTGATAAATGAGGCACTGTGCAAGGGCTGTGGCACCTGTGCCGCTACATGTCCCAGCGGCGCCATCACCAGCCGTCACTTCACCACGGAACAGATTGTGGCACAGATAGAAGGAGCAATGGTATGAGCTTTGAACCGAAAATAGTTGGTTTTCTCTGCAACTGGTGTGCCTACGCCGGTGCCGATCTGGCCGGTACCTCCCGTAAGAAATATGCGCCCAATGTACGCGTGGTCCGGGTGATGTGCAGCGGTCGAGTGGAACCCGGTTTCATCCTCAAGGCCTTCCAGCAGGGCGCCGACGGCGTGCTCGTCTGCGGCTGACATCCCGGCGAGTGTCATTACCTGGATGGTAATATGAAGACCAAGCGCCGCATACCGCTCTTGAAAAAAATGCTGAAACAGTTTGGCATTGAAGAAGAGCGGGTGAGACTGGACTGGGTCTCCGCTTCAGAGGGAGACCGTTTTGCCGCCATTGTGGACGAGATGACAGAACAGGTCCGCCAGCTGGGGCCGCTCAACCATAACGGTAGTGACCATAGCACAACCAGGAGCGGCTCTCCTGAGCAGCCGCTCACACTAGTTGGGAAAATGCCATCGATTTAACCACAATTGCTTGTCTCATTCACAATATGCCTGCTCAACGTTCTATTCATTGATATTCCCGCCATAAACTTTGGTTTACTCCAAATTAATAAGCGAGAAAAATACTGCCCTTCAGAAAACCAGCGTGTTTAACAAATACTCCATAGGTATAAATAGCTAGTACTAGCTATAAAAATAAGCTTAAATACTAACACTTTTTGGATTGAAATTAAGTAGCATAGCCGAAGTCAAGCGCGCTAGCAAATGCTAATCTGAATATAGAAAAAGGAAGAAAATTAAATAAAGGAGGACAAGAAGATGGAATGGCAAATCATAGTGGCGCTGGTACTTATCATACCTGTCCTGCTCATTCCGGTAGCCTACGTCTGGTACCTGAACATTGGTGGCCTGTATGCCGTTATGAAACAGGCACGTGCTAGGCGTTTGCTCAGCGAGAACAAAAAACGGGAAATGCCAGCTTTTGTATCTCACTTTGAGGGCAAACACTAATTAAAAAAATCATTAAGTGAAGGCTGAACTGGTGCAGTACAGCAAATGTCTAATAGAAGGAGGAAACGAAAATGGATTGGGGATTGTTAATAATAATGATACTGGTTATACCCTTCATCACCTTCTTGCCGGCGATTTTCGTAGCTGGATTGGGGTACGGTCTTTATCAAGCCATTCGTAACGTCATACGTGAAAGAAAGATGGCAACCAGGAAATTTGAGAAAAGAGCGGTAGAAGTGCCAAACATTCAGTAGTAAATGACCTATGGTAGAAGATAAAAGGGTAAGATAAAAGGAATGGGCGCCCGTAATTACCACCTTACAGAACAGGCCAGACAGGGCTAAATATCTCTAGGCCCTGCAGGAAAGGCATAAATCTGATAATAACAATATTTATCGCGCACT
The DNA here is from genome assembly GCA_011174815.1 of Dehalococcoidia bacterium. Lineage (GTDB taxonomy): Bacteria > Chloroflexota > Dehalococcoidia > Dehalococcoidales > RBG-16-60-22 > E44-bin89. The sequence goes on along the minus strand of DUFF01000015.1, from coordinate 14,954 downwards.
TTCCTGGCAATTGTATAAAAACGAGGGGAGCAGAAATGCTCCCCTTTTGATGGAACGAAATACCAAAATTAATATGACGTCGGTCAAGTCTATTCTGATGGGACATGCGCAATGGGTTCCACAGGTAGACTTTTTGGTTTGTGTACCGGTTCCCAGACACAGTGGAGGGGTGGTATGTCAATGTAGTTGAAGCCACCGGCCTTTTCCTTGGGGTCACCGAAGTGGCCGCTCTGCAGACTGGGGAATCCCTGCTCGTTCAGTAACCTTGAGGTCTCGTCAATATCGTCGCACAGGAATTTCAGGTGCTGAATTCCCTCGCCGTGCTCCGTAATCCAGTCCTGATAAAAGGAGTCCCCCTCGACATACTGCACAAGTTCCAGCTCCAAATCACCGATATAGGCATGGGCCACCCTCTCTCTGGCCCAGGCTGGTTTTCCCATATAGTAACGGTCAAAGAGGACATGAGAGCCCCAGTCCCGGATCTCCCACGGCCCGATGCCCAAAATATTCCAGTAGTTCTCGGCAGTTTTAATGACGTCGTTCACGCAGATGCCTACCTGTTTTATTCCGGTAACCTTGACTCTGGCCGGGCTGGTTGCGTTCGGGTCCTCGGGGAACATAGTGGCTCCCATTGGCTTGCCGCCGGTTCTGTTGCTCGTTTCCCAGATGGCCTTCAACGGTTCCATCAGGTCATAATAGGCGAACTGGTTTTTCAGGCCCGGGCCAAAGTGCCCGCCCTTAATACAGGGGAATCCCAGGCTTTCCATCTCCCGGTTCACGCGGTCGATATCCAGGTCTTCTACCAGGAACTTCATGTGGTGAAGACCTTCGCCATTTTCATCTATCCAGTCCTGGTATACTGAGGCCCCCTCAATCGTTTCAAAAAGCTCCAGCTCTATCGGTCCTACCTGGGTCACGGCGCCGGTATACCTTCCCCAAGCGGGTTTACCATAGTATTTCAGGTCGGGTATTCGAAGAGAGCCAAACTCAAAGACGGCCCAGGGGCCTATGCCCAGTATATTCCAATAGGCCTCCATTGTTTTCTTTATATCATTGCAAACGATGCATACCTGTTGTATTTGATTAACCTTAACCTTAGCGGGACTCTGTGCTGCCATTGGTGCCACCTCCTTGCGATATTCCAGCAATGCGATTGTATGCCGCGGCACCATTGGCTGTCAATATAGATATACTCGCAATAGCATGGTAAATTATTGATAAGCAATGCCTGTGGGTGCCTGACATTGCCGGATGAACTCACACTTGCTTTTAGCGAAGAGGGGGTATTCTGCTATGTTGAATGAGCTGCTGGCCAGAGGAAAGATTCAGATTATTGACCTTACCCTGCCCCTGAAGAACGGTCTCAAATATCGCACGGCTCCCGAGATCATCTATGAAAATCACCGTCAGGGGGCGGAATCCTTTCGTACGCGCTGGGAAATACCGGAGGGAGACCTTGAGGAGTACGCTGCCAGCGAGACCATCACCCTGTGTTCTCACTCCGGTTCTCACATGGACGCCCCATGGCATTATGGCCCGACATCGGCAGGTAAGCCCGCCCGGACAATTGACCAAGTTCCCCTTGAGTGGTGCTGTGGGGACGGGGTGCTGCTGGATTTTACGCACCGCAAAAAGGGGGAAGTCATCAGTCGAGAGGATGTCATTGCAGCCCTCAGAAAGATAGACTATACGCTGAAACCGGGAGACATTGTCCTCATACGGACGGACTGCTGCCGGCATTTTGAGGAAGAGGGGTATCAGTACATGCACCCCGGGATGAGCCGGGAAGCAACACTCTGGCTAATCGACCAGGGAATCAAGGTTATGGGCACGGATGCCTGGGGATGGGATGCCTCGCTTGACGTGCTGGTAGCGGAGTTCAAGCAGGGCATCCGGGGCCGGCTATGGGCCGCCCACTATGCCGGGAAGGAAAAGGAGTACTGCCACATGGAGAAACTGTGCAATCTGGACAAAATTCCGAGGCCTTACGGCTTTCTTGTCTTTGCCTTTCCCATAAAAATCGAAAGGGCAAGCGGCGGATGGGTGCGGGCGGTGGCTATGGTGGAAAAGTAACTGAAATAATAAAAGCAGTTATCGTAAAACGGGTTTTTCAGGCCAGAAAAACTGGCCAGCCTATCTTATCATCTGGCCTGGCAGCCATAGGACAAGCTCAGGGAAGAAAGCGCAGAGCATAATGCCGACCATAATCAGGATAACGAAGGGGATTACCCCCTTGATTACCTCCGCCATGGTCAGCCCGGCTTCTTTCGGCGCCGCACCGCGCACAATGAAGATGGCCATGGCAAAGGGCGGCGTCATGAATGACATCTGAAGGTTCACGCAGACCATGATGGCAAACCAGATGGGGTCAAACTCCAGCGCATAACCGATGGGGGTTATTATGGGCACCATGATGAAAACGATGCCAATCCAGTCGATGAACATGCCGAGAATGAAGCAGATGAACATGATAACGGCAAAGGCGCCCCACCTGCCACCCGGGGTGCTCAGTATCACCTCGGTCACTACCTTATCGCCGCCAGCGCCAATAAAGACACCGACGAAGGCAAATGCCATAGACACAATGAGGATGATAAAGCCGGTAAGTCTGAGGGTCTCCAGTGAGACTTCATACAGGACGCGCCAGTTGAAACGGCGGTAGGCAATGACCAGTATTACCGAGGCAAGGCCACCGATCGAAGCGGCTTCGGTGGGAGGTGCGATGCCGAAGAAAATGGTGCCCAGCACGGAGAGGACAAGGAATGCTGCCGGCAGCAGAGAAGTAGCCAGCATCCACGACTTTTTCAGGAAAGAGACCCTCCTCTGTTCCAGAGGTACCGGCGGGGCTATGTCTGGCTGCAGCAAACTTCTAATAGCGATGTAGCTGATATACAGGCCGGACAGGATGAAACCCGGGATAAAGGCACCGAAGAAGAGCCTGCCCACGGAGAGAGAGGCCATTGGCCCATAAAGAACAAGCATGATGCTGGGCGGAATGAGAATGCCCAGCGTGCCACCAGCACAAATTGAGCCGCTGGCCAGACTACGGTCATACCCACGTTTAATCATAGAGGGCAGAGCGACTACGGCAAGCATGGTAATTGAGGCCGCGATGATGCCCACGCAGGCGGCCATGATGGTGCCAATCAATACGGTAACTATGGCCAAGCCACCACGGAGGCCGCCCAGCCAAATGTAGAGCGCATCATACAGCCTTTCCGCGATGCCAGAACGCTCCAGCATGAGCCCCATGAAGATGAAGAGGGGAGCGGCCAGGAGAGGATAGTTCATCAGGACGCCGCTCACCGCACGTGGGTAGAGTACTTCGCCTACGTTGAAGCCAAACCGCAAGAAGCCGAAGATCAAGCCCAGAAAGCCGATGACAATCGCCAGTGGATATCCGGTCAGGACGCCAATGAAGACACCGCCCAGCATAAGTCCGGCAATCAGCTCTGGGCTTAATTCAATCATAGGCTTTTCCCTTCACGAAGTAATAAACATCGCGGACAAATTGGGCAGTGCCCTGAAGGAAGAAAAGTATGAAACCAATGGCTACCCAGGTGCGGAAGGGGCCCATTATCGGGTACCAGTACGTCTCAACCGACTTTTCGGCCACTTTCCAGCTGGTTACCGTCCAGGCGATGGAACTGCTGACGAACATGGCCATTAAAGGAAGGAAAAGCAATAAATAACCGAAAGTATCAATGCCGGCCCTGACTCGGGGGGAAAGGCGGGCATATATTACATCGATTCTGACATGGGAGTGATGGCGCATGGCATATGCCCAGCCCACGGCATAAAGACCCCCACCAATCATCATGCTCGTTTCGTAATTCCACATGGTGGGGTCATTGAAGACATAGCGCATGATTACTTCAAGCGAGATGAGGCCGACCAGAATAGCCGCCAGCCAGCAGGCGGTCTTGCCGGTGCGGTCACTGATGGTGTCAATAATGTGTACTATCTTTTTCATGCCGAATAATGCTTGGAGGAGCTCCCCTCCTCCGCCGAAATTATAGGGGAGGAGGGGAGCAAAATCAATACTAGAACAGGCCGGGATAGGTGTCCTCCATGCCCTTCTTGAAGGAGCGGGCTGATTCAAGCACCTTGGCATAGAAGGCATCTTCGGCCGCCTTCTCGTCGTAGTACTTCTCCGCTTCGACCATAAGCGCATCGATGATGGACTGAGAGGCAGGTTCAACGGTGGTGCCATAGTCCATGTAGAAGGCGATGGCCTCTATGTCCTTTCTGGTGATTTCAGACAGGTAGTCAATGCACTCCTGCCAAGCCACCGCCTGGAATATCTTCTGGTATTCGGGTGGCAGCTCGGCCCACTTGTCCTTGTTCACCGAGTAGGTGAGGTACTCGCAGGGCTGGCGGGCAGCCGAAAGGTACATGTAGTCGATAATCTCATAGCTGGCGATGGTGTAGTCCACCGCCGGTGAGCTGAACTGGAAGCAGTCCACCACGCCGCGCTGCACTGCCTCATAGAGTTCGCCACCGGGAACTGACATAACCGAGACGCCCATTCTGGAGAAAATTTCGCCGTCATCACCGGCGGTCCTCATCTTGATGCCCTCCAGGTCGTCGGGCGTATTCAAAGATACCGTAGAGCTCAGGAAGATTTCTGGCGTCCCCGTCCAGCCGGGGACGACTTTCACGTTCATGTCAGCGCCGTCAAGCATCTCCTGGAGCATCTCCGTACCTTCATCGTGCATCCAGAAAAGCATCGCCATTGGCGAAAGGCCACCGACATAGAAGTTGAAAAGGCCAGCGGCGGGGAATCTCTCCCGCCACCAGGATGTGGCATCGTAGCTGAAATCCAGAGTGCCGGTATCCACCGCGTAGACCTCGTCAGAGGCGGGAACAATGGCGCCGCCGGGATGGGGCTCCAGAACCCAATTGCCGCCGGTAGCGTCAGTAACCTTGCTGCAGAACCTGGCAAAACCTTCATACATTGCCTGACCGGCAGGATTAATATGCTGTCCGGTCCATTTAATAGGTGCCGGCGGTTGAGCTGGGGCTGGGGCTGGAGATGGTGCTGGTGCCGGTGCTGGTGCTGGTGCTGGTGCCGGGGCCGGTGCTGGTGCCGGGGCCGGTGCTGGGGACGGTGCTGGTGCGGGGGCTGGAGCCGGGGCCGCGCAGGCAACAACCAAGCTTACTGCCAATACAATAACTAGCGCCAGCAGAATTCCTTTCTTTTTCATTAACTTACCTCCTTCTATAATTACCTGCCAATGACATTACGCTGACTGCTTTCTGAAAACAATCACCCCCTCTGCTCAATTTGTTTATGTTTATGACGGTTTTTGTCTTTGGCTGTTCTTCCACCAGGCACGTATTTCTTCCAGGCTACGGACCACGTTATTCGGGTCCTGGTAGCCAAGCCGGTAGCTAATAAGGGTGGCGCCAATCTTGTTCAATGTTCCCAGCTGAAGCATTCTTTCCTCGGTAAAGGTGTGTGCGTATACGCCGATTGACATGGCGGCGGCCACCTTGCCGGTAGCATCCCGGATAACACAGCCCACACCAGATAATCCTTCCGTGTTTCCCTCCACGTCAACCGAGAATCCCCGGCTTCGCACCTGTTTCAGTTCCTCTTTTAACTCTGTCTTGGTAGCAATCGTCTTTCTGGTCAATGGTTTCAATATCTCGCTGGGGTATAAACTCTCCAGCTCAATATCAGACAGTTCACTCAGGAAAGCCTTGCCCATGCCGGATGCGTAGGCGGGCAGTATCGAGCCCACAGCATGCTGGTACCGGAACGAATGCCTGGACTCCTCTTTCTTAATTACGATAACGTTACCTCTATCGAAAACGGATATCTTAATGGCCTCACCGGTAAGTTCGTTAAGCAGTTCCGTAACCGGCTCAGCCGCGGCCAGAATATCAGTGGTAACCAGGTACAGGCTGCCCATGGTGTATAGGGCAGGGCCAATGCGGTATTTACCGGTATTATTTTGACGAATCAATAATCCCACGCGAAGCAAAGTTGACAGTATGCGGTGCACCGTGGTTCTGGGCCTTTCAACCTTCCGAACAACATCAGAAATGCCCAGCTCAGGCTCATCATAGGAAAAGCATTGCAGAATCGAGACCGCTTTCAGCAACGAGCTCACGGGGCTGGTGGTATTGGATGGTTTTCTGCGAGTAATGTCCATTATATGGACATAACCTCCACAATATGGCTAGTTTATATTAAATTACAAGGATTACGATGTCAAGGCTTTGCGGACTGAATTTATAATTTAAAGCATCTCGTTACCGCCGTCCACGGTCAGCGTCTGCCCTACGACATATGACGCCTCATCGGAGGCCAGAAACAGTACCGCTTCCGCCACCTCTTCCGGCTGCGCTGCCCTCTGCAGTGCTACTTGTGCCAGAATAGGCCGAATATGGTCAGGGCTGAGTTTCTTGAGCAGCGGCGTGTCCATCACACCTGGGGCCACGCAGTTGACCCTGATGTTATGGGGCGCCATGGCCACGGCCAGAGATTTCGTTACCGAAATAACGCCCGCCTTGGCAGCACCGTAGGCCACGGCTAAGGGCCGGGCCTGCCGGCCGGCGATGGAGGCAATGTTAACGATTCTTCCGTACTTTCTCTTTATCATGTGAGGTAGCACAACGTGGCAGAAATTCATGGTACAGATAAGGTTCATATCAATTACGCGACGCCAGCGCATTTCATCGGTCTCCAGAAAGGGAAGGGTGTCGGTCCAGCCGACGTTGTTTACCAAGATATCGATTTTCTGCTCCCGTTTTATCACCTCGTTAACCGCACTATCTATTTCCAGTCGGCGGGACACGTCCACTTTCAACACTGCAGCCCTGCCTCCCTGAGAGGAGATGCCATCCGCTGTCCTGGTCGCCTTCTTCAGGTCAATATCACAGATATAGACTGCAGCCCCCTCCCGGCCAAAGCCGAGTGAGATGGCCCTCCCCAGCCCGACGGCACCGCCGGATATAACAGCTACTTTATCTTTGAATCTCATATACCCCCCTCGCCAAGGGCTTGTGATTATGGCTTGAGCACCACTTTCAGCTGGTCCGGGTCTTCATCGACCAGCCGGAAGGCTTCGGCCACCTTCTCCAGCGGAAAGGTAGAGGTTACCAGCGGCTTTATCTGTATCAGCCCGTGCTGCATGACCTTCAGGCAGTCCGGAGTCCAGACCTGGATTTGCTGGGGCGTGTAGTGGCGGAAGGCAACGGAGCGTATGTCAAGCGATTCGTGGTGCCAGCGCTGAAAATTGTCTATCGTTATCGAGTGGAGGAAGTCGCCCTGGAAAACTATGATACCCATTGGCTTTACAATGTTGGTGGCCAGATTCATGTACTCCTCTACGGTGGGGTCAACATAGGCCGCGGTCTGCGCCACCAGGTCAAACCCTTTGCCCTTGGTCAGCTCCATGGCTACGTCATAGGCATTCACTTTAGCGGAGTTAATAACATTGTCGGCGCCGAGTTTCTTCGCCATATCGAGGCGAAAATCACGGGTATCAATGACGGTGACGGAAAGGGCGCCGCTTTTCTTCAAGCCCTGAGCAATAATCTGACCGATGAAGTTGGCGCCGGTGACGGCTACGGTATCGCCGAGCTTGATGCCGGAACGGAAGACAACGGAGACGAACGGGCAGACGGTTTCCCCCAGCGATGCCAAGTCCATATCCATTTCCTCAGGAACAGGCACCACATCCATTGGGTGTGCCACCCAGTAGTCAGACATACCTCCCGGGGTTATATTTCCGGAAACGCGGGGGCTGTGCATCAGGATAACCCGGTCGCCTTCCTTGTACTCATGGACCCTGGAGCCGACGGCGACCACAGTGCCACCGGCTTCATGCCCCAAAAACATGGGGTATTGGGGCTTCTCATGGCGCTTGGCGTGGAAGTAGTATCCCTTGCGATACAGTTGCACGTCGGCCAGACAGATTGATGCTGAGTGAGTCTTGACCAGAACCTGATCCGGTGCCGGCTTAATATCCCTCTCAATCAGGTTTATCTTCTTGATACCTTCCAGTACGGTGGAGCGGGTCTTCATACGTCCTCCTCTGGCACAATTTATAAATTCAGCGTTACCGGATGGTGGCTGGCTGCCGATTGCTTGGCGGCATCGATATCGACCATAGCCGCAGTAAATGCTTTATCGGGGTTCTGTCGGATACCATCCAGGTGGCTCTCGCCTATTCTGCCCAGTCCGATGACAGCAACACCAAATTTTCCCGGCATGCTGGATATAACTGCCTTCCCTGTTTTCTTGGTATCATTCAATTATAGAATAAAACAGCGTTGGAATAAAAAACTTCTACCATTTGGAGGAGGAAAGGGATTTGTAACATTTGAGGAAGACCTCGGAGCTTGGAGTTCAAACTAACCGAAGAGGAGTTGGCCTTTTCTGATGAGGTCTGGCATGAGCTCCAGCCGCCGAGATTCTTTTACGGTGCACGGCAACTTTAATGGAGATTATCCAAATAATTTAACGAAATGACGGTACGTGTCGTGTCTCAGCGATAAAAGGTTTATTAACTTCTTAGCATATCACGTCGCCGGAAGAGCACTATGGCCAACGTAACGACTGCGGCGATGAGCCCGAAGCCGATCAACAATAATAAAGTTGCCCAGCTTACTATCTTCGTTGTTTGTTCAGGTGTTACGTTGAGATATTCCTGTTGTGTCAGTTGTATTAAACCTTCGCCTTCTGTTCCATATTCAGCCTGAAAGCTGTATGTGCCTGCTTGCCATCCCTGTGATGGCACATAATATACTTCACCGGTCTTACCATCCGGCTGGATTTGGCTTAACTTCAGCAGCGGGATTACTTCTAAAAGCACTTCTTCCCGAAATACATTGAGCCGTAACTGCTCTTCCGAAATCACATCGTAACCTTTATTCAACTCGTACACTATCTTTGCGGCAACCAATTTGCCATTGTCCGGATTATAGAGAGGAACAACATCAAAGATATTCATTTCCAGATTTTCATTAGTTTCATCTTCTATTGCAAATGGTGCTTTGACAACATAGCTTCCTGACAGGCCATCGATAGTTACCTTGTATTCCCCAGCGGTGTCTGTGGGAACCTGAAAGCTAACATGCTCACTATCGCCGCCATTTAAAGCGATTTCCTCCGTCTGGACTACATACTCATCTATAAGCAGACTTACTTCATAGCTTCCGGGTAGGTCACCCGTATTACTGACAAGAACACTTATAGTTACGCTTTCCCCTGTAGTGACCTCAATTGGGTCTATTTCCAGATTGCTGGTAATGAACTCAGTCGATGCTTCTGGTTCGTTGACGGTGAAAGTGTTCTGTAACTCACCCAGCTCTACCAAATGTTTGCCTACCGTGTCTGCGGTCAGGGTAAAGTTAACCAGCGCATTGTCGCCACCATCCAGGGTGACTTCTCTGGTCTCAGCAATTTCAGCATCCACGACTAGGCTTATTTTCTGAGTCCCGGTAAGGCTGCCGGTGTTAGTAACTATGGCGCTGATGCTTACTTCATCTCCTGGATATACTTCACCAGGGGCTACCGACAGGCTGGTTATGACAAAATGGGCGGGATGGGTCGGTGCCAGTACGGCAAATAAACTAAAGTGACTGACCTTGCCCTTGATGGTGCCTTTTTCCGAGTCAACGATGCTCTCCAGTATCTCCCACTCGTTGTTGCTGGTGTCACAGGTAGCCACCACCAAGTTTTTTTTCGCAAGCAGCCCCGGTACCAGCGAGCCATCATACTCGATGGTAAGGTCAACGGGCGGCTCAAATGTTGCCCCGTCAGGTGTTATATGGTAAACGGGAGGAATAATTATGTAGTTCTCAGGTGGCTCAGGATAGCTGTCGCTTTTCATTATGGTGATGCTGCGCAGCCGCGAGCCGTAGCGGTTCAGACCGATGGTGTTTTCAGCTATATAAAGAGCAACCCTGCCATCTACACTTTCAGCCGTAATGTCATCGGTGAACTTTCCATCAAGGGTAGTGTAATCCATTACAGGAGTGAAGCCTGGCGCTCCACCCCCTCCTCCACCGCCGCCACCACTGCCCCCACCTCCTGTAGATGGCGGGGAAGTCTGATTAATGATGACCTGACCACTAACCACGCTTACCGGTACAGACTGCCCATCTATATCCCCCACCACCACTTCAGACAGGGTGAGAGTACAAGTCCCACCACCATCTCCCGCGGTCATGGTGATGGTGGCAAATGTACCGGCGGTGGATACCACCTGCCCCGGCGTGGTAATGGCGCCGGCTACCCCGGTGACGGTCCCGGCTACATTGTCTGTCGTTCCCGGGCTGAAATAAGTGGACGCTCCATTCTGCGATAACAAATCCCCCTCGGCAACGCTGTCCACAGTAACCAGCGACGGGTCAAAGGCAAGGTCAAACTGGACACCAGCTATCGCCGTAGCGGGGTTCACCACAATGTCAACGGTGAATTGTTCCCCCGAGTTGACCTCGCCCGGCGCGGAAACACTGACCTCAGTGACCTCCTGCGCCGACGCCAGGCTGAAAGGAAGTAATGCAGAAATAAGCAAAATAAAGACGGTAAGAGCTCTTAAGTAGCGGCGGATGTTTCTCATGCTATGGTTCTTATCCTGTCCAATTTTGTCCGATTACAATCATATCCAGCACGTCGATTTTTCCATCCTCATTGGCATCTTCCGGTATCCAGCCAGTCAGGCCGGTTTCACCCCAGTGCTGTCCTATGAGCACCATATCCAGCACATTGGAAGAACCATCACCGTTGACGTCCCAGTCCTCATAAAGCTGCACCACGGTAATGGTAACGTCCTCTTCATCGGTGAGCACACCATCGGATACCTCAAAGCGGACCGTGTAGACGCCCGCCTGGTCGTAGCGCGGCGTCCACGAGAAGCGCCGGTTGTTGGCGTTAAAGCTTGCCCCCTCGGGCAGATTGGAAGCGGAATAGGTCAACTGGTCACCTTCAGGATCTGTAGCTGAAATAGTGAAGACGAGCAACTCACTTTCGTTGACGGACTTTTCACCAATTGGATCGAGCAGCGGCGGCTGATTAATTGCGACCTGGCCACTGACCACGCTTACCGGTACAGACTGCCCATTAATATCCCCCACGACTACTCCGGATAGGGTGAGAGAACAATTTCCACCCCCATCTCCCGCGGTCAGGGTAATGGTGGCAAATGTCCCGGCGGTGGATACTGTCTGCCCTGGCGTCGTAATGGCACCAGCTACCCCGGTGATAGTTCCCGCTACATTGTCTATCGCTCCCGGACTGAAATAAGTGGACGCTCCATTCTGCGACAGCAGATTTCCCTCGGCAACACTGTCCACAGTAACCAGTGACGGGTCAAAGGCAAGGTCGAACTGGACACCAGCTATCGCCGCAGCGGGGTTCACCACAATGTCAACGGTGAATTGTTCCCCCGAGTTGACCTCGCTCGGCGCGGAAACACTTACCTCGGTGGTCTCCTGGGCAGATGCCAAGCTGAAGGGAAGTAAGCCAAGAGTAAAAAGGATGACCGTAATTCCCAATAAACGGAACAGGTTTCTCATTCTGTACCTCCTATCCTGTCCAATTTTGTCCGATTATGATTATATCCAGCACGTTGATTTCTCCGTCCTCATTGGCATCCTCCGGTATCCAGCCGGTTAGACCAGCCTCACCCCAGTGCTGCCCTATGAGCACCATATCCAGGACATTGGCAGAACCATCACCATTGACATCCCAATCCTCATGGAGCTGGACTACGGTGATGGTAACCTCCTCTTCATCGTTGTATACACCATCAGACACCTCAAAGTGAACCGTGTAGACGCCCGCCTGGTCGTAGCGTGGTATCCACGAGAAGGTTCGGGTTTCGGCGTCAAAGCTTGCCCCTTCAGGCAGATTGGAAGCGGAATAAACTAACTGGTCACCGTCAGAATCAGTAGCCGAAAGAACAAACTCAAGCGGCTCCCTCTCATAAACCGGCTTATAAGTAGTGGTGTACACTAGCGGACTAGCGATAACGGCAGAGTCAGGCAGGCAGGGTTCCCCCGGTTCCCATTTAGTAGCAATGGTATCTATATATCCTGCCTGATCATCCCGGCTGGCCACGTTGCTGAAAGAAGAATTGGCATTAACCTGTGAAGTATCATGTAAAGAGGCGGTATCTGTGACTGCTGGATCGGTGCTTGCCGGCATAATCTGTGAAAAGATGCCGAGGACTAGAAGCGAAGCCACAGCCAAACCAGATACTGTTATTTTAATAAAATTGGTGCTTTTAGTCTTGACAAATCTATTCTTTTTTGTATTAGAATTAAACACGAGCATGGGTACAATCCCCTGTTCGTTCTGGGCCCTGACTGGACAGTTGCTGGCTGCAGGTCGGGGCCTCTTAATTGCTATGGCTCTGATGCCTTTGCTACAGCTATTCCATTTTGCATTCTTACAACCCGTTTATCAATAGGTAATTTGTAACGGCACGTGATAGTACTTTCATTTCCTTGACACTGCGAGAGTTACCCGCTTGTCAAAGTGTATCCTTGCCGATTCGTGCCACTATATCAGGAAACCGGGTGCAAAAACGATAATACCTGCGCTAGTTAACACTAGGAACATCCGGCACAGGTCACCGGTTATCAAAGCCAGACTATGACCAGCCTCCGTTTGTCCCTCCGAGAGTCAAACATCCCTTGCCCTCGCCTTTACTGCTTCTGGCTACAAACGTCTTATTTTTCAGAAAGCAAAACACACAGCAAGATAGTTAAAAACCATGGCTGGACGCGGGTTATGGTAAAATCATATAGAACAAAGCAATGTTAATATGGATGCGGCAGGATAAAGTTGATTATGGAATCATCAGTAAAAACCGTGACTGAGGGGTGAATTATGAAGAAAGTTCTAATTGCTTATTTCAGCAGTACCGGTCGGACAGAAAAGATGGCACAGTATATCGCCGAGGGGATACGAATGAGCGGACACGAGGCAGTTGTCAAAAATGTTGCCGATATCGAGAAGCCTGATGAGGTAGCGGGATATGATGGCTACATATTCGGCTCTCCCACACAGTTCAGGGATATCGCCGGGCCGATGAAGGCTTTCCTCCTCTTGGCACGGGAGGTAGACCTTGAAGGAAAGCTCGGCGGCGCTTTTGGCTCGTACACACACGATGGCAGTGCGCCGGCCATAATTTTTGACACCATACAATATGTGTACAGAATGGAGCCTTTTGAGCTCGGGCCACTGAATCTGATGGAAGCTCTGCTGGAAGAACCCGGGAGAAGAGAGCAGGAACTTCCCCACTATATCGCCGGTGAAGTCCATGGAGAAGCTGGTGAAGGTATGCGTGCCTGCCATGACTATGGTAAAGTCTTCGGGGAAAAATTAGGCTCTTGAGGGGCAATCCAGCCAGTGCCGCCTTTGCGTCTTCAGCTATCTAATCTCTATTCGGCTCATCTGAATTCAGCAAAGAGTTCTTCAACTCGAGCCGGCTCAATCCCCTGACGCACCAGCGGTCCCTTGCTCAGTGCCGGTAGCTGGTCTTCGTAAGCCGGCAGTTCTTTCCTGTAGATAATGCCAATCGGGATTCTTTCTCCCCACTCCAGCGCCTTTTCCAGGGCTGCCTTCTTATCACCCGGGTCGTAGCCGTCTTCACCCCCCAGCTTATAGACCCGTTCACGATACCACTGGAAGGTATTCTTATGATTAAATGAAACGCAGGGTTGCAGAATATCGATGAGGGCGAATCCCCGATGAGTAATACCCTTTTTTATGAGGTTGGAAAGATGGTCTACATCCTCGGCGAAGCTTCTACCGACAAAGCTGGCACCGCAGACTATCGCCATGGATATGGGGTTCACCGGGCTTACCGCCCCATACAGCGTGGTCTTGGTAACAAAACCGGCATCGCTGGTGGGTGATGCCTGTCCCTTGGTGAGCCCGTAGACCTGGTTGTTGTGCATCAGATAGGTAATATCATGATTGCGTCTGGCGGCATGGATAAAGTGATTGCCTCCCTCACCATAGCCATCCCCATCGCCGCTAATGGCGATAACCACCAGGTCAGGATTCGCTATCTTGGCGCCAATGGCCGGGGGAACTGGCCGGCCGTGAAGGGAGTTGAATACATTGCCCTTCGTATAGTGAGGCAGCTTGCCAGCCTGCCCGATACCGGAGACCAGCAGCACCCGATGAGGCTCAATTTCCAGCTCAACCAGAGCTTTATTCAGCGCCTTCAGGATGCCGAAGTTGCCGCAGCCCGGGCACCACGCCGGCTTGAGTCCGGCATAATCAGACACAGTAACCATGTCTAGCATCCCTCCTTTCTCACTGCTTCCGCAATATAAGCCGGAGTAAAGGGCCGTCCGTCATACTTCAGAATCCACCCACTAACGTCGCATCCGGTTTCTGCTTTTATCAGGCGGGCAAGCTGTCCGGTAGCATTGTTTTCGATGATGTAGCTGTTGTGGGCCTTACTGACGACATCGGTAACGGCCTCCGCCGGCAAGGGCCAGAGCTCGTTCAGGTGAAGCATGTTGATGCTGGCCCCCTCCCTGTGCAGAATATCCACAGCTTCATGTATTGCCCCGTAGGTGCTGCCCCAGCCAATTAATGTTGTCTCAGCCTTTTTGGGCCCGTACTGCCAGGGCATGCTGATTTCTTGTTTCAGAGAAAAAAGCTTGCGCAGCCTTTTCTGCACCTGTGATGTCCTCTCCTCAGCATCTTCCGTGAGGTGCCCTTCCTCATCGTGCTCATCACTGTCAGTGACTACCAAGGCCTGGCCCAGTCCTGGAAACGCCCGCGGTGAAATGCCGGACTGGGTTATCCTGTGCCTCTTGTACTCCAGGTGCTCATCCTTTTTCTCTGAAAACAGGAGGCCGCGGTCAATGGTTACCTGCGACAGGTCAAAGGGGTCAACCGTGGCATAGGAGCTTGCCAGATGCTGGTCAGTCAGAATTATCACCGGTAGTTGATACTTCTCTGCCAGGTT
>DUFF01000014.1 GCA_011174815.1 Dehalococcoidia bacterium | reverse complement strand
GCGGCTCGACAAAGGTCGCTTCCTCAAAAGATACTCCGTCGGGTAAGGGGAATATGCCCTGGTCGACATTGATGCTCGGCAGCCGCAGATATTCGGCAAAGCCGCCGGGATCGAAGTTCGTCTGACGCAGGGTATCGCAAACGGTGTGGTGCCCGCTGAGACAATAGTGGC
Source organism: Dehalococcoidia bacterium (assembly GCA_011174815.1). Classification (GTDB taxonomy): domain Bacteria; phylum Chloroflexota; class Dehalococcoidia; order Dehalococcoidales; family RBG-16-60-22; genus E44-bin89. The sequence continues at coordinate 3,320 of DUFF01000014.1, read as the reverse complement.
ACTTGTTACAGGGAACATGATGAGCAGCACAGATCCGGTCACCTACCTTATAATGTTCCACCCCCTCCCCAACAGCCGCAACCACGCCGGCAACTTCATGACCCAAGACTAAAGGTGCTTTGTGGAGGCGATACCACTCCAGCAAATCGGTGCCACAGATGCCGCTGGCCTCCACCCGCATCAGTACCTCGCCGGGGCCAATCTGCGGTGTGGGCATCTCCTCCAGCCGCACATCTTGATTACTGTAATACATAGCTACGCGCATGGCAGTTTTCCCCCAGCAGGGTACTCTTCAATTTCTTTTCTACCGCTGTTTCGGGCTGTTCCTAGTGCATGGGCATCGGCATCAACAACTCATTCTCGTGGCTCACGATGCAGGCGTCTGACTTCGCAATGAGCTGCTGCCTCTCCGGGTCTGCGAACATCTTCTCCAAAAAAGCTTCCATTGCCGCCAGGCTATCGAACTCGGTGTCATAAACGAGGGTGTGCGAAGAGTCGCCACTAAGGCAGCCGTAGCGCTTCCAGGGAGACCCTCCTGCCCGAATTGCGATAGCTTCGCCTTTTTTGTCAACCTCCATATACTCTGCCATCTTTCCAGGAACGATTTTCACAGTGGTGCGCATTATTACTTTCATTATATTCTCCTTTTTTAGATTTCGGGCACTTAGAATGAGACCAACCCCTCCGCTACCCGAAGGCAAAGGGGCTACTTTGTTCTCCCATAGGCATTGCCTCCTTGCACAAGCTAAACTAACACCGTTCCCCCCTATCGGGGAACTGTCGAAACCGTGGTTATATAAACATGCTCCTATGGCACTGGCATGTAGAACTCGACTTCCATACTCTCGATGAGTTCCTCGAACTTCGGCATGAGCGCCTGCATCTCCGGATCAGCACCCATCTTCTGGGGGTGGGCTTCAAACGCAGCAAGGCTATCGAACTCACCTTCGGAAATGATGGTGTTCATGGTATCGCCTCCGCCGCTAAGGGGGCGGTAGCACTTCCCGGATATCCCTAATACACGATTCGCGATAGCCATGTGCTTTTTTTCAAGCTCCAACGCCTCTGTCATTTTACCAGGGACTGCTTCCATGATAGTCCGCACCATTACTTTCATCACCTCTCCTCCTTTCTTTTAGCGTTCCACAGCATCTATTCTTTCTTGCCAAGGCACGGCTTAGCGGAAAGTGCCAATGCCGCTATCCACATCGCAAAGAAAGCATACATAAAAGGTGCATACGGAGCCCAGAGGGCGATGCCGAAGCCCAGACCAATCCCGCCAAAAACGAGGATTGAGAACCAGGCCCACTTCTCTGCTCTCCTGAGTGGAATCACAGCAACCACGGCTAACAAGGCCAGAGCAATGAAATGATATACGGCATAGAACTTGACCGCCAACGTCAGAACTGCTGACTCACTGGCAGTTGTTCCCATCATTTCCGCCCACATTTGAGTGAAACTTTCGGTGGCTGCAATTCCCCAGACGAATTGAAATACACCAAATGCTCCAATGATGCACATCAGGACGGCGGCGGCATTCAACTTTTTCAATTTACTCAGCTCCTCCTTGAATTTCGGGCACTTGACATGAGACCCGCCTCTCCGCTGCCCGGAGGCGAAGAAGCTGGCTTCGCTTTCCCATAAGCATCACCTCCCACTATAGAATCGGTCAAGTGCCCCCTTTCAGTGTCACAAGCAAAATAGGAGGCAAGTGAATGTCAGCTAACAGCCGCGTAAATGAACCTGGAGTCCGCCCAAACCCTACATTGTTATTCCTTCCCACTTTTCACACTATCGTATAGTTTCTGGGCCTGCTCAGGAGTAGCGTTGTCATGGATAATGGCGCGTAGGGCTTTTATCATAGCCACGGGGTGCTCATTTTGCCAGATGTTTCTCCCCAGATTTACACCTATGGCACCCTTTCGAATGCCGTCATAAACAAATTGAAGTACCTCATATTCTGCATTTGCCTTGGGTCCGCCAGCAATGACTATGGGAACGGGGCAGCCCTTGGTAACCTTCTCGAATCCTTCACAGTAATAGGTCTTTACTACCCGAGCGCCCAGTTCAGCAGCAATACGGCAGGAGAGGGCAAGATAGCGGTCATCACGCTTCTCCAGTTCTCTGCCCACAGCGGTAACTGCCATTACCGGGATGCCATATTTTTCCCCTTCATCAACAAGCCTGGACAGATTCAGCAAAGAATCATGCTCATAGTCAGTCCCGACGAAGATAGAGATGCCCACGGCACAGGCATTGAGCCGGATGGCTTCCTCCATAGAGGTAGTTATCCCTTCGTGAGCCAGGTCCTTTCCCGCTACGCTGGTGCCGCCAGACACTCTAAGGATAATTGGTTTCGCCTTGCCGGGGTCTACACATGACCTTAAAACTCCCCGGGTAATGAAAATGGCATCGGTGTAAGGGAGAAGAGGTTCGAGAGTTTTACGGGGGTTCTCTAATTTTCTGACCGGACCCTGAAAATACCCGTGGTCCACGGGCAGGAACAAACAGCGGCCATCCGCTTGAATTAATTGTGCCAAGCGGTTTTGCATCCCCCAGTCCATGAGAACAAATCTCCTCTCTATGAGACTTTAGACCTATTATACCACAGGAATGCAGCAAATCGGTCTCTTAAAGACAACCCCCAAACTTGCATATTCTTTCTGGAATAGGCTATACTTAATCAGAGAGCTTCCTGGTGACTTTAGCGGAGTGGACCCACCCGTTCCCATCCCGAACACGGAAGTGAAACTCTCCAGCGCAGACGATACTTAAGGGGCAACCCTCCGGGAAAATATGTCGTTGCCAGGAAGCTTTCATTTTCATATATCAGAGGGGTAATCCGTGCCGTGCCGGAAAAGCAACGAGACTCGGGAGCAACATGGCGTTGGAGCGAGATCGCCCGCTTTACTAGAACTCTGCTGGCAAGTCGATTGGGCAGGCGGGGTCCGTTCTTTATCTCACATCTGGTCACAGGACGGTGCAATTGCAATTGCCCGACATGTCTTTGGCGTGATAATAAATCAGACGAGCTTGAAACGAGCGTGATCGAACGGCTCTATCGGGGCGCGAAGGATACGGGATTTGTAGCAAATTCGATATGGGGTGGAGAGCCCCTCCTGCGCCAGGACCTTGGCCGGCTCTGTCGTTCTTCCCGCGAAAACGGAATGATGACGACCGTGATCACCAATGGACTTCTTCTACCGGACAGAGCACATGAAATCGGCAAAGAAGTCCACTGTATGATAGTCTCACTGGATTATCCGGAGAGCAAGGGTCACGATTCATTCAGGGGCATGCCAGGTCTTTTCGCCAGGGCT
>DUFF01000013.1 GCA_011174815.1 Dehalococcoidia bacterium | reverse complement strand
GGAGGCCAACGAAGCTGCCGACGCGAAAAAGCAATTAGCCATGGAGAGGAGTCGATTGTCCGAGATTGAAGAGCAACTGGCGAAGAAGGAATTCGCCAGTCAGGAGCAAATGGCACTGCAGGAGATTGAAGGGCAGCTGGCCAGGCTCGACTATGACGCGGGACAGCATGAACAGTTAAGGCAAAACCTGCTGGAACTGGAACAATACGAAACCCCGATGCGGAAACTGGAAGAAGCCGACCGACTCATTGCTCAGGAGAAAGAATCGATGTCGCAGGCGGAGACGCATGCACAGGAACTGCTAAAGGGCATGGCAGCCGATAATCAGAAAAGGGAGGAGCTGGCCGCTGAGCTAGAGGCCCTGCCCCGGCTCGCCGTCGAAATGGCCGATGCAGAAAGTGCGTACCAGGAGATAGAGCAGCAGCAAAAAGGGGCCCAGGAAACATTATGGAACGTCAAAGCCAAGCTACAGCGTTGCGATGAACTGGAGAAAAGGAAAAAGGACAAGGAAAAAGCGTTGTCACAATCGGCAAAAGAAGAGGGTATTTACCGGGAACTGGCCAGAGCCTTTGGCAAGGGTGGCATACAGGCATTGCTCATTGAAATGGCTCTCCCGGAAATTGAAGTTGAGGCCAACCGGCTTCTGGGACGGATGACGGATAACCGGATGCACGTTAAATTCGAGACGCAGCGGGAGACCAAGAAAGGCGATGTTGTGGAAACGCTTGATATCACCATTTCCGACGAGCTTGGCACAAGGAACTACGAGATGTTCAGCGGTGGCGAGGCCTTCCGCATCAACTTCGCCATCCGCATCGCGCTTTCCCGGCTGCTGGCCAGACGGGCCGGAGCACCGCTGCCCACACTTATTATCGATGAGGGTTTTGGCACGCAGGACAGCTCCGGCATTGAGAAGCTGAAAGAAGCGATAAACTCCATACAGGACGACTTCGACAAAATACTGGTCATTACCCACATTGAGGAACTGAGAGACGCCTTCCCCACCCGTATTGACGTGGTCAAAACGGGCGAAGGCTCAACGTTCTCGGTCAATTAGCCATTACAGACCAAGGTCGGCCGCAATTCCCTTCATCGCTTCCAGCCCCAGGCCGATAAACTCATCGAGTTCCAGCCCGATATCAACGCAGCCGGTAATCTGTTCCCGGCTGGCTCCGGCAGCAAAGCTCTTTTCTTTGAACCTTTTCTTTACCGAGCTCACTTCCAATCCAGCCAGTTTCTTATCGGGGCGGACCAGTGCCGCGGCCACAATCAGACCGGTAAGCGGATCGGTGCAGAAAAGCGCCTTATCAAGCCTTGACTCCAGAGAGGCACCGTGCCGTTGATTGTGAGCCAGGATGGCGTGGGCCATAGATTCGCTGGCGCCCAACTCCCGTGCCAAGTCGGCACCGAGCTTACTGTGGCTGCTCATGTCGTTGTCGGTCAGCTCCACATCGATATCATGAAGCAGGCCGGTGAGACCCCACTCCTTTTCATCTTCGTCAAAACGCCTGGCGAGCGCCCGCATAATCGCCTCGGTCGCCAGCATGTGCTTGACCAGATTTTCGTTTTCCACATTAGCCCTGATAGAATCAAGCGCTTCTTCCCGCTCCATACCTCATCACCTTTCTGTACTCATTATATTACTAGTTCAAGCCCCAAACTATCAATACCAATCTGGCAAAAGTTTATCCATCTGTATGGCTCAGAACCGGCTTGATGGTCAGAATAAGCGCCAGGCCGATGATACTCAGGACTAACAGTACCCAGAAAGCGATCTGATAGCTCTGTGTTATGTCAAATATATAGCCGGCCAAAAACGGCCCCAACGTGCCCCCGAGCGTACCGGCAAAGTAGATTAACCCGAAGATAACGCCGTGCGCTCTGGTCCCGAATAGTTCTGCCGTCATCGGCGAAACCAGAACGAAGAACCCACCGTGAGCAAAGCCATAAACTGCGGCAAACAGGTAGAACATCCACAGTTCCTGGGTAATCTGCAGCCAGAAAAAACTGGCTATTAAAATAATAAAACAGATAACCCAGGCACGTTTGCAGCCAATTTTGTCGCTGGCGGTGCCCATAACAAACCTGCCGGCCATACTCACGCCGCCGATGGTGGCCAGAACGCCAGCGGCGCTGGTCGCCGATAAGCCAGCATCAGTAGCGTGTGGCACAATATGTATGATGATGGTGAGCAGGCAGTAGATGACTGAGCAGTAAGCAAGGCAGATGGTCCAGAACTGCCTCGTCCGAGCTGCCTGATGGAGAGATAAGCCCTGCTCTGCTGAAGCAGATGGTGCCGACTCCATACTTTCCGCACCATATGGGAGCAAGCCCATTTGCTGTGGATTGCGCCGAAACAACTGGGCCAGCAAAACGAACAGGATGAGGGCCGCAGCCCCGATAACCAGATAGGAAGTACGCCAGCCATAAGCGGCGAGCAGCGCTGTGGCAATCATCGGCACCATCAGCTGCCCGGCGCCGGTGCCCACTTTGACTACGCCGGTCATCATACCGCGTTTGTGGGCGAACCAGCGGGCGATTGTGGATAAGGTGACGATGTCATGGCTGGCCATGCCCGTGCCGACAATGACACCGTAGAACAGGTAGAGCTGCCAGGGGGCCTGCAGCAGCGACATCAGCAGGTAACCACCGCCGAGGAAAAGGCCCGAAACCACCATGATGATTCTCGGTCCGAAACGGTCGTTAAGCCTGCCGGCAAATACGCCCATAAAGCCAACAAAGAGAAAAGCGAGTGAAGAGGCACCGGAGATCATCGCCCTTGACCAGCCAAACTCGCCAAGCAAAGGCTTGAAGAAAATGCCGTAAGTGAAGAGCGTGCCAACGCAAACCCACTGTATGGCGAAGCTGGCCGCCACGATAACATATCCGTAGAATAGCTTCGGCTTCTCTGTTTCACTCATGACCATTAATTCAGCAAACAGAAAAATCAGCCGGCGTTAATGTGTAAAAAATTGGTCTCCCCGCTATTCGACATAGCTACGTCCCCGAAACAGCAACGGAGACCAATGTTTTCTGCATTTATTCGGCCCTTCAGGGCTCGGCCATAGCCGGCGCAACGTCTTGGTGAAGTACTCTGCCCAGATACTGCCCGGTTGCTGAGCCTTTAACCTGTGCTATCTCCTCCGGAGTTCCGGTGGCGACCACGTATCCCCCCAGGTCCCCGGCGCCGGGTCCAAGGTCAATGATATGGTCCGCGTTCTTGATTACATCCAGATGATGCTCGATGACCACCACTGTATTGCCCGCCTCGACGAGCCGTTGCAGCACCCTCAACAAGGCAGCAACATCTTCAAAAGAGAGGCCGGTGGTCGGCTCGTCAAGGATATAGAGCGTTCTGCCGGTAGCCCGCCGTGACAGCTCGGTGGACAGCTTCACCCGCTGCGCCTCGCCGCCGGAAAGCGTGGGCGCCGGCTGACCAAGATGAATATACCCAAGGCCAACGTCCCGCAAAGTCTGAAGCTTGTTTCTCACCTTGGGGAAATGGGTAAAGAAAGCGAGCGCCTGCTCCACCGTCATATCGAGGACTTCGGCGATGTTCTTGTCCTTGAACCTTATCTCCAGCGCCTCCCGGTTATAGCGCTGGCCCTTGCATACCTCGCAGGGAACGGTGACATCGGGGAGGAACTGCATCTCAATCTGGATAAACCCCTCCCCACGGCAGGCCTCGCAGCGTCCCCCCTTCACGTTGAAAGAGAAACGGCCGGGGGCATAACCTCTCATCCGGGCTTCGGGTACGGTGGCAAAAAGCTCGCGGATGGGGGTAAAGGTGCCGGTGTAAGTGGCCGGGTTGCTCCGCGGTGTGCGCCCGATGGGCGACTGGTCGATATTGACCACTTTATCGATATGCTCTATACCGGTGATTTCATCGCAATCGCCAGCCCGCTCCCTCGACCGGTAGAAAACCTGGGCCAGCTTACGATACAGAATCTCGTCAACAAGGGTGCTTTTGCCGCTGCCGGAGACGCCGGTAATGCCGACGAATTTGCCCAGCGGGATGTGGACATCTATATCCTTCAGGTTATTCTGCCTAGCCCCCCTGACCGTGATTTCACCACTGTTGCCCGGACGCCGTTTCTCGGGCAAAGGGATCTTTTTGGTACCACTGAGGTACTGACCGGTGACCGATTCCCCACTAGCCTTAATATCAGCCAGTGTGCCCGTTATCACAATCCTGCCGCCGTGTTCCCCTGCCCCCGGCCCCATGTCAATGATGTGGTCAGCGGCGCGCATCATGGCTTCATCATGCTCCACAACCAGTATCGTATTGCCCAGGTCGCGCAATCGCTTCAGCGTATTGATGAGGCGGGCATCATCCGCAGGGTGCAGCCCCACGGTGGGCTCATCGCAGATGTAGAGCACGCCCATAAGTCCGCTGCCGATCTGCGTGGCCAGCCGGATACGCTGCGCTTCGCCGCCGCTCAGGGTGGCAGAGGCACGGTCGATGGTCAGATATTCCAGCCCCACATCCCTCAAAAAGCCGAGGCGGGCCGCAATCTCTTTCAAAATCTCCCGACCTATCATTTTCTCCCGCTCGCTGAGCACCTTGCCGCTGATTTCGCCTATCCACTCCAGCTCATGCACCACCGACATCTCGCTGACGTCGGTGATATTCCGCCCGCCGATGGTCACCGCCAGCGATTCCGGCTTCAGCCGCTTGCCCTGACAGACGGGACACGGCGTGGAGACCATGTAGCGTTCGATATCCGCCCGCGAGTTTTCCGATTCGGTGTCACGGTAGAGGCGCTCCATCCTGGGAATCACGCCCTCAAAGCCAGAAAAGGACTCCCGGATGCGCCCGAAGCGGTTGCGGTAGCGGTACCACTCTCCCTCCTCACCATAAAGCAATAGTTTCATCTGTCTCTCGGTGACGTCCTTGACCGGGGTGTGCAGCGAGAAACCGTAGCGCCTGGCCAGAGAATCGAGCTGGTAGAAGTACCAGGACTGGAACTGCCAGGGGCGTATCGCCCCCCCGGCGATGGACAATTCCCGGTTGGGGATAACCAGGTCCGGGTCGATTTCAAGTTTGACGCCCAGTCCGGTACATTCGGGGCAGGCGCCGTGCGGGCTGTTAAAGCTGAAACTGCGCGGAGTTATCTCCCCGAGGCTGATGCCATCGTAGACACAGGCGAAGTGCTCGGAGAATAGCAGCTCCTCACCATCGATAATGGAAACCAGCACCACTCCTGCCCCCAGCTTGAGGGCGGTCTCCACAGAATCGGCAATGCGCTGCCGCTCCCCCTGCCCGACCACCAGACGGTCGACCACCGCCTCAATGGAGTGCTTTCTGTTTTTGTCCAGCTGGAATTCCTCGGAAAGGTCGTGAATTTCACCATCCACCCGCACCCGGACATAGCCGGCCTTCCGTAAATCCATAAAGACCTGCTGGTACTCTCCCTTGCGGTCGCGGATGAGCGGCGCCATAATCATGATGCGGCTGCCCTCGGGAAGCCCCTGCACTGCATCCACAATCTGCTGCACCGTCTGCGTGGTTATTTCCCGTCCGCACTTGGGGCAGTGAGGATGGCCGACCCTGGCGAAAAGCAACCTCAGATAATCATATACCTCGGTGACCGTGCCCACGGTGGAGCGCGGGTTCTTGCTCGGGCCTTTCTGGTCGATGGAAATGGCGGGGCTCAGACCCTCGATGTAGTCAACGTCCGGCTTCTCCATCCGGCCCAAGAACTGGCGGGCATACGCCGACAGCGACTCCACATAGCGGCGCTGCCCCTCAGCATAGATGGTATCGAAGGCCAGCGAGCTTTTACCACTGCCGGAGACACCGGTGATGACCACCAGCTTATCGCGGGGAATGGTGACGTCAATATTTTTCAGGTTGTGCTCGCGGGCACCTTTGACAATGATAGCATCCAGTGGCATCTCTTAGAACCTTCCCGAACTGTACACAATAATTTTAACATTGCAACGGCAGCACTCACAAGGAATTTGTTCCCGATGATGTTAGGTGCTACAATCAAGGCACAGATTTTATGCGCAGGAACGAGCACCAAAGTAAAAGGATAAAGGTCCAGGACGAAATACGCCTTAGACAGCTCACGGTTGACGAAGCACTGTTTCGGCTGGAGCAGTACTTGCACGATGCTTTCATGGCCGGTTTAATTCAGGTAATAGTGATTCACGGCAAGGGCACGGGAACGCTGCGCCGGGCCATTCAGAAGGTGCTGGCGGAACATCCACTGGTGAAATCATTCCGCCTTGGTGAATACGGCGAGGGTGGCGCCGGGGTGACCATCGTCCAGCTTGCTGATAAGTAATCAGACGAACACAGAACACTTGCTAATTTGAAGCACGGCGGTTTTTCCGCTATAATGGCCTTGGCCTGTGGTGAGTGTAGCCGAGAGGTTTAAGGCGCCAGGTTGTGGCCCTGGAGAACGAGGGTTCGAATCCCTCCACTCACCCCATTTTATTAATCACCGTTTCGCCTTTGCCTTTATCTTTTCCACTTCCTCTTTCTTCACCCTGACGTAGGTATCCCAATCCACACCGATGGCAATCGGCACGGTAACGCCGCCGTCAACCGCCAGATTGATGCCAGTAATCATCCGGGCACGGTCGGAGGCAAGGAAAACAGCCGCATCAGCGATATCTTCCGGAGTAGGCATATCGCGCAACGGGTACCACTTCTTCATCGCCTCCAGGCGCTCCGGCGTGGTGCCGCTCTTCAGCATCGGCGTTATGACATTGCCCGGAGAAATACCATTGACCGTAATCTGATACGGTCCAAGCTCGAAGGAAAGCTGGCGGGTTAGTCCCCAGATGCCTGATTTGGACGAGGTATAGGAAACGCCGCCTATCATCGTCATCCTCTCCCCGGAATACGAGACAATATTGATGATCCTGCCGCCTCCCCTTTTCTTCATTGAGGGAACCACTGCCTTGCTGCAATTGAAGGCGCCGCTCAAATTGACAGACAGAACCCGCTCCCATTCTTTCCCTTCCGTATCTTCAATGAGCAGATGGTTGGTCACGCCGGCGTTGTTAACCAGGATGTCAATGCCTCCCCACTCCGCAACTATCCGCTCGGCCATTTTTTTAACTGCAGTCTCATCGGCAACGCTGGCCATCACAGCCATAGCACTGCTGCCCATTTCCCGTATCTCAGCTACCGCACCCTCGGCATTCTGCTGATTCACGTCATTAACCGCAATACCCACCCCCTCTCTGGCCAGGCCAAGAGCTATCGCCTTGCCAATACCGCTCCCGCTGCCGGTAACCAGTGCGATTTTACCTTTCAAACCTGTTTCCATGGATACTTTACCTCCACTTGATTAGAACAAGATACCCGACGAGTTGTCAAGTCAGTCAAATCAAACAATCATTGCCGACGCCGTACTCATCAGTTATAATTGGTACGTGCGCCTATAGCTCAGCGGACAGAGCATCGGTCTTCGGAACCGAGGGTCGTGGGTTCGAATCCCTCTAGGCGCGCCAGTCCTTGGACCAAATATCATATGAGATGAGAATTTAATCCAGGTATCCCTCTCTTTTCTTTTTAATAAGATTCAACGTTC
>DUFF01000012.1 GCA_011174815.1 Dehalococcoidia bacterium | reverse complement strand
TGGCAGTGCTGGAAACTTTTTCCTCGACCTCTTCGGGCAAGGTGTGTAATAAGCCAGCAATGTGCTCCAAGCTGGCAAAACGCTTGTTCACGAACTCTTCTGCCCCCCTCCCCGTCACCGCCTCAATTCGGCGCAGCCCGGCGCCGATGCTGCTCTCGGCAACTATCTGGAAGAACCCGATTTCTCCAGTAGAGCTGACGTGCGTGCCGCCGCACAGTTCCGAGCTTATCGGCGGCTGACCAATGCGCAGCACTCTGACCATCTCTCCGTATCTCTCATCGAACAGGGCGATAACGCCTTCTGATATTGCCTGCTTGTAGGGCACTTCCTCATCATAGACCGGCAAATTCTGGCGGATTTTCTCGTTGACCAGATGCTGCACTGCATCTATCTCCTCCCTCAGCATGGCGTTCAGATGGGAGAAGTCAAAGCGGAACTGATCCGGCGCCACCAGCGAGCCTCTCTGCTGCACGTGTTCCCCAAGGACTTTGCGCAACGCGTGCTGCAGCAGGTGGGTGGCGGTGTGGTTGCGCGCGATATCCAGGCGCCTGGCTTCGTCAACCTCGGCCTCGACCTCATCGCCCACCGCCAGGCTGCCATCGCTGACCATTCCCTGATGAACGATGATATCGGGCGGAACCCTGATGGTATCGGTTACGGTGAACTGCCCGGACACGCCGCTTATCCGGCCAGCATCGCCCACCTGTCCTCCCATCTCCCCGTAGAAAGGCGTCTTTTCCAGAACGATGCTGGCAGTCTGCCCCTTTTCAACGGTGCTCACGGTACCGCCATCAACCAGCAAATCTATAATCACTGATTTGTGTTTTAAATCATGGTAGCCGACAAACGGCGTTGTTCCATAAGAACGTGACGGAGAAACTAGTTCTGAGGCCGCTTTCTTACCGCGAGACATCAGTTCTGCTTTTCTAGCCTTCTCCCGCTGCTTTTCCATCTCCTTTTCAAAACCGGCCTCATCCACGGTCATACCCCGCTCGCGGGCAATCTCCCGTGTAAGTTCCACGGGGAAACCATGGGTATCATAGAGTTTGAAAGCATCAGCCCCAGAAATGACCCCCACTTGTGTTGCTGCAGCTGGCGTCATGGTGGGCTTAGTCCATTGAGTTGCTTCAGCCGAAGCGAAACTATCAAAAAGCTCTAAGCCAGTGCTAAGCGTTTCCTCGAACCTGGCCTCCTCCACCTCTATTAGCTTGAGGATGAAGTCCTGTCTTTCCTTTATCTCTGGATAGACATGCCCCATAAGGCCAACGGTCTCCTTGGCGATATCAGCCAAGAACGGCCTGTCCAACCCCAGCCTGCGCCCGAAGAGGGCCGCCCGGCGCAGCAATCGGCGCAGTACATATCCCCTCCCCTCGTTGCTGGGGATAACGCCGTCGCCGATAAGGAATGCGATGCCGCGTCCGTGCTCGGCAACCACCCGCATGGCAACATCGGTCTCTTTATCCGCCCCGTACTTTCTACCGCACAAGGCCGATACGCGTTCCAGCAGCGGGGCGAAGAGTTCGGTCTGGTAGACAGATGTCTGGCCAGTGACCGCCGCCACCGTTCTTTCCAGCCCCATGCCGGTATCGATGTTCGGTTTGGGCAGCGGCGTTCGGCTCCCGTCCTCATTCTGATTGTACTGGGTGAAGACCAGGTTCCAGATTTCGGAAAATCGGCCGCACTCGCAGTTCGGCTTGCAGTCGGCTCTGCCGCAGCCAACTTCCTCACCGAAGTCATAGTGCAGTTCGCTGCACGGACCGCATGGGCCAGTGTCCCCTGCCGGCCCCCAGAAGTTGTCCTTCTCGCCAAACCTCAAGATTCTCTCTTCCGGAACGCCAACGTCCTTCCAGTACTGGAAAGACTCATCGTCATCCAGATATATCGTGGCCCAGAGCCGTTCCGGGGGCAGCTTAAGGCGCTCGGTGACGAACTCCCAGGCCCAAGCAATGGACTCTTTCTTGAAATAGTCGCCGATGCTGAAGTTGCCCAGCATCTCAAAAAAGGTGAGATGGCTGGCGTTGCCGACCGACTCAATGTCAGTCATGCGGAAACACTTCTGGCACGAGGCAAGGCGGGGGTTGGGCGGGACGGCCCTGCCCAGATAGTAGTCTTTAAACTGCACCATACCAGCACTGGTGAAGAGGAGGGTGGGGTCGCCGTGCGGGATGAGAGAGGCGCTGGGAATGATATCATGTCCCTTCTCGGCAAAGAAATTCAGATAAGCGTCCCTTAACTCATCACTGGTCATCGATAACTCCTGACGTAAAAACCGAAGGTTGATTACTTGATTTTAGGCGTAAGACCTCGTAGCTGTCAAACGAGGGCTATGCTGACTTCACCACTGTCCCCTGACATAGCTCGGCGATCAGAATATTGAGGGCAAGCTCGGCGTTATATCTTCCGGTTTTAATCGACAGGTCAGTTTCCAGAAGCCGGTGGTATACCTCCTTCAGCCGTGCCATTGTATAGCGACTGGCCTGCTCTAAGGTCCGGCGCAGGACGAACGGTGAAGTCATCTCAAGCCGACCCATAATCTCCGCCTCGGACCGACGCTGATTTTTCAACTCCTTCGCCCGCACGATAAACCGCACCTGCCTAGTCAGCATGACCAGAATGTAGGCCGGTGATGCCCCTCTCTGCATTAGCTGCTCCGCCAGCTTTTCCGCCACGCCACCCCGGAACTCGAGGATGGCATCCACCAGCTCAAAGACATTGGCCTCCTGAACATAGCTCACCACTTTCCTGACATCATCCGCCTCTATCTGCCTGCCCGCGACAAACAGGACCAGCTTGTCAATCTCACTGGCCATGACCCACAGGTTGCTGCCGACGAATCTCTCCAGAAGCTGGGTTGCCTGAGCCGATATGCTGCCACCTCTAAACGTCACACGGTTATTTATCCATTGAATTAGTTTGTCTCTGGCCAGCAGCGGGAAAGTTTTCACCTTCGCCTTTGTGAAAAGCGAATTTAAAAGCGGATTCTTATTGCTTATCTTCCCATCCACCAGCACCACCACCGTGCTATCTGGCACCGCAACCAGATATTCGGCCAAGGATTTATATTCCTTCTGCCGGTTTGATACATCGACAGCCTTCCTTCGCCGTCCTGAACTCGCTCTGGGGTCAAAGCGCTCCAGCAGACCGTTTATGATAACCAGCCGTTTCTCGGCGAGAAATGGCATGGCCTCAGTCACATTCCTGAGCTGGTCAACGGTCGCCTGCGGCGCGTCAAGTACGGTGGTATTGGTGGCCAAAGCAGTCTCATCACCGATGGTGCTTTTTATCTCATTCAGCGCCTGCTGCCGGGAAAAATCGTCTTCTCCAAAAAGAACGTAGAGCAAGAGTCCCCGCCTCCAAAACTGTTTGCCCCTCCATTCTACCATAACCGAATTGCCAGATGTTTGTTACTCAGAATGGTAAAAATCCTATTGAGAAATTGTCCCGTAAAGAGTAGACTTTATATCAGTTAAAAGATATCCGGTTTCTATTGCTTAATTTAAGAGGTGCACCAATGTCAGATAGACCTGATGAACTGAAGAAACTGTCCGAAATCGCTGCCGATATGAAGCTTCCATCTGACATCAGGAGAAAAGCCATCGAACAGCTGGGAGCTATTTACACCCACGAGGCTCTGCTGGTCCTGCTGGACATCGCCGCCAATGAAAACCTGGTAAATAAAGACCGGGACCTCGCCCTCAAACAGGCCAGAGAGGTAATCAAAAAGACGAGCCCGCAGTAATCGACCCCCACATCTACTCATGTGCGGTTGGGCTGATGAGTATTGATGTTGGTATCATCGGGCCGGGTAAAAGCGGCAAGACCACCATCTTCCATGCCCTGACCGGAGGTAAAGCTGAGGCCGGTGGCTTTGCCGGCGACGGTTCTACCGCCCACATCGGTGTGGCCAAGGTTCCCGAGCCGCGCCTACAGACGCTGGCCGATATGCTGCAACCCAAACGTGTGGTTCCCGCCGAGGTGCGTTATATCGATGTTGGGGCTTCCGTGAAGAGCCTGGTAACCAGCAAGGGAATTGGCGGCGAACTGCTCAATCATCTCAGCAACGCCGATGCCCTGATTAACGTGGTGCGGGCCTTTGCCGATGATAGCGTACCCCATCCCGAAGGCAGCCTCAACGTCGAGCGCGACATCGTCACCATGAATCTGGAACTCATCTTTTCTGACCTGGCCATTATCGAACGGAGGCTGGAGAGGATTGAGACGTCGCTGAAAGGTGCCAAGCCGCCGGAGCGCCAGGCTATCCTCCACGAGCAGGAGACCCTGTTGAATTTCCGGGCGGAACTGGAGAAAGACGTGCCCATACGGGCATTATCGCTTGCCGCCAGCGATGCGCGACTACTTGCCGGCTACCAGTTCCTGACCGCCAAACCACTGCTCATCGTGGCCAACATCGGCGAGGAGCAGCTGTCTGAGGCGACAAAGCTTGAAGCTGAATTGAACTCGCGCCATACCCAGGAGAAATCCCGCATTATCGCGCTCTGCGGCAAACTGGAAATGGAGCTCGGCCAGCTGGATGCGACGGCAGCCGCCGAGTTCCACGCCGATTTCGGGTTGATCGAATCCGGACTCGACCGTGTCATCAAGCAGTCCTACGAACTGCTGGGGCTGGTCTCCTTTTTCTCCACCGCCTCCGGCGAGGTGAAAGCCTGGTCCGTACCGCACGGCACCAGCGCCCTGAAAGCCGCCGGCAAAATTCACTCGGACATGGAACGGGGATTCATCCGGGCCGAGGTCACCAGCTTCGCTGACCTAGTCAGGTGCAGAGGTTTATCGGAAGCGCGCAAACAGGGGTTGCTCAGGCTGGAAGGAAAGGAGTACATAGTCCAGGACGGCGATGTCATTACCTTCCTGTTCAACGTGTAGAGTTTTTATCAGTTGCTCTCAAATTGCCAGCGCCAGCCCGGCGCACAATCAGCTGCAGACCGTCCTGCCCTGCCACCACCACCATCTCCCCGACATCAATATCGCCGTCGATTGATTTCGCCCCCCAGAGCTCGCCCTTAATCATGACCTGCCCTTCCGGGTTCAGAGGGCTTCTCACTTTGCCCCGCATGCCAGCCATGGTGGGCAGGCCGACAACGGTCTGCCGTCTCAGAATACGGGTGACGAAGATAAAATCGACCACAGCGAAGACCGCCCAGAAGACCATCAACGCCACCAGCGCCCAGAGCGGCACCTGGATGTTAAACTCCGGCAGCATCCATCGCCATATAGCGTAGAAGGCGAACTCCACCGCCATGGTACTTACAATGGCTATTATCAGCCTGGCCGTAGTCATCTTTTCGTACTAGTACTATTTACTAATTATAGCAGGAGAGGGATGATGAGGATACATAGTATATTAACTGGTTGACTTTGTAAAACCCATTGGCATCAGTATTGACAAAATTTAGATTTAATGGTATTATTAATCTTTGACTATGGCCTCAGAGGATTCAGCCCCATTATATGTTTCCTTATCATTATAGGCATTAGTGCCACATGCCTCAGTTTTTGAAGCAATAGATTAGGGATTTTGTGTCTTTTTAAGGAGTAGGTATAGGTATGGTTTCTATTTCACCGGCCAGTAAGCAGACTATGCATCCCGTTCCCCGAAAACCTTACGCCAAATTACCCCAAGTTCTTGATGTTCCCAACCTGATCAAGGTTCAGCTTGACTCCTTTCAGCGTTTCCAGGAAGATGGCCTCAAGCATCTGCTTATGGAAATATCGCCGATTAAAACGCTTACCAGCAACAAGCTGGAACTGAGCTTTGTCGGCTACGAGTTCCGAGAGCCGCGCCCGGGCCATTCCGAGACGGAGTGCCATGACCGTAATTTGACTTACTCGGCACCTCTCTATGTCAGGGTACAGCTGCTGATCAAAGAGACCGGGGAGATCAAAGAACAGGACCTTTTCCTAGGCGACATACCACTGATGACGGCCAAGGGCACCTTTATCACCAGCGGTGCCGAAAGAGTAGTGGTAAGCCAGCTCCTGCGCTCTCCGGGCGTCTACTTCACCGCTGAGGAAGACGCCGCCTCAGGCCGCGAGCTCTGTTTCGCCAAGCTGATACCCACCCGCGGTGCCTGGCTGGAATTCGAGACCAGCAATCGCAATATTCTATCCGCCAAGATAGACGGCAAGCGGAAAATCCCCATCACCACCCTTCTCCGCGCTATCGGCTATGGTAGCGATGAGCAGTTGCGCGAGCTTTTTCGTAACGATGATAACGACCCCGACCACCAGTATATTCCCACGACCATCGAGCGCGATGCGCTCATCAAGGACGAGAACGAAGCCCTGCTCGACATCTACCGTAAAGTCAGGCCGGGAGAACTGCCGAATCTGGAAAATGCCCGGAAGCTGCTCCAGAACCTGTTCTTCGATTCACTGCGCTATGACCTGGGTACGGTTGGACGCTACAAGCTGAACAAGCGACTCGGCCTGTTCCGCCTTGCCGCAGAAAAGATACTGAACCGTATTGAGGCTCTGGAGCTACCCTTCGAAACTTCGGAAATTATCACCCGACTGCGTCAGGCTGGAGAACGGAACGACCGCGAGGTCGTTCGGATATGCAAAGACCTCAAGCTGGCACTGGCCAGCAAGCTTGACCAGAAGGAAGAGCTGCTCCAGTTTTACAGTGCGCTGGAAGGGACACTCAGGCAGTTGGAAGAGCGTGCTCTGACCAGAGAAGACATCGTTGAGATTGTACGGCACATCATAATGATCAATAACGGCGCGGACTATGGCGATGATATCGACCACCTTGGCAACCGGCGCGTGCGCACGGTCGGTGAGCTGGTGCAGACCCAGTTTCACGTCGGCCTGCTTCGACTCGCCCAGGCAGTCAGAGAGCGCATGAGCATCATCGGCACCGAGGCGATTACCCCCAGCGCCCTGGTCAATATCCGCCCCGTGGTGGCCGCCGTCAGAGAATTCTTTAGCAGCTCACAGCTCTCGCAGTTTATGGACCAGACTAACCCGCTGGCCGAGATTACGCACAAACGCCGCCTTTCCGCAATGGGTCCGGGCGGCCTCTCCCGCGAGCGCGCCGGCTTTGATGTCCGCGATGTTCACTTTTCTCACTACGGCCGGATCTGCCCCATTGAAACGCCGGAAGGCCCGAATATCGGCCTTATTGGCTCGCTGGCTACTTACAGCCGAATCAATGAGTACGGCTTCATTGAGACGCCCTATCGCAAAGTTATCACCGATATGAGCAGCACCGATGAGCGGCTGGTCGGCAAGGTAGTCAGAGAAGCGGTGGTTGATAGCAAGGGAAATACCATAGCCAGGGCAAATACCACCGTAACTCCGGCCATCGCCTCCAAGCTAGCCAAACTCACCGATACCAAGGTCAAGGTAGAACCGTTTGTTTCCGATACAATCATGTTTCTATCTGCAGATGAAGAAGAGAAGTTCACCATCGCCCAAGCAAATGCCCGCCTTGGCGAGAATAACCAGTTCCTGGAGGAAAAGATAGAGGCCAGGCAGGGAAGCCACTATCTGCTGGAAGCGGCCGACAACATAGACCTGATGGACGTTTCTCCCAAGCAGATAGTCAGCGTGGCCACGGCATTGATTCCCTTCCTCGAGCATAATGACGCCAACAGGGCCTTGATGGGTGCCAACATGCAGCGGCAGGCGGTGCCGTTGCTCGCTCCCGAGTCGCCCTTGGTGGCTACGGGTATGGAGATGGAGGCCGCCAGACACAGTGGCCAGGTTATCTTTGCCAGAAACGCCGGAGTGGTTACCGAAATCGGCAGCGTCAAAGACGCCGGTGCCGAAGCCAAATATAGCATTGTTATCACCGCGGATGATGGCCGCAAAGATGAATATGAACTGATGAAATTCGTTCGCACCAATCAGGGAACCTGCATCAACCAGCGTCCTCTGGTGCACAAAGGGGACCGCGTTGCCGCCGGACAAGTTATTGCCGATAGCTCGGCTACGGAAAATGGCGAACTGGCCCTGGGACAGAACGTACTCTGCGCCTTCATGAGCTGGGAAGGCTATAATTTCGAGGACGCCATCATCATCAGCAGCCGCCTAGTGGAAGATGATAAGTTCACTTCAATTCACGTTGCCAAACATGAGGTGGAAGCCCGTGACACCAAACTAGGTCCGGAAGAAATCACCCGTGATATTCCCAATGTTGGTGAAGAGAGCCTCCGCGAACTTGATGAAAACGGCATCATCCGCATCGGTGCCGAGGTAGGGCCCGATGATACACTGGTCGGCAAGATAACTCCCCGCGGCGAGACCGAGCTGTCCGCCGAAGAGAAGCTGCTGAGGGCGATATTCGGTGAAAAAGCCCGCGATGTAAAAGATACCTCGCTGCGCGTTCCCCACGGCGAGTGGGGTAAAGTTATCAACGTGAAAATATACTCCCGCCGGGATAGCGGTGACGACCTGCCCGCCGGCGTTAATGAATGGGTGCAGGTCTGGATTGCCCAGAAACGAAAGGTATCCGTGGGTGATAAGCTAGCGGGACGTCACGGCAACAAGGGTGTCATTGCCCTCATTGCCCCCAAGGAGGATATGCCCTTCCTGCCCGATGGCACCCCGGTAGATATCATCCTTGACCCCATCGGCGTTCCATCCCGGATGAACATTGGCCAGGTTCTGGAGACCCATCTGGGATGGGCAGCTCAGACACTGGGCTTCAGAGTACTAACACCGGTCTTTGACGGCGCCAATGACATGGCCATCGAAGACGCCCTGGCGAGGGCCTGGATCGCTCACAAAGCGGCCGCGGTGGATTACGCGCCGGAAAAGCAGGCAGCAATTCAGATGGAGATGGCCAAGGCGTGGGTTGACAGCCACGGCTATGATGGCGACCGTGTTTTTGACGAGAGCTATCCCGGAGAAGCCAGAGAGGTCTGCCTGCGCCTCTGGCTGGAAGAACTCGGTATACCAAGCCGTGAATTGAGCCAGCATGAGTTAATGCAGGCAGTGGAGAAGGCTAATCTGGAAGGGAAAGCAACGCCGCCTACGTTCGGCAAGGTAGTACTACGCGATGGACGAACCGGTGAGCCGTTTGACCAGCCGGTAACGGTAGGCAATATCTACATGATGAAACTCATCCATCTGGTTGAGGACAAGGTTCACTCTCGCTCCACCGGCCCATACTCATTGATCACGCAGCAGCCTCTGGGCGGCAAGGCCCAGTTCGGCGGGCAGCGTTTCGGTGAAATGGAGGTATGGGCCTTGGAAGCTTATGGCGCGGCCCATAACCTCCAGGAAATGCTCACCATAAAGTCGGACGATGTTAACGGTCGAGCCAAAGGCTATGAAGCAATTATCAAGGGAGATGATATCCTACAGCCTGGAGTGCCAGAGTCATTCAAGGTTCTGGTAAAAGAACTGCAGAGTCTGGGGCTTGCTCTAGAGGTGATTAACGAGAGAGAGGCAGGCGTAACCGCAGGTGAAGAAGCAATTGAAGAGGCCTCCGGACTGGAGGGTGAACCCGCTTTAATTGAAGAGACCCCGGAACCAGAGACCGAATCAACTGTGAGTGAAGAAGCTCCAAAGCTGGAGACGGAGCCAACCGCAAGTGAAGAGGCTCCAGAGCTGGAGGCCGAGCCGGTTGTGAACGAAGAGACCGCCAAACTGGAAACTGAATCAACCATGAGTGAAGATACATCTGTGAACGAGGAAACGGAAAAAGATGCTGGAAATTAATGATTTTGATGCGGTAAGAATTTCTTTGGCTTCACCGGAGCAGATCCGGAGTTGGTCATACGGTGAGGTAACCAAGCCGGAGACCATCAACTACCGCACGCTGAAACCGGAACGAGACGGACTATTCTGCGAGAGGATCTTCGGTCCCACCAAGGATTTTGAGTGCTACTGCGGGAAGTACAAGAAAATCCGCTATAAGGGCGTCATCTGCGACAAGTGCGGCGTTGAGGTCGCCCGGGCCAAGGTACGCCGGGAGCGCATGGGCCATATTGAACTGGCCTGTCCGGTAAGCCATATCTGGTTCGCCAAAGGAACACCCAGTCGCCTGGGGCTTTTGCTTGACCTTTCACCGCGCAGCCTAGAACACGTGCTTTACTTCTCCAATTACATTGTCACCTCGGTTGATGAAGAGGCACGCCAAGAAGTTATCAGACAGTTACAGGAAGGTACCTCCGACGAAATCACGGAACGTCAGAAAGCCATTGATGAGCGAATATCCCAGATGGAGGAGGAGGGGGCAAGCGTTGAGGACATCAACCAGCTGCGGCGCCACTTTAACGATGAAAAGATACAGCTAGAAGAAAACCAGACCAGCGATGTGGAACGGCTCAAGGGCCTGCACGTGAAAGAGTTGCTTAATGAGACCCAGTACCACGAACTGAAACAGAAATACGGTGAGGTCTTCGAAGCCGGAATGGGTGCTGAAGCCATACTGCAAATCATAAAGGATGTTGACCTGGACAAGCTGCGCAATAGCCTGATCCTGGAAACCCTGTCCTCGTCCGGCCAGAGGCGTAAAAAGGCAAGCAAACAGCTGCGGGTAGTGGAGGCGTTTCGCAACAGCGGCAATAAACCGGAATGGATGATCCTGACTGTTCTGCCGGTACTTCCCCCGGACCTGCGGCCCATGGTTCAATTAGACGGCGGCAGATTCGCCACCAGCGACCTCAATGACCTGTACCGGCGCGTCATCAATCGCAACAATCGCCTGCGCCATCTGATTGAAATCGGTGCGCCCGAGATCATCATCCGCAATGAGAAGCGGATGCTCCAAGAAGCCGTTGATTCTCTCATCGACAATGGCCGTCGCGGTCGGGCGATCTCAGTAAGCGGCAACCATAAACTGAAATCACTTTCCGACATGCTCCGCGGCAAACAGGGGCGCTTCCGCCAGAACCTTCTCGGGAAGAGAGTCGATTACAGCGGCCGCTCCGTCATCGTGGTCGGCCCGGAATTGGGATTGAACCAGTGCGGTCTGCCCAGACGGATGGCCCTGGAACTCTTCAAACCGTTTGTCATGCACCGCCTGGTGATGCAAGGACTCGCGCCGAACATTAAAAGCGCTCGGCGCCTCGTGGAAAGAGCCAAGCCCGAAGTCTACGATATACTCGAGGAAGTAGTCAAAGAACGTCCCGTCTGGTTAAACCGGGCCCCCACCCTGCATCGCCTCAGCATCCAGGCATTTGAGCCGGTGCTTATCGATGGCAGCGCCATCCAGATTCACCCGCTGGTCTGCTCGGCGTTCAACGCCGACTTCGATGGCGACCAGATGGCCTGTCACGTCCCGCTCTCCAAAGCCGCAGTTCGTGAGGCGCGAGAACTGGCACTCAGCCAGCACAACATGCTGCTGCCCAGCAGTGGTGAGCCAACGGTCACCCCTACTCTCGACATGGTGTTTGGCTGCTACTACCTGACCACGGAAAAACCCGGGGCCAGAGGAGAAGGAAATCGTTTTGGCAGCTTCGATGAGGCCAAGCTTGCCTATGAGCTTGGTAACATCGACCTCCGGGCTAAAATCCTGGCTAGAGACCAGAAGCAAGATGGTCAGGCAATTGAGACCACAGTCGGACGCATTATATTTAATGAAATCCTCCCCGCTGAGCTTGGCTTTCATAATCGAATAGTCGACAAATCCGGCCTCAAGCAGATTGTCTCAGAGTGCTGCCGGATACTCAATGACGAAGAGACCGCCAGAGTCCTTGACAGCATCAAGCAGCTGGGCTTTCATTACGCTTCCAAGTCCGGCATTACCATTGCCATGAATGACATTGAGGTGCCGGAAAGCAAAGCCAAACTGCTCGAGGAAGCGGAAGAAAGGGTAGCCATCATTGAAAACCAGTATAACCGCGGCTTAATAACCGAGGACGAACGATATAATAGCGTTGTTGGCGCTTGGATGGAAACCATGGACCGGATCACCAGCACCATCTCGGATACCCTTGACCGTTATGGCGGCATTTATATGATGGCCACATCCGGTGCCAAAGGTAATATCTCCCAGATAACCCAGATGGCCGGTATGCGCGGTCTGATGACCGACCCTTCCGGTAAAATCATCGACTTCCCCATTAAATCCAGCCTGCGTGAAGGGCATACCGTTCTGGAGTACTTCATCTCCACACACGGAGCGCGCAAGGGCCTGGCCGATACGGCACTGCGAACTTCAGATAGCGGCTACCTTACCCGGCGACTCATCGATGTGGCCCAGGATGTCATCATCTTTGATGAGGATTGCGATACTGTTGATGGCATCTGGATTTCCGAACCGAAAGATAAAGCGCTGCTTCCCTCACTCGCCGAACGCATTACCCGCAGGCTGGCGGCAAGCCAGCTAACCCATCCGAAAACGGGAGAGGTCATCGTTGACCGCAATCAAGAGATAGATGAGACCAAGGCAGCCGAAATTATTGAGGCCGGAATAAGCCGAGTTCACGTCAGGTCGCCTCTGTCCTGCCAGTCCAAACGTGGTACCTGCCGGATGTGCTATGGGCGCGACCTGGCCCGCGGCAGACCGGTTGAACTAAATACGGCGGTGGGAATCATCGCCGCCCAGAGTATTGGCGAACCGGGTACCCAGCTGACGCTGCGTACCTTCCACACTGGTGGCGTGGTCGGGCTCGATATCACCAGCGGTCTGCCCAGGGTGGAAGAGCTATTTGAAGCCAGGACTCCCAAAGGTCAGGCCATTATCTCCGAAATAGACGGCATGGCCGATGTTATCCAGAATGAGCAAGGCAGGAGAGTCAAGATTATGAGCTCCGAGACCTATCGCGATGAGTATGCCCTGCCGGCTGACTGGAAGGTAACGGTCAATGATGGACAGTGGGTGGATATTGGCACGGTACTGGCAATCCGGACCGCCGCCAAGAAAAGCAAAGACGAAACCAAGGCGCTTTCCAAGGAAGAACAGCCCATTGTAGCACGCATCGCCGGCGAGGTCAGCGTTAAAAAGAGGCAGCTATTCATCAGCTACGAAGAGCGGGAGGAACGAGAGTACGATGTCCCCACTGCCGCCGGCCTCAGGGTCCAGGCTGGAGAAACGGTACGCGCCGGACAGCAGCTTACCGAGGGTTCGGTGAACCCTCAGGATATCCTGCGCATTCTCGGCCGTGAAGCGGTGCAGCAGTACCTGGTTGACGAGGTACAGAAGGTATACCGCTCGCAGGGCGTGAATATAAACGACAAGCATATCGAAATCATCGTCCATCAGATGCTGACCAAAGTGCGCATCGATTCCGCCGGTGACACCGACCTGGTGCCGGATGAGCTGGTTGACAGGTTTATCTATGAGGACATCAACGCCAAAGTACTGGCCGAAGGCGGTGAACCGGCTACAGCGCACACGGTGCTGCTGGGTATAACCAGAGCATCGCTGAACACGGCCAGCTGGCTGGCGGCAGCCTCCTTCCAGGAGACAACCAGGGTGCTTACCGAAGCAGCGGTGTACGGCAAAATAGACAGGCTTATCGGTCTCAAAGAAAACGTCATCATTGGGAAACTGATTCCAGCACATTACCTACTTCTGGAAGAGGTACCAGCAGCACTGCCAGAAGAGCCGGAGGCATTAACGGACCTGTTAATTAGCGAGATGACGGAAGAGGTTCCGGGAGCGATTATCACCGAAGAGCTGGAGGAACCCTCGGACCAGTTACCTCAGGAAGATGACCAAGAAATTTCCAGCCTGATAACCCCGGAAGAGGAAAGCCCATCAGGCGACGAAGATGATGAGCTGAATTTAGCAGACTAACGGGGGTGAGAGTAAATAGCTCGCATTATATCAGGTAAACCCAATGCGGAAGATGCCCCGCTTGACATCAGCCTTCGGCCACGCCATCTGAATGAGTTCGTCGGGCAGGATAAGATCAAGGAGAACCTGAACATCGCCATAAAGGCGGCGAAAGGCAGAGGTGAGGCACTGGACCATGTACTGCTTTACGGACCGCCCGGTCTGGGCAAGACGACCCTTGCCCACATTATCGCCGCGGAAATGGGGGTGAACATCAGGGTTACTTCGGGACCTGCCATTGAGCGTACCGGCGACCTCGCTGCCATACTGACCAACCTGCGTGACCAGAATATCCTCTTCATCGATGAGATCCACCGCCTCAGCCGTGCTGTTGAGGAAATCCTCTACCCGGCGATGGAAGAATACGCCCTCGATATCATAATCGGCAAGGGCCCTGGCGCCCGGAGCCTGCGACTAAACCTGCCCGATTTCACCTTGATCGGAGCCACCACCCGTTATGCCCTGCTCAGCCCCCCTCTCCGCGACCGTTTTGGCGCTGTCTATCGCCTTGACTTCTATGACCAGAAATCAATAGAGTCCATCCTGCATCGCTCTGCCCGCATCCTGCAGATTGAGGCAGAAGGAGAAGGGCTGAAGGAAATCGCCCGCCGCGCCCGAGGGACGCCGCGCGTGGCAAATCGGCTGCTCAAGCGGGTCCGGGACTACGCTCAGGTGGTAGGCAATGGCATAGCCACCCACACCGCAGCGGTCGAAGCGCTGGCCAAGCTTGAAGTCGATTCCATCGGCCTCGATGAAGTCGACCACAAATTGCTGCGGACGATTGTGGAAAAATTCAACGGCGGCCCGGTCGGTCTGGAGACCCTGGCCGCCGCCATCAGCGAGGAATCGGACACCATTATGGATGTCTACGAGCCCTATCTGCTACAGCTTGGCTTTCTGGAGCGCACCCCCCGCGGTCGCACCGCCACCCAGCAAGCTTACCAGCACCTTGGGCTGCCCTACAACAAAGAGAAGCCTCCCCAGTCAACCCTGTGGTAACTCTGTAATCTTAAACTAATAGTATTACTTGTAAACTTCTCTGGGTGGACTGAAGGCATCCAGCGCCACGCAACCTGCTGCACCGGCAGTTCCACCATGGCCTGTACCGGATGGCACCAAGTACATATCTCCCTTCTTTATCAGTCTGGTCTCATCCCCAATGGTAAATTCAATTTCACCTTCCAGGATGAGTCCCATCTGCTCCTCGGCATGATTGTGAAGAGGAGCTATCGCATTGGGCTGCAGGGTTACATGGGAGAACATGATGCGCTGCCCCGATACCACATGCACCAGAAATCCCGGCGCTGGCTCGAATTTCTTGAAGTCCTGTGGAAAATCACAGAACATTTCCCACCTCCTGAGGTTACTTAGCTGGGTATATTCTCAATGCGACCAGCCTAAACACCTTCCAGCGTGGCGAACTGTGCCATAGCATCGTAGTTATAATCTTTGGCCGAGCTGACCCGTAATTTATCCGGCATCCTTACTGGAGGTTCTCCTTTGACCGATTTTACCAGTTCAAAGGCTTTCTCCACCCGTTTCTCATCGCCCTCCAGCGCCAGCACCACCGCTCCTTCCGACCCACCGACACCACCGGAAGCGAGGTGGTACGCCCGGGCACCGGTCATGAAACCGATTGCCTGGATTTCGGTAAGCACCTTGCCCAGAACTACTGGCATCAGCTTGGCCGGCAGTCCGGTACTGTATTTAAAATAATAGTGCCCGGTGTGTTTGGCCGCCTCAATCACCGACGGTACCAGCTTCTCCAGGCTCACCGGCATAATTAAATGCGAACCGCGCGGCGTCACAATCGGCCAGCACATACCGATGGTCCCACCTTTCATACCGGACGCGAAAATACCGGCATTACCCTGCATATCTATGGCATTGGCGCCCTTGATGAAGACGTCATCCGGGCCAAAATCGAGTATTTCCACGTTGGAATCAGCTCCCTCCACCACCTTACCCTTGCGTACCACGTGTGCGGTGCAGGGCGGCGGCCCGGGATTGGCATTGGTTATACCATTGCAAACGAGCCCCGCCGTCTGGTTGGCCCTATTCTCAATCTTTATCCCGAAGAGCTCTTCACTGACGAAAGCATTAGTGATGCCGCGGCCGATGATAATCATGCCGTTTTTATAGGCGTTCTGCACCTCGGGCAGCGCCACCGTGACTTTCGCCAGCAGCCGCCTCGATTCAGCCGGATTCAGCACTACCAGAGCTGAAATCTGCTTCTGTCCGGCCTCGGGCTGTGGATACTGTACTTCGTAAAACAAATGCCACCTCCTGAAAAAATTTGTTCTATTCTAGCATTTTTACCGATTTATGCAAAACCCGTTGTTTCTGACCATAAATTTTGCACCCCGGTTAACTGATTGTTTACAATTGTATTCAGGATGAAACCGGTGCTGGTTCACGTCTGCTGCGCGCACTGTGCCGCCTACACCATCAATCACTGGCGGGAACAGAGATATGATGTCAGCGCCTTCTGGTACAACCCGAATATCCATCCCTATACCGAACACGAGCGACGCCTTGAGGCGATGAAAGCGCTGGCCGGGCAACTGGATTTCCCCCTGATTGTCAGCGAAGATTACGAAATGGTCGATTACTTCCGTCGTGTGGTCGGGCATGAAGGCGAGCGCTGCCGGTACTGCTTTCAGATGCGCCTTTCCCGGACCGCTCAGGTCGCCCGGGAAAGAGACTTCGGCGCATTTACCACCACGCTGCTCATCAGCCCGCACCAGAAGCACGAGCTTATCCACGAAATTGGAACTGGCATAGCTGAAGAAATGGACATTGAATTCCTCTATGCTGACCTGCGCAAAAGATATTCGGACAGCCGCCGCTTAACCAAACCGCTTGAACTATACCGCCAGCAGTATTGCGGCTGCGTTTACAGCGAGTGGGAACGGTACGCAAATATAAAAATAGAATAGCGGGCCAAAAGATAAGGTAAGCCTTTTCTTCCGCTCACCTCATCTCAACACGTTGCCCCACGGGCGCCAACGGTTATATTCAGGTCTCGGTAATCTCCTGCTTCAACATATCCCAGACGATGCGCTCGGGAATCTCCATGTCATGATTCCAGCCTATCATCTTGGCACTGGTTATCTCGGTCCCACTGACCACGATACTGGCTACCTGTGTATATTTACTTTCGGACGAGACCATAAAGTCGGTCAGATCACACGTATAGCCCAAACGCGAGCTTTCGAACTGGTAGATAAACTCCAGACCGTCCCCGACGGCAGGTTTCTTGGTCCAGGCCAACTCCAGAGTATCTTTATCGCCATAAGCAAGGTAAATTGGGCTCTGCTCAAGAAAATTCCGGGCTATCTTTTCCGCCTCAGCCGGTGAAGAGTCAGGCAATGCATCACCGTTCTCTGAAGCAGAAGCACACCCGAATGACGAGAGTAAAACTGTGAGAATTAGAGGAACAAAGAGAAAAACTTTGAACCCTTTCATCTTCCCTTCCCCGCATTACTTCAGTGTGGATTTAATGTCTTCTAATAAATATTGTATCAAATGCCCGTCTTTTTGTCAGCTTCCTCAAAAAAGAGCGGGAACCTTGAAGCAGGCTCCCGCTTAATGGTTCAGCTTTCTCGGCCATCATTTGGCCTGCTGGTAAGGCAGCGACCCCTGCCATCCTTCCGAGACAGCTATCATATGCCGACCGCGCACCGCGTTCATTATCTGCGGTTTTGGCGATAGCTGGTTCAATGCCGCCAGCTTATTGCCCGTACGGGCACTGATTTCATCAGTTTCATCAGATGTCCCGATTCCCTGACGCCACTGCCACGTGTTTTGCCTCATCTCTTGGAACTGCCTGCAATCCTCATCGGTCAGGTTCCCTAAGTGCGGACGCATCATAAAGAAGGCTTTTCGCAACAGTGCCCAGTTCAGGGCTTCCGGCTTGTCCTGCCACCATTCCTCTATCTCTGCTGCTTCATCATCATTTATCAGGCCTTCCTCAATCATCCGGTTCAGGAACTCATGGAACGCCTTTTCCTGGCGCTCGGAGATTATCTCCTGACGCGCTTCTTCGAAAGCCTCCCTTAACTCGTCTTCCGGTATGTCCAGAATTTCGGCCAGCTTGGACAGAAGTTCGCCAGATTCTATCGAGGCCATAAATAACCTGAATCTCGGTGCAACTTCATCCAACTCTTCGATTAATTCCTCTTCGTCCGGCTCAGGCTCATCGTCTTCCTGGGCCAGCACAGCCACTGCGCCGCTGACTGTCAGAGTGAGGATGGCCACCAGCACCGCAATGATAACTTTCATCTTTTTGGACATTCTATTTCCTCCCTTCATCAGTTAGATGTCGGTTGATATATAGATAGGGGTGGGAGATTCTCTCTCCCACCCCAGTCATTTCTACGTTAGTTCAGAATGGCGTAGGCTACCTGGACATTAACGCTGATTTCCATTTCACCAGGACTTATCGGCGTTTCCATCGCCGGCGCTGCGGCAACTCCCTCATAGAGGTCCTGGCGGTACACCGGGTACGGGTAAGCAGTACTCTCCACGATATAGGTCGCTTTACCCAGTTCCACGCCGGCCATTTCGGCAAGCTGCTCCGCCTTCGAAGCGGCATCAGCCATGGCCTTGGCTCGGGCCTGGTCCAGGTAAGCCGATGGATCATCGACGGTGAATGATATGCCGTCGATGCGGGTGAGGTCGCCTCCGGCGGTCGCCACGGCGTCAATGATGGCACCGACCTTTCCCATCTCCCTAATCTTGACCATTACCATGTTGGTCACACGGTAGCCGATAACCACCTCGCGTCCCTCTCTTTCATCCCAGCGGGTCACGCGCTGGATGTTGAAGTACTGTGTCTGGATATCCTTCTCATCTATGCCACTGCTATCCAGAACCGACTTCACCGCGTTCATCGCCTGGTTCGCCTGCTCCTGAGCGTAGGCTACACTGGCCTCCTGGGCTTCAATGCCCAGTCTCAGTATGGCGATATCCGGGACCGCGCTTACCTTTCCGCTGCCGTTCACCCAGATACCTTCCTGCTGGTTGTTCAGGCTGAGCCTTAAACCTGACGCAGTCTCACCCAGGGCAACACTTCCCTGTTGACCGCAGCCAGCCAGTCCAGCCACGGCAATCACCAGTGCCAGACCGACGGCTAATAGTAGTTTTTTGTTCATCGAGAACCTCCTTTTTTATTTTTCCATTAATAAATAACGAAAAAGTCGCCGCTTGGTTAGTGGCGACTCCCTCGACGTCTCCAGTATTTTTTGCCTTTTACTTAAGCCACTTAATGAGCGAATAAGTCAGTCCTCATCTTCAGCCTCGTCTTCCATCGCCTCGAGAAGCTGGAGCAGCTTTTCATACTCGATATTGGACGTTTCCAGGGCGTTGCGCAGAGCCTGTCTTATCGGTTCAGGCGCTTCCTGCAATGCCGCCTGCAGGGCTTCCGGGTGTTTTACCGCGTTCCGGGTA
Source organism: Dehalococcoidia bacterium (assembly GCA_011174815.1). Taxonomy (GTDB): domain Bacteria; phylum Chloroflexota; class Dehalococcoidia; order Dehalococcoidales; family RBG-16-60-22; genus E44-bin89. Next base: position 2,166 of record DUFF01000012.1, on the reverse strand, counting down.
AGAATTCCCCTGAGCTTGGCCCGTTTACTTAGTTCCTCGTCTTCTTCCTCCGCTTTTTCCCTGTCTTCCTCTACCTCATCCACCAGCGCCGGAATGGCTGCGGGCGCCGGGGCCAATGCGGGCGCTTTCTCCGGTACCGGCCGGGCTGAGGCTGTTATCTCCGGCTTTCCCTTCTGCGGTTCCCCTGCCCTGGCTGGTGGCGGTAGCTGAGCGGCAGCTTCGGGAGGCGGCGGGGCCATCAACTCAGGCTTCGATTCTTCAGGCGCAACCAGCACTGCCGGTGCCTCTTCTACCAACTCGTCCGGTGCGGGGGCTGCTTCCGGCACCGCCGGTGGTATGGTAAGAACCTCTGGCGCAATCTCCTCTATACCAACTAGAATTTCCATAGCCATTAACTGGTTATTCATTCTTCTTGTGGTTTTTTCCACCTGTTCCAGCTTGCCCTTGTTCGCCATACTAACTATCTCATTGACCCTTCTATCCACCAGTTCCGCGTAGTATTCAACTTTGCCCAGCGCCGATGGGGTCAATGCCAGTCTCGTCTCTTCCGTAGCCAGTTTCACCGGATATAGTAGCTGGTCCGGCATACTGTTACCGGCGGCAGTCACCGTGCTGCTGCTGGCTACGAGCAGTACCAGGATGGCTATTGCTGCCGTTGCCCAGCGTGGCTGCCAGCCAAACAGTGAGAAGCGGCGCTGCTTCCTCTCCTCTATATCCCTGAGCTCGGCAAGTATCTGGTACCTTGCTCTCTCCTTGAATTCCAAGCGAGGCGTAATATCCAGCACTTGCTTCGCGTTGAGCACTGTCTGCAAAAGGGGCTCAAGCTCAGAAGCGTGCTCAGGATAGCTGGTCAGGCACTCCTCCACGGTCTCGCCACCGGTGAGAATCCGCTCCAGGCACTCGTCGAAGATATTGGCAAATTCTCTGTTATTCTCCATTGCATTACCCTGTCGCCAGCATTTTGCGCAGAGATACGATGGCGCTGTGCTGCAATGCTTTGATGGCGCCCTCGCTTTTGCCCATTAATCTGGCTACCTGTGCCACCGATAGTCCACCGGCAAAGCGGAGTGAAACCACCTCCTGCTGCAATCCGGTCAGCCGTTTGGTGGCCGCAACCAGATTTTCAATATCCATCTTCCTTTCCACATCGGAGCCGGGGTTGCTGTTGCTGCTGCCGACAAGCGTCTCCTCAAGAGGTACCGTTGCCCGTTTTGACTTTTTTCTCCAGTGGTCAACGACCTGGTTGTGGGCGATACGAAACAGCCAGGAAGAGAACGGGCTCCCCTTTGACCTGTAGCCGGAGATAGATTTAAATGCCTTCAGAAAGACCTGCTGTGTCATGTCCTCTGCCTCGGTCCTATCTCCTATTTTGAGAACTATATATCGATAAATCTTATCGAAGTTCTCCTCATATAATTGCGTTAAAGCTGCCTCGTCACGCTCTTTTGCTCGCAGAACGAGGCTTTCCTCATCTTGCACCTGACAACTCCATACAGCCAATCATTTAAGGGTATCCATTTACCATGCTATATGGTGTTACCCTGTGCTAATAGTATAACGAATGAGTAGGAGAAAAGATAGCGCCCAGTTATAAAATGCGCTGCGGCGAAGCGCGTAAATATGTTAAAATCATACGTAACTACATATTTACGTATTTCGGAGGAAAGGTCTTGGCATACTACGCACGCTTCATGTGTAAAGAGGATGTGTCCCAGGTCAACGAGATTGACCGTGAGGCGTTCCCTACCCAGTGGCCACTGCCAGATTATCGCCGCGAGCTGCATAATCCGCTGGCACAGCTGATCGTTGCCTGTGATGACAGCCATAAGGCGGAAACGCCAGAAATAGAACCTCCCCGGGAAGAAGCCTCCGGCCTGATGTCCAAGCTAAAATACTGGTGGCGGCAGAATGGATTCCTCAGGGAAAAACCGCCTCAATCGAGTGGTCAATGTATCATCGGCTTTGCCAGCATGTGGGTGATGGCCGATGAAGCCCATATTACCAACATCGCCGTGCGCCGGGGTTACCAGCGGCAGGGCATCGGTGAAATGCTGCTGATGTCAATCATAGACATGGCCTCGCAACTCAAGGCCAATATCGTTACTCTCGAGGTACGGATGTCCAATTTTACAGCGCAGAATCTATACCACAAGTATGGCTTTGTGC
>DUFF01000011.1 GCA_011174815.1 Dehalococcoidia bacterium | reverse complement strand
CCGCGGGCGACACCGGTGAGGCGATGCTTTTGACATAAAGATTTAATTTGTGTAGCATTATGTTGACGGAAAAATGCCATTTCATTTAAATCACGGGAAAGAGGCAGCTTATGAAGGTCCTCGTTGCCGATCCAATAGCACCACAGGGCATTGATATCCTGCGGCAGCACGCCGAGGTCGCGGTGAGAAAGAGCATTAAACCAGCCGAATTGCGCTCAATCATCGGTGATTATGATGCTCTGGTGGTACGTAGCCAGACGAAGGTCACTGCCGATATTATTGAAGCCGCGGGAAAGTTGCAGGTCATAGGCCGTGCGGGGGTGGGGGTGGATAACATCGATGTGGACGCAGCTACCCGCTGCGGCATCATTGTGGTCAATTCTCCCGAAGGCAACATCGTCTCCACTGCTGAGCATACCATAGCTATGCTGCTGGCCCTGGCACGCCGCATACCGCAGGCACATGGCCTTCTCCACAGTGGCATATGGAGCCGCGACTTGAAGGGGGCGGAAGTCCGTAACAAAGTGCTGGGCATTATCGGTCTGGGACGCGTGGGAACCGAGGTGGCGGAGATGGCCAAGGGGCTGCGCATGGAGATTATCGCCTATGACCCGATGATTTCGGAGAGCCGGGCGGAAAGATTGGGGATACAGCTTGTGGCACTGGAGATGCTGCTGAAAACGGCCGATTTCATCACCATACATGTGCCGCTCAACACCAGCACCAGGAATTTAATCGGTCGTAGCGAACTAAAACTGGTCAAACCTACGGCAATGCTGGTCAACTGCGCACGTGGTGGCGTGGTGGATGAAACGGCACTCTATGAGGCGTTAAATCATGGGAAAATGGCCGGGGCTGCGGTCGATGTCTTCAGCCAGGAGCCGGCACAGGGCAATATATTGCTCCAGAGCGATAAGGTAATCACCACTCCGCATCTGGCGGCGTCAACACTGGAAGCAGAGGCCAGTGCCAGCATTGACATCGCGGAACAGGTGGTAGCTGTTCTTCAGGGGTATCCGGCCAAGTCGCCGGTCAACGCACCGATGATTCCGGCGGAAGCCATGGCGATACTCGGGCCGTATATCCAGGTCGGGACGACTATCGGCAGAATTGCCGTGCAGTTGCTGGAGGGGCATCCGGACTCCCTGTCCATTCACTACCAGGGTGACATTGCCAGAGAGGACACCAATCCGGTAAAGGTGGCGGTGCTTGCCGGCCTGCTGGAAGGTCTTACCGAAGAGCGGGTGAATATGGTTAATGCCGATATCATCGCTGACAGCCGAGGTTTGAGAGTTACCGAGCATAAAGAGGCCGTCTGCGAGAATTACGCCAATATGCTGACGGTGGAGGTCAGCACCAGAGCGGGAAAGACGCTGGTCGCCGGGTCATCACTGCGCGGCCGCACCCACCTGACGCGGATGGGCGACTACTGGCTGGAGATAGAGCCAGTGGGCAGCTACATGGTATTCACCGAACATAAGGACCGTCCCGGAATGATTGGGGTGGTGGGTACCATAATCGGCAATGCCGATATCAATATCAGCCAGATGCAGGTCAGCCGGGGGGTGCACCGTGGTGGCGGTGCGATGATGGTGTTCTGCCTGGACGACCCGATGACGGAAGAGTGCTACCGGCAGATGCGCGCCATTCCAGACATGTACAAAGTGCTCATAGTGAAACTCAACAAGTAACGGTATAGATACACGGTGGCGTGCTTGTAAATCGCCGCCGATTTATATTAAACTTGGTAAATCCGCCCCATATTAAGAAATGCTCAAACAGGAGGCAGATGGAATGAAAGGGTCAACGGTGAATCGTGCGCAGGTTGGCGTGGATAAACTGGTCGCCACGGCCAAGGAATATTTATGGCCGGCTTTCGGCCGGGACTCTACCTTTTTTGATCTCCCCATGTCCCTCATCAGCGCCGGCGAGGGGAATTACGTCATTGACAGCTACGGGAACCGCCTGCTGGAGACGAATTCATGTGGTGCCGCGGCTTCCCTCGGCTTCAATCCCCCGGCACTAATGGCAGCGATGAAACAGCAGATGGAGAAGATAGCCATTACCACCCCCAACCTGTTCGCCCCCACGGAGCCGGTGGTCTGGCTTTCCGAAAAACTGGCTCAGATATCGCCAGGCAGTTTGAAATATACCATTTACAGCAGCAACGGCAGCGACGCCAACGAGACCGCGCTCAAGATTGCCCGTCACTACTGGAAGATTAAAGGCCAGGGGACGAAGTACAAGGTCATCCACCGCTACCCTGGAGACTACCACGGCATGGGCATGAGCACTTCCAGTGCCAGTGGCCACATCTTCCGGCGGGTTCCGTTTGAGCCGCTCATGGCCGGTTTCGTGGCTATCCATGCCCCGAACTGCTACCGCTGCCCGTATAACCTGACCTATCCGGAGTGCGACCTGCTGTGCGCCGATGAGCTGCGCAAGGTTATCGAGTTTGAAGACCCGTCAACCATAGCCTGCTTCATCACCGAGTCGACAAATACCGGGCTGGGAATCATTCCACCGCCTCCGGGATATATGAAGAGAGTTCGAGAGATATGTGACCGGTATGAGATTCTGCTCATCTGCGATGAGGTAATTACCGGGTTCGCCCGCAGTGGCTTCTGGTTTGAGTGTGAAAAACACGGCATCGTGCCCGATATGCTGGCCCTGGGCAAGAACCTGTCCTGGGGCTGCGGTGCGCTGGCGGGCACGCACGTTAAGAAAGAGATCGCCGAGACCTTCACCGGCAAGGATACCCTGCAGCATGGCTATACCTTCGGCGGTACCGGTTATCTGGCCGCCGCCGGACTGGCCGGCATCGAGTACGTGGAGGAGCATAATCTGCTGGCCCGGGCCAAGGAAATCGGCGACATCATGGGCAGAGAGCTCAGTGCCATAAAGGACAAATCGGCCGTCGTGGGCGATGTCCGCGCCAATGCCGGTTTGATTGCCGTGGAACTGGTCAAAGACAAGGCAACCAAAGGGCAGTTCCCCGACCGTGCGGCTGTAGCCGGAGTCGTCAATAAGGTGGGGCGGGAAAACGGGGTTCTGTTCGCCTGCTCGACGTGGTACGGCGATATCCTCTGGATGATGGTCTCGCTGACCATGACCAATGACGAGCTCGGCATGGTCGTGAACGCCGTTGACAAAGCAGCCGCTGCGGTGGAAGAACAGTTCACCTAAAAAGAACGGCGGCTATGGGCTTCTTGATGCCTAGATCTCTTTGTCTTCGTCCTGGCGCTTCTTCACCAGCAAGCGCTGCTGGGTGGAGATTACCTGCCGGAGAGACTTAATCCGGTCTCTGACATCTCTGGTTACGGCCTCGTCATCGAGCAGCTGCTTCAGCCTCGACTGGTCAAGGCCGATTACCCTTTCCCATAAGCCTTCAGGCTCGAGGAAGGCCCTGACCTCGTCTTCATTGTAACCGGTGATATCCACGAGCTGGTAGGTGATTTCATTCTCCGGTCCAAAGACACGTTGCACCTCTTCGGCTTCGCAGTAATCGATTATCTCCTGCCGCAGTGTTCTCAGCTCTTCTTGGAGCGCTTTAATCTGCGCCTGGAGCGAGGCGTACCGCTCCACCTCTTTTCCCTCGATGGCTGCGGGCAGCGCCTCTCCGGCAGCGGTTTCGGCCGTTTCTGCGCGGTATAGATGGCGGTAGTATGGACAGTACTCAGGGAAATCGCAGGGGCAGTAATCATTTTCCGTGGCCGGAAAAACTTGGCGGTCGATACTGTCAGCGACATCCAGCACCAACTGCCTGGCATCGTTGAGCTGTATCTGTCCACGGCCGGAACAGCTCACGGGCGTGTTCGACCTCATATGGTACAGGGTCAGCCTCTCCACCGGCAGCTGCCAGAGCTGTTCGGCGGCAAGCTGGTAAAGGGTCAGCTGGAGGTCATTTTTCAGGTAATCCGTGGTGAACAGCTCCTTGCTCGTTTTGTAGTCAACGATGGATAAACCTCCGCTTGCCAATTTGTCCACGCGGTCGATGTATCCCCTCAGCTTCACCCCGCCGATGTCGATGTAGAACAGTTTCTCCACGGCCAGCGGCATCTGGAAATCGCGACTGTGGATTTCCCAGAACGCGGTCAATATCTCTCTGCCGTAGGCTTTATAATTCGCCTCCTCTTCGGCGGACTCGTAGCCTTCAGGGCGCCAGTTCTGTTCGTAAAATTGCAGCAATTCTTCAAGAGTGGGGGGTGGCGGCACTCTGACCTGGAAAAAATACTCGGCACAGAGGTGTATGGTTGAGCCGAAGCTGAAATACCATTTATCCTTCGGCTTGAGGCCATCGATGTATTGCAGGCGGTAGCAGAGGGGGCACGTTTGATATAGATTTATCTGCGTAAAACTGAGCGGTCTGATGGCTCTTTCTCCTTAAATACTGTGAAACAAATCTCTTATTAGAATTATAGGGCTGAAACTGGCGCTTGTCCATGACGCTGGGACACGGCAGATACCGTTAGACACAGCGTTGCTACCATTGTACAATCTTATTATGGATAACATGTCAGTCGTCGTGGCTTTTACTGCCGGGCTGTTATCCTTCCTGTCGCCCTGCGTGTTGCCGCTGGTTCCGGTCTATCTGGCCAGTCTGGTCGGGCCGGAGCTGTTTCAGGCGCGGAGTGCTGGCCTGCGCCTGCCGACGTTTCTCCACTCGTTCAGCTTCGTTCTGGGCTTCTCGCTGATTTTCACCACCATGGGGGCGGTTGCCGGGCTGACCGGATTTGCCATCAACCCCAGCATCGCCCTGCTCAATATAATCTCCGGCTCCCTGCTTATTGCTTTCGGCCTCTTTTTGCTGGCGGCTCTTAAAATACCTTGGCTCAATTACGAAAAACGCCTGAGCCCATCGATGGGGAGTAAAACGGGCTATCTCCGCTCCTTTATCATTGGGGCGTCCTTTTCCCTTGCCTGGACGGCCTGCGTTGGCCCGATACTGGGCGGCATTCTGTCGATAGCCCTGAATACGGCCACCGCTTGGTACGGAGCATACCTCCTGGCAATATATTCACTGGGGCTCGGCCTTCCGTTCCTGGTTATCGGGCTGGCATTTGATTCTCTCCTGCCGTTATTACGGCGAATACAGCGTTATACCAGGATAATTCACGTTATAAGCGGCTTGCTTCTGATAATCATCGGGATTCTGGTTCTGACCGGTCAGATACACTGGTTCTCCACGCTCGCGGCGTAAGATTATTAGCGGAGGTTATGATGGATAAAGCTTTGAAGGTAATCACAATAGTGCTGGTTTCAATTGTGGCGCTCTCAGGCGTTTTGTTGCCCGGCTGCACGGGTTCCGGTTCGGCCTCGGGACAGGGGCCGGAGATAGGTAAGACGGCTCCTGAATTCACCCTGAAAGGGCTGGATGGGCAGGAGGTGTCACTCAGTGACCTGCGCGGCAAACCGGTGCTGCTCAATTTCTGGGCCAGTTGGTGTGGCCCCTGCCGCTTGGAGATGCCGTTTTTGCAGCAGATATATGAGAAATGGACCGGCGAGGGTCTGGTGCTGCTGGCGGTGAACCTTCAGGAAGACCAGAATACGGTGCAGGAATTTGTGAGAAACGGCGGTTTTACTTTCCCGATATTGCTGTCCCCCGGCAATGAGGTGCCTCTGGCCTATAACATACGTGGCATACCGGCCACGTTCTTCATTGATGCCGACGGCGTCATACGCGATATCAAAATCGGTGCCTTTTCTGGCGTGGGGGAGGTTGAGTCGAAGCTGGCCAAAATCATGCCGTAGTTGCTATAATGAAGAGCGGAGACTGAAGATGGATGATGTACTAAATGAAGCTTACGGAATAGTCCAGTGTAAGGAATGCCCTTGGTATAAATCCTGCGTGACGCCGATGCGTTTCACCGCGGAGGACATACGCCGACAGCTGGAGTCAGCGCCGGGGATAAACGTTTCCCAGCCGGCTGACCTGGGAATGCAGAATCTATTATCCAGCATGGCCACGGCCGCTCAGAACTCTCTGCTGGAAGGCTGCCCCGTCTTTATCGCCCGACTGCGTGATAATCCTGCGCTGGCGCAACGCCTGAAAGAAATCATGCAGAAGTGGGGCGAGGAAGAACACTAAATCCACCCTGTCTTGCTTTGGGGTATCATAGCGGCTGATAAAATTCAGCGCACCATCATCTCATCGTTGGCGTTTCCCTTTTCTGCAATTGAAAATGAGTGCTTATCAGTGTAGAATGGCAGAAAACTACCTGCGTCTGGATACTGGGAAGCCAGAAGAGCAGAGTATGAGCGACTTCAAGATTGATGAGCTCTGCATCAACACGATAAGATTTCTGGCGGTTGATGCGGTACAGAAGGCCAATTCCGGTCATCCCGGAGCGCCGCTGGGCCTGGCGCCGATGGCCTATGTTCTGTGGGACCGGTTTCTCAAGCATAACCCCGCCGACTCCAATTGGCCGGACCGTGACCGCTTCATTCTCTCCTGTGGCCACGCCTCGGCGCTGCTCTATGCGCTGCTGCACCTGACCGGCTATGACCTGTCGCTGGATGACCTCAAGCAGTTCCGCCAGTGGGGGAGCAAGACACCCGGTCATCCCGAGTACGGGGTTGTCCCCGGACTTGAGGTGACCACCGGACCGCTTGGGCAGGGATTCGCCAATGGCGTGGGCATGGCCATGGCCGAGCGCCATCTGGCGGCGAACTACAACCGGCCCGGCCACGAGGTCATCGACCATTATACCTACGCCATAGTCTCTGACGGCGACCTTGAGGAAGGGATTTCTTCCGAAGCGGCTTCCCTGGCGGGATACCTGCGTCTGGGCAAGCTCATCTACCTCTATGACGACAACGGCATTTCCATTGAAGGCAAGACCGGTATCACCTTCACCGAGGACGTGGCGGGACGGTTTCAATCCTATGGATGGCAGGTTATCGAGCCGATAAACGGCTTTGATATTGGCAGTGTGGAGGGCGCAATAAGTGAGGCGCTGGCAGATAAAGGGCGCCCCAGCCTGATTGTCTGCCGGACAATCATAGGCTACGGCAGCCCGAACAAAGCGGGCACTGCCGCCGCTCATGGTGAGCCGCTTGGGGAGGAAGAGGTATCGCTGACCAAGAAGCAGCTGGGCTGGAATTACGAAGGGCTTTTTACTGTGCCACCGGAAGTTCTGGCACATCTGCGCAAAGCGCAGGAAAGAGGCCGCAAGCAGCAGGACGAGTGGCAGCAAAAGATGGAGACATACCGCCGGGCGTATCCTGATGAGGCACGCAAATTGGAAGAAGACCTGCGGGGCGACCTGCCGGCAGGTTGGGATAGCGGACTCGATGATTTATTCGGGGAAGAAACCAGGCCGATTGCCACCAGGTCGGCCTCAGGGATAGTGATGAATGCCCTGGCGCCCAGAATCCGTTCCCTGATGGGCGGCTCAGCGGACTTGGCCCCGTCGACCAAGACGGAGTTGAAGGACGGTGGCGATTACAGTGCCGATAATTACCGTGGCCGCAACCTGCACTTCGGCGTCCGGGAGCATGTTATGGGCGCTATCGCCAGCGGTATGGCGCGACACGGCGGCATAATACCTTACACCGGAACGTTTCTCATTTTTTACGATTATATGCGTCCCCCGGTGCGCCTGGCGGCGATGATGGGGCTGCGGGTGATATATATCTTCTCTCACGACTCGGTGGGGTTGGGAGAGGATGGGCCGACCCACCAGCCCGTAGAACAGTTGCTCGGGCTGAGGTCCGTCCCCCATCTGGTGACCATCCGCCCCGCCGATGCCACCGAGACCGTTGAGGCGTGGAAGATAGCTCTGCAGCGGCGTGGCGGCCCGACGGCGCTGGTGCTCAGCCGCCAGAACCTGCCGGTGCTTGACCGCAGTAACTTGGCGCCGGCCAGCGGCCTGCAGCGGGGCGGCTACGTATTATGGGAGGCGGCTGCGGCACCCGAGGTCATCATTATGGGCACCGGCTCGGAGGTGCATATCGCGCTGGAGGCCGGTGGGCTATTGCAGGAAAAGGGTATCAAGGCGCGTATCGTGTCTCTGCCGTCCTGGGAGCTATTTGAGGCCCAGCCGGCGGAATATCGTGATAAAGTGTTGCCGGAGAACATAAAAGCCCGGATAGCCATCGAGGCCGGCAGCCCGCTGGGATGGGAGAGATATACTGGCGATAGCGGGGTGATTATCGGGCTCTCTCACTTCGGGCATTCTGCTCCGGGCAAGGTAATTTACGAAAAACTGGGCCTGACTGCCCAGCGTGTGGCTGATGAAGCGGAAAATCTCCTGCGAGGAGGCGAGAAATGACGCGGCGAGTTGCCATAGGGGCCGACCATGGCGGGTTTCCTCTGAAAGCCGAGCTAATCCCTTGGCTGCGGGAAAACGGATATGAGGTTCTTGACCTGGGTGCCGAGACGCTCATTCCGACTGATGACTATCCTGACTACGCACTGGCCGTCGCTGAGGCAGTGGCTTCGGGAAAAGCGCCGCGCGGCATCATCATCTGCGGCAGTGGCATTGGTGCCTGCATCGCGGCCAACAAAGTGCCGGGGGTGCGGGCCTGCCCCTGCCACGACACCTATTCGGCACACCAGGGCGTGGAGCACGATGATATGAATGTTCTCTGCCTCGGGGCGCGGGTGGTGGGGGGAGCGCTGGCCGCGGAGGTGGTCGAGGCTTTTCTGAAAGCCAGATTTTCTGGCGAAGAGCGCCATCAGCGGCGCCTGCAGAAGGTGCTGGATATCGAATCGCGGAATATGATCAAGAAGAAAGGTAGCTAAGAGAGGTTGCCATGACAGATTTCCCGGGTGTTGCCGAAATGCTTGCTGACTTACGACAGAAAGACATGGTGGCACGTATCTGGCGGAAGGACCACACGGTGTGGAAACCGGAGCCGAAGGAGATAGCCAACCGGCTTGGTTGGCTGGCCCTTCCCGAAACGATGAAAGCGAAGTTGCCGGAATTAACCTCGTTTGCCCAGGAAGTGCGCGATGCCGGATACAGACATGTCGTGCTTCTGGGTATGGGTGGCGCCAGCCTGGGCGCCGAAGTGCTGCACGATACTCTGGGCAGTGCCCGGGGCTATCCGGATTTTCGGGTGCTGGACTCCACCGTGCCGGGCTGGGTAGTGGCGGTCACGGAAGCCATTGACCCGGCGCGCACCATATTTCTGGTCTCATCAAAGTCGGGCGGGACCATCGAGACGAGCACATTTTACCGTTATTTCCGTGGCCTGGTGGAAAAGTCTCTGGGAAAAGAGAGGGCAGGGCAGAATTTTGTCGCCATCACCGATGCCGGGTCGTCGCTGGCCGGGCTGGCGGAGGAGGCGGGATTCCGCCGCGCCTTCCTGAACCCAGAGGACGTGGGCGGGCGCTATTCGGTGCTGTCCTATTTCGGGCTGGTGCCGGCGGCGCTGACAGGGATTGACATAATGTCTATTCTGGAACGTGCTGACAAAACGCGGCGTCAGTGCGCCGCCGATGTGGCGCCTCAGGAAAACCCCGGCGCCCGGCTTGGCGTATTAATTGGCACCTGTGCCCGGCAGGGCAGAGACAAATTGACGCTGGTTACCTCGCCTGCAATCGGTAGCTTCGGGATGTGGCTGGAACAGCTTATTGCTGAGAGCACGGGAAAAGATGGCACCGGGATCATTCCAGTGGTGGGCGAGCCATTCACTGCCCCGGAAAATTACGGAGATGACCGCCTTTTCATCTACCTGCGCCTCCAGGATGATGCTAACGATGATACTGACCGGGCTGTAGAACGTATCAAATCTTCCGGACGGGACATGGTTATCCTGGAACTGCGGGATAAGCAGGATATTGGTGCCGAGTTCTTTCGCTGGGAGTTCGCCACGGCGGTGGCGGGCGCGATACTGGGCATAAACCCCTTTGACCAGCTCAACGTGCAGGCGGCCAAGGACGCCACCAGCCGAGTCCTGCAGGAGTTCCAAAGCTCCGGCAAGCTGCCATCTCTCAAAGTTTCTGACTCGCTTGATGAGTTGCTGGCAGAAGCCGGGCCGGGCGATTACCTGGCGATTATGGCTTACACCAAACAGATGCCGGAATTGGAGAAGGCGTGTGCTGGATTGCGCCGCAGGGTGATGGAGAAGCACCATATCGCCACCACCGCCGGTTATGGTCCGCGTTTGCTGCATTCCACCGGGCAGCTGCACAAAGGAGGTCCCAATACGGGGCTTTTCCTGCAGATAACCATGGCTCATCAGCAAAGAATAGCGATCCCCGGTGCCCCTTATACGTTTGATGTTCTGGCGGACGCGCAGGCGCTTGGTGACATGCAGACGCTGCTATCGCTGAAAAGGCGTGCGGTCAGGGTTCGTCTTGATTCCAAGGATACGATGGCCTTGGTCAAAATGGTATCCGGTTAATTCTACTGAACCAGCGACTGCAAACGGCGGTAACTTTCCGCCGGGTCTGCCTGTAGGAAGATGGCGCTCCCCACGCAGATGTAATCGACCCCGACGCTGGCGATTTCCTTGATGTTGCTCTCCTTGATGCCTCCGTCAACGCCGATTTCAATTCCGGGCTGGATATTCCGCAGCTCCGTCACCTTGTCCATTACTTCCGGGATAAACTGGCTGCCGTAGAAACCGGGGTTCACGGTGAGCAGGAGAATGCTATCAACATCATTGATACAGGGTACGATGGCGGATACGGGGGTTTCGGGATTGATGGCTAGGCCAGCTTCAAGCCCCAGGTTTTTAATCCGGGAAATAACCTCGGTCGGGGAAGCCGTGGCTTCGTGGTGAAAGATAATCTTGCTGGCGCCGGCCTGCTGGAAAACCTCAAGGTGTTCTTCAGGGTGCGTGACCATCAGGTGGGCTTCCCATCTCAGCTTAATGGACAGGCCAGCGACCTGCTCCCGGATGATACTTTGCGAGGGCACAAAACGGCCATCCATAATGTCTATCTGGACGTAGTCGGTAAAGCTTTTGGCCTGACGTACCATTTTCTCAAGGGCAGCAGGGTCATCGGTAAGGATGGCCGGCACTATTTTCACGTTCCTCTTCATAATGCGTCCTGCGGCAGGGAAAAAGATTCCGCGAGCCAGGATAATTCTAGGTTTGTTCTTATGCGATGTCAAGCGTGCTGAATTGT
>DUFF01000103.1 GCA_011174815.1 Dehalococcoidia bacterium | reverse complement strand
ACGCGGCCTCATTGACGCCTACGAATGCAGCTCCCCGCGCTTTGACTGGGAAATGGGCCTGAATGAAGTGGGCAAGTATATCTACGTCTGCCCGATTAGGGCACCCACCGAGGTCTATATGTTCCTGATCAAGACGAGCAAGTTTATGGAGCTGCCCGATGAATTCAAGGTAGTCATTGAGGACCTGGCCGTGGCCGAGACATGGGACTACCACAGCAAACTCGTCGCCGGTGACGAGGAAGCGATGCAGAACTTCAAAGACTACGGGAACGTCGTGCAGCCCCTGCCCCCGTCAATAGTGGAGGCGTTCGGTCAAGAGGCTGTGAAATACGTTAATGGGGAAATGGCCAAGGACCCCGGTTACCAGGAGGTGGCGCAGTCCCAGCGTGACTTTGCCAAGATGTGGGACGAGCTGTACGGGCTTCCTTCCTGGGCCAAATGGTCATACATGGAATAAAGCCCGGTTAGCCACTGACAGGCAATTCAACCTGCCCCCGCTCCGGTGCTATCACCGGGGCGGGGCACGGTAAAGGGTCAATTTTATGAAATGAATTTAAAAAGATGAGAAAAATAGTTAAAGCGATAGACCGCCTTAATGACAGGGTAGGCATGGGGGTGAGATGGCTTTCTGTCCTCGCCCTTGGCATCATCTGTGTTGAAGTGTTCATGAGATATGTGCTTAACCACCCGACGACAACACTGCCGATAACAGCCGTCATGACCGCGGCCACCATGTATTCCTGTTCCTTCGGCTATGTCCACCTCAACCGCCGTCACATCAGGGTGGATGTCATCTATACCCACCTGCCAACGGCAGTCAAGCTTGGCATCGACATTTTTTGTGCTCTGGTCTTTCTCCTGCCGCTTATCGGTCTGCTTGCCTACGCCGGCTGGAACTGGATGTGGTTTGCCTGGGAAACCAATGAGAAGAACCTGTTTAGCTGGTGGTATCCCATAATGGGTCCGGTAAGAACCAGCGTCTTTATTGGATTCTGTTTATTTGCCCTTCAGGGTGTTGCCACGCTCTACCGTGATATCTATTCTCTAGTGAGGCATGAAGAGCTATGATTCATATTAATCCAGAGTTAGTCACCATAGCCATGCTCGGCGGCATACTGTTTTTCGTCATGCTTGGCTACCCCCTGGCCATTGTGGTCGGCGGTATGGGCATCGTCATGGGCATCATCATGTTCGGGCCAAATATCGCACTGGAAGTCATCTATCACCGTGTTTACGAGTTGCTGAATAACTATATCCTCCTGGCGGCGCCCGGTTTTATCTTCATGGGCATCATGCTGGGGTACTCGGGAATAACCGAAAAAATGTTCGCCGCCATGTACCTGTGGCTCAGCGGTTTCCGGGGCGGGCTGGCCATAATCACGGTATTAATCGGCACCGTCCTGGCCGCCACCGTTGGCATCATCGGCGCCTCGGTCACGGCGCTGACCATCATCGCCTTGCCCGCCATGATAAAGCGAGGTTACGATAAAGCCCTGGCATGCGGCGCCACCTGTGCCGGCGGCACCCTGGGCATACTGATTCCCCCCAGCATCATGCTGGTAATATACGGGCCGATGGCGGCAATCTCGGTAGGTAAACTGTTTTTTGCTGCCTTTATACCCGGGTTCGTGCTTTCCGGATTATATTGCAGCTACATCGCCATACGCTGTTTCTTCCAGAAAGAACTGGCACCTCCGGTGCCAGTTGAGGAGAGAGCCGTCCCCTGGGCGAAGAAAACCTGGGACCTGCTCGTCTCCATGCTGCCGCCACTGGTACTTATTCTGGCGGTGCTGGGGAGCATTTTCATGGGTATCGCTACCCCCACCGAGGCTGCCTCCGTCGGTGCCCTTGCCGCCACAATCATGGCCATCGCTTACCGCCGGTTCAGCTTTCTGATCCTTAAGGATACCATGACCGAGACGATAAAGGTCACCGGCATGGTACTCCTGGTCGGTGCCACCGCTTACGCCTTCGTCGGCATATTTATGCGCGGCGGCGGCGGCGATATCGTTAAAGAGATAATTCTAAGCGCTCCCGGTGGCAAGTGGGGCATCTTCGCCATCATCATGTTCGTCGTTTTCCTCCTGGGCTATTTCATTGACTGGCTGGGAATTCTGTTCATCATCGTGCCCATAATAACGCCGGTAGGAGAAGCGCTCGGTTTTGACAAGCTCTGGTTTGCCATGATGATATGCGTCAACCTGCAGACGTCCTTCCTGACCCCTCCCTTCGCCTACGCCATATTCTATCTTCGCGGTGCCGCCGACCCATCTCTTGGTGTAACCACTGGTGATATCATCCGCGGGGTATTTCCTTTTATTGGCCTCATCCTGATTGGACTTGGACTGTGCATCGCCTTCCCCCAGATAATCCTCTGGCTGCCGGGGCAGATGATAACCGGCTTCTAACATCTAACAGGTGAGTAAATTCTTTCACTGGCAACTGCCTCGATAAAATCGAGGCGGTTGCTTTTTAAAGCATGGCGTTACCTGGCTTCCCCCGGCGAATAATTCTTTCAAGATTTATTATTTGTCATTTCACACGCCTGCCATTATAATTTTATGGATAGAGGCACAATTAACAATTCGCAAATGTCCTTGGTATATATGCTCATACAGCGCACCGAATAGCCAACGCAGAAAGGGAAAAGAAGATGTCTGAACAACGGGACGCAGGAGCCAAAAAGAGGATAGCGGAGCGTGTGGCTCAGGTATCCGAAGTTGGCTTCGCCAAATTTTTAAAGTTATTTCACTCTCTGGAAGGCGGCATTTCACTGAGCGTGGGCGAGCCTGATTTCGCCACGCCCTGGCACATCTGCGAGGCCGGTATTGATGCCATGAAGAAGGGCATCACCACCTATACACCAACTGCGGGATTCCCCGAACTGCGCCGTGCCGTTGCCAAGCATCTGGAAAAGCGCTACGGCATAAAATATGACCCGGAAACCGAAATCGTCATCACCGTTGGTTCCAGCCAGGCGATGGACCTAGCCTTCAGAACCATCTTAGACCCGGGCGATGAGGTTATCCTGCCTGACCCTTACTATGTCTGTTATCCTTCCTGTATCGTTCTGGCGCAAGGGATACCGGTGGCCGTACCTACCAGACCGGATAACGACTTCAAACTGGAGGTTGACCAGATAGAGGCCCGGATTACGCCGAAGACCAAAGCAATCCTCTTTGGCTATCCGGCCAACCCAACGGGTACCGAACTCACCCGCGAAGAATATGCCGAGATCGCCAGGGTGGCGGAAAAACACGACCTGCTGGTCATTTCGGATGAGATCTACAGTCGCCTGACCTATGGTGTGGAACATACCTGTTTCCCATCGCTGTCAAAGATGAAGGAACGCACCATCCTCCTCGATGGCTTCTCCAAAGCCTACGCCATGACCGGCTGGCGTCTGGGCTATGCCGCCGGACCGGCGGAAATAATGGCCGCCATCAGCAAGGTGCACCAGCACACCATGCTCAGCCCGTCCAGCATGGCGCAAATGGCCGCTTTGGAAGCTTTGAAAAGCGGCGAAGGCGATGTCCAGCGAATGCTGTCCGAGTATAGTCGCCGCCGTGAGGTTATCATCCGCGGCCTTAACGAAATAGGGCTTAAATGTCACGAGCCAAAGGGAGCCTTCTACGCGTTCCCTTCGATTAAGGTTACGGGGATGACGTCAGACGAGTTCACCGAGAATCTTCTCAAGGAAGAAAAGGTGATTGTCATGCCTGGCAGTCTCTTCGGCCGTCAGGGTGAGGGATACGTGCGCTGCTGCTATGCCACCTCTCTAGCCAATATTGAGGAAGCTCTGCGCCGTATGTCTCGTTTTGTCGAGCAGCATCGCGCCCATTCCTGAACTGGAAATGAACATCGGTCTTAACAAGGGATGAAGGTTAGTCCTCACGTTATCCGGATTGGCGGCATCTTCGGTACGGGAGTCTGGGGCGCCAATGTATATCTGCTGATTGACGATAAACTGACCCTCGTCGATACCGGATTCAGAGGAAGGGCCAATCAGATACTGAGAAAGGTCAAACAACTGGGCTTCTCACCGTCTGATATTAACCGCATCATCATCACTCATCACCATGCCGACCACATTGGCAGCCTGGCAATATTGAAGGAAATCACCAAGGCGACAGTTCTCGCCCACCCTGCCGATGCCCCCTATATCGATGGTCGACTGCCCCAACCCGGCCCTGCCAGACCATCCTCGCTGGGCAAAACCCTTTACCGGCTGGGCCGTTTCTTTCCCGTGACCCCATCAACTGTGGATCAGGCAGTCAACGAGGGCGACGTGCTGCCGGTACTGGGCGGACTTCAGGTGCTGCACACTCCGGGGCACACTCCGGGTAGTATCTGTATTTTCTCCCCTGAAGAGCGGGTGCTCATTGCCGGCGATTTGCTGGCCAACAGGTTCCGATTGGGCCTGCCCTCAAGGACGTTTACGGTTAATATTGAGCAGGAAATCAACTCCATAAAGAGACTGGCGAACCTGGACTTTGATATCATCTGTTTCGGTCATGGCGCTCCGATTACGCACGGTGCCGGTCGCGCTATTAATGGACTTATCCAAAAACTGGAAAACACAATATAGTTGATAAAATGAACGGTGTCTTTTACGTTATTGCTGCGCTCTTTACTGCCGCTAAAAATGAGGCTATTATAAGTTAAGCATGAAGAGTGGTAAAAATGGTTGCCGACCAAGTAAAGATTCTGGTTGTCGATGACGAGGAAACGGTACGGGTTTTGTCGCAGCGAATCTTACAAACTGCCGGATATGATGTCATCACCGCGGCTAACGGCAAAGAAGCTTTGTCCGTTATTGCCGATGGTGATATTGCTGTGGTGCTGCTGGATATTAAAATGCCCGGACTGTCTGGCATGGACGTGCTTGGCAGAATAAACACTGACTGGCCAGACCTCTGCGTCATTATGGTAACCGCGGTTACCGATGTTCAGACCGCCGTTGCTGCCATGAAATTGGGTGCCTATGATTATATCACCAAGCCGTTTGACCAGGGTAAAATGCTGGCCAGAATTCGTCAAGCTATTATAAGATGGCGGGAATACCTTCAGGACAAGCAGCAACAAGCCCAGCTCAAGCAGAACATTACTGAGCAGACCAAGCGGATGCAGGAGCAGTTCACCGAGCTGGTTAACAGCATGGCCAGAGAGCACAAGCTGCTGCAGCAACTGGCATCAAAGCAGAGGCACGGCAGTAAGTCGCTGCTCTCCGGTCTTCCGGCTGAATTGCAGAAACCAATTGCTTCAGTTGAAGAATTTCGAGAAGCCCTGCTCAGAATCCTCAAAAAAGAATAGCTTGTTCACGGGCAGAGGTCGCTGATAGAGGATTATCAGTTGATGAAAGAACGTATTCTGATAGTCGATGATGAGTTGAGCATCCTCAAATTCGTCCGCTCTAATCTGGAAGATAGAGGCTACAAGGTCATCAGCGCGACCAATGGCGAAGAAGCTCTCCACATCATAGAGAGAGCTGCCCGACCTCATCATACTGGATGTCATGATGCCCCAAATGGACGGCTTTGAGGTATGCCGTCGGCTGCGCCAATGGTCGCAGATACCCATCATTATGCTCAGTGCCCGGGGCGATGAAAAGGACAAGGTAAAGTGCCTTGATCTCGGTGCTGATGATTATATCGTCAAGCCTTTCGGTACCAGTGAACTTATAGCGCGGATAAGCGCCGTCCTGCGGCGCACCAAAACGGCTGATGTATCACCAGCAGTATCTGTCATCACCAGCGGTGACCTAGTCATCAACTTTGCCAAAAGACAGGTAACCCGGGCTGGTTTGGAAATGAAACTGACCCCCACTGAATATGCCCTGCTTCAGGAACTGGCCCTGAACTCGGGCAAGGTGCTCACCCATACGCACCTGCTGTACAGGATATGGGGCCCGGAATATCGGGAGGAAAGGGAATATCTGCACGTCTTTGTCCGCCGGCTGCGCTCCAAACTGGAACCGGATCCTAAAAACCCCAGATACATCATCACCGTCTCCAGCGTTGGTTACCAATTCACTGATTCTGGATAAAAAGAATCTCGATACTTTTGACCTGCCGCTCTAAAGGCACCCGCTCCGGGTGTTTTTCTATTTCCCCAAAATGTTAAGGAAATTTTTAGAAACGCGGGGTAAATATTTAGGTTCTGTTTCGCATTCCGGCAATATCCTGAAATCACCAAATTAATGCATTGAAAATCATCACGAGAGAGAATCTGATGAATAAGCGCAGCTGCATAATGGCCGTAGACGACGAAGAAGAGATATTGCGATTGCTCAGGAGGGTCCTCGAGGAAGCGGGATATGAGTTTGTGGGTACCACCAGTGCCGATTCCGCCATTCCTCTGCTGTGCCAAAAGCAGCCGGCACTGGTTATCCTCGATATTATGATGCCCGGCCTTGATGGCTTTCAGGTGCTCGACCTGATACGTCAAAAGTCCGATGTACCGGTGATTATGCTGACCGGCAAGGGCGAGGTGACCGCGCTGCGCGATGCCATCGAAATCGGCGCAGATGATTACATTAGTAAGCCATTCTACCCAAAGGAACTGGTGGCACGGGTACGGGCCAAGCTCAGGCGGTCAGCCTTTCGGCCAACTCTCGATTCTTTGTTAATGAGTTCAGGAGTACCTGATGAATCAGGTCACATGCCGCCACTATTTTCGGGTCGGCGAGGCTGTAATAAACGTTAGTGCCCTCACGGCGCGGCTTCACCACGCCGTGATTGCGCAGCAGCGCCAGATGGCGTGAGGCAACAGCCTGGGGAACATTCAGGGCCTGCGCCAGTTCCCCAACCAATTTCTCCCTGCTCCGCAATTCGTTGATTATAGCCAGCCTCGTCGGGTCGGCGAAGGTCTTGCATAGTTCCGCTTTCAGTTTGAACAGCTCCTGATTGTGCATAATTCATAT
>DUFF01000102.1 GCA_011174815.1 Dehalococcoidia bacterium | reverse complement strand
GCGGCTCGGCCACACCGATGTAGTTCCCCAGGCTCTTGCTCATCTTCTGACTTCCGTCAGTGCCCACCAGAATCGGCGTCATAAAGCACTGCTGTGGACGCTGCCCCATCATGGACTGGAGTTCCCTTCCTACCAGGAAATTGAACTTCTGGTCGGTGCCGCCGAACTCCACGTCCGCGTTTATGGCCACTGAGTCGTAAGCCTGGAGCAGCGGGTACATGAACTCGGTCAGGGCAATCGGCTGCCCGTTATTGTAGCGGACATTAAAATCATCACGCGCCAGAAACTGGGCGACGGTAAATCTGCTGGTCAGCTGAATAACCTCGGTGAGTGTGAACCTGTCAAACCACTCGCTCTGCCACCTCACTTCGGTCCTTGCCTTATCCACCACCTTGAAGAATTGTTCCATATAGGTCCGGGCGTTGGCCCGCACCTGCTCCAGGGAGAGCATGGGACGGGTTGCCGAAACGCCGCTCGGGTCGCCGATCCGGGCCGTCCAGTCGGCAACGATGAGCACCACCTGGTGTCCCAGTTCCTGAAACTGGCGCAGCTTGCGCAGCGACACCATGTGTCCGAGGTGGATATCGGGGAAACTGGGGTCAAATCCCTCCTTCAACCTCAGCTTCTGACCGGAGCGCAGTAGCTCTGTCAGCTCATCTTCGACTATGACCTCGGCCACCCCCCGCCGCAGCAGGAAATTCATTTCCGGTTCCGTAATCTTCCTTGTCTGGCTTTTCATTTTACCTTCCAGTTTTGGCGCTTAATATGGCGATGCCCCTTGCCACGTCTTCGGCCATCTGCCTTTTCAGTTCTTCCGCGCTGTTGAATCTCTTCTCAGCACGCAGCCTTTCCACAAATTCCACCTGTATTTCATGTCCGTAGAGTTCGCCTTGATAATCAACGATATAGACCTCCACCATCCTTCGCCTTTCACCGAAGGTGGGGGTGGTGCCGATATTTATCATTGCCGGCCAAATTTTGTCCTCAATATCAGTCCAGCCGGCATAGACCCCATCCGCCGGCAGTGCCTGCTCTGAATCGATATCCAGGTTGGCGGTAGGAAACCCCAGCGCCACCCCCCTCCCGGCACCAACAACAACATGCCCATGAAGGCTGAAGCCATGGCCAGCCAGCCGACTCACTTTGTGCACATCACCGTCCCACAGAGCCTTTCTGATGGCGGTGCTGCTCACAATTTCGCCATCGATTACCACCGGAGGCACCACGGTAACGCTGAAGCCCTGCTCACGCCCCAGTGCGCAGAGCGCATCCGCGTCTCCCTCCCTTTTCCGGCCCAGGGCGAAATCAGGTCCGATTACCATACCACGCATGCGCAGGTATTTTATAAGCAGACCGACAAAATCGCGTGCACTGAGTTGAGCAGTCTCAGCGGTAAAGGTTAGCGGAACTACGATGCCCACGCCTTCATTCTTAAGCAGCTTTTCCCTCTGCATAAGATCAGTGAGAAACGGCAATTTGACCGCCGGGTGTAGCACCTCCTGAGGATGCTGCCGGAACGTTACCACTCCGCTCAGCAAACCCTCCTGCTCCGCCTTACCCACCAGCTGTGAAATCAGATGCTTGTGGCCGAGGTGCACGCCATCAAAGACACCGACGGTGAGGAGCGTATCCTTTTTCGGTGAGAACCGGGCCAGCTCTTCCTCGACCAACATAGCCTCTCCCTGTCAGTAATTGCCTGTAGCTTACCCCTAGCCTACTACAAGGATAAAATAAAAAGGGGCTCTCTGCAAACCCCGCCATAATAAGCCATCTAGGATGTCTCCATAGTAACACAGGCCAGGCCAGAGCGTCAACGAAACATAATGCTTTGACCGTGTGTGAACATTATGACATTCGATAGAATACCAGTCCCGAAGGCAGCTTGGGGTAGAAGTAGGTTGACTTTCCAGGCATCCTGTCGCCGACGTCAGCAATCATTTTAATCGTTTCTGCCTTGACCGGGCCTATCAGGAAGGCCAGCTGATATTCTCCGCTGAGAACCATATTTGCCGCATCGAACTTGTCATAGCTGTAGGTCAGCGCCTCCGCCTCCTGTTCTCTCCGCAGGCCCAGCAGCTTCTCCAGTATAACGTGGTCCAGAATGCTGACGGTCAGCTTTTTGTAGTGTTCCGAGCGAGAACCGGGCATGAACTTCTCCATTGATGTTAAATTATGCGGCTTCAACAGCAGCATATTCTTTTCGCTGGCGCGGCAAAGCGCGATTCTCCCCTGACCCGCCTCCTCATTAAGAAAAACAGCCACTTTTTGCCAGACATCGGGCGAATTCAGAGATAATTCTTCGATCTGAAAAAGGGGATTTATTTTGCTTACCATGTCTTCTATTTTTGGCGGTGGCAAACCGCGGACAACCCTGTGTGGCGGCAGGATAACCAGACCGGGGTCGGCAAAGTCAACGAGCGTCATCATCACAAAATCGAAACCCTCGCTTCCAGAAGGCTTTGCCTGATTCCGGCGCCGCTCTCTCCGGTAGGCCAGTGCACTCTCATAACGATGGTGCCCATCGGCGATATAGAGGGGTTGGGGGATCAGAGTTCGCTGCATTTGTTCGAGCATTCCCGCATCACTGATAGCCCACAGCAAATGTCTTTCACCATTGGCAGTATGGAAATTAACAACGGGTTCGCCCTTTGCCTTGGCTGTCAGCACAGAGGCAATTTGCTGTTGCCGGTCTTCATAAAGGGCCAGAATGGAACTGGTATTGGCCCGGAGCGCACGCAACAAAGTCAGGCGGTCACTTTTAGGATTGGTCAGCGTACCTTCGTGAGGGCGTATCACCCGGCTTTCCCACTCTTCCAGCCTGACCAGCACGATGATTCCCCTTCTCCTATATTCCCTCCCCTGATACCCAAAATAATGGTCGTGCAGGTAAATAGCCGGCGCTTCATCAGCGATAAGAATCCCCTGTGCCAGCCACTGTGTCAAGGTAGTTGCCGCCCGGGTATATTTATTTTCGGAAGCGGTATCTTGGGGCAGCTCTTTTGCATGCTCAAGCCGTATGAAGTTGTAATCGCTGCGCGCGTAAAGCTCCGACTGTATATGCGGGGAGATGATATCGTAGGGCGGGCAGATTGTCTGTGCCAGGTCACCCGCTGTCCCCTGGTTGTAATGGACACCGCGAAAAGGACGAACATCAGCCATCAATGGAGTTCCTGTCTTGTTGGTAACATGGCGGAGCAATCATACACAGTTTAACGTATCTGAGACTTGAAAAACAAGCACCTTTCCTTGAGAAGAGCCGGCTTTAGTGGTAAAATGCAGAGTCGGCGTCAGTGAAGGCTGACGCTTTTTAAATATTATGGTCAATAGTGAAAGCGCGATGATTCTCAAATTACTGGTTGTCGGACCGCTGGAGTCCAACTGCTACATTGTCGGCGATGAGGCCACCAAAGAGGGAGTTATCATTGACCCGGCGGATGAAGCGGGGAATATCTTGTCGAGCGTTGCGGAGCTCGGGTTAACCATAAGGTCCATTATCCTCACCCACGGACATCCCGACCATATCGCTGCTCTGAAGGAGGTTAAAAAAGCTACCGGTGCTGAAATCATGGTGCACAAGGATGACGCCGGATACCCTGAGCAAGGGGCTCTCGCCCTCGCCTTCGGTTTTAACTGCCCTGCCCCACCTCCCCCGGACAAATTGCTCAGCGATGGCGATAGTGTAGATGTCGGTGGCCTGCATTTCACAGTGATTCACACGCCGGGGCATACTCCGGGAGGCATCTGCCTGCTTGGACACGGCGTCCTTTTCAGCGGGGACACCCTTTTCAATTACGGCATCGGCCGCTACGACCTGCCCGGCGGGGATTATACTCAGCTTATGAACAGCCTTCAGGCCAGACTTATGGCTCTGCCCGACGAGACCACCGTCTACCCGGGCCACGGCCCGAAGACAACGATTGGAGCGGAGCGCCAGAGCAACCCGTTCCTGAATACGTAATAACAGAGGCCCTGTAACTTACAGCGCCACCAGCATGATGAAGACCGGGCCGAAGATAACCGCCACTTTACCCACCAGCTTGATGAGTATGTTAAGTGATGGCCCGGCGGTATCCTTGAACGGGTCGCCGACCGTATCGCCGATGACCGCCGCCTTGTGCGCATCGCTGCCCTTGCCGCCTAGGTTGCCGGCCTCAATGAACTTCTTGGCATTATCCCAGGCACCACCAGCATTGGCCATCATCACCGCCATCAGGAAACCGGTGAGCAGCGACCCGGCCAGCAGCCCGGCCACCGCTTTCGGGCCTAAAGTAAAGCCGAGGATTAACGGCACGGCCAGCACCAGAATGCCCGGCAGCATCATTGATTTCAGCGCCCTCTTGGTGGCGATATCCACACAGGCCACGTAATCGGGCTTGGCTTCACCTTCCATCAGCCCTTTGATCTCACGGAACTGTCGCCTCACCTCATTGACGATGGCGAAACCGCCCGCCCCCACACCGCGCATTGCGAGAGCACAGAAGATAAAGGTAAGCATACCGCCAATAAGCAGCCCGGCGATAACCGCCACATTGGTCAGGCTGGCAATTTCCACCTCGGCAACCTCAAAATAAGTCGCCAGCCAGGCCAGCGAGGCGAGGGCTGCAGAAGCTATGGCAAATCCCTTGCCCAGCGCGGCGGTGGTGTTTCCCACGGAATCGAGGGCTTCACAGCGCTCTCTGACCCTCTGTCCCAGGTCTGCCATCTGCGCGATGCCCGCCGAATTATCCGCAATCGGCCCGTAGCAGTCCATAGCCAGTGACATCCCCAGGTTAATGAGCATGCCCATAGAAGCAACGGCAATTCCAAGTAGGCCGCCGAATAGATAGGCGAGTACGGTGGCTATCGCCACCAGGAGGACCGGAATCACCGTGCTCATCAGCCCGGTTGCCATTCCCTCAATGATGGTCACCGCCGCCCCGCTCTCCGCCGCCCGGGCCAGTCTCTTCGTCGGCATATGCCCCGCTGAAGTGAAATATTCGGTCGCCTGCGCAATCAGGAAGCCTGCCACCAGACCCGCTACCAATGCCCAGAATAGTCCCAGTTCGCCAACGTAGAACCAGATAATCAGGAAGCTGGCGATTATCATCAGGATGCTGCTCACATAAACGCCCCGGTTCATGGCACCATGGGCCATGGCCACCTGCTTATCAAATTCGGCGTCTATATCTTTTGGTCTGACCGAGAGCGCTCCGATTATGGAGCAGACGATGCCTGCCCCGCTGAGTATCAGGGGTAAAAGCATGCCCTTCGCCACGCCGAGAACAAGGACACCCAGCACCATCGAGGCTGCAATCGCCGAGACATAAGATTCATACAGGTCCGAGCCCATCCCGGCTACATCACCCACGTTATCGCCAACGTTATCGGCGATAACCGCCGGGTTGCGCGGGTCGTCCTCCGGAATGCCCTTCTCCACCTTGCCCACTAGGTCAGCCCCGACGTCCGCACTTTTGGTAAAGATGCCACCGCCCGCTCTCAGGAACAGGGCCACGGAAGAAGCACCAAAGGCAAATCCCAGCCAGACATGGCTGTCCTCCCAGATAAAGGCGACGATAGAAAGGCCTAGCAGTCCCAGGCCAACGACGCAAAAGCCCATCACGGCACCGCTGGAGAAGGCAATCCTCAGTCCCCTGGCCCAGCTCCCGATGGCGGCATTGGCGGTTCTGGCATTGGCCAGCGTGGCGATGTTCATCCCAAGCCATCCCGCCAGTGCCGAGGTAAACGTGCCGCACAGATAGGCGATGGCGACATATGGCCTCGGTTCAATGAATATGGCCAGGATAATGAAGAGGACCACAGTGAAGACGGCCAGGGTAGTGAACTCGCGGCGCAGAAAGGCCATCGCCCCCTGCCGGATGGCATGGGAAATCTCACGCATTTTCTCATTGCCCGGACTTTCGCGCAGGATCATCGCCACCAGATACCCGACAAAACCGAGAGCCAGCGCCCCCGCCAGAATAATCAAGATACGCAGAACCAGTGAATCCATATGTGAGACCTCCTGCAAAACGATGCTCCATGTAAAAAGAAGGCAGCTCTGCCACCGCCTTCTATAACATTACTTCATGATTTCGAATGCTCACTGCCGCTGTTAGTTTAGCGTGTTTTGCCACCACGGTCAATGAACGATTATTCCCCGCCTTCTCTTATCTGTTCCAGCCTGTTTTCCAGGTCCTTCTGCCTCACAATAAGGGTGAGGTCGCTGCGCGTTCTCTCCAGGACACCGCGCACCATATCGGTGGTGCGGCGCAGCCCGCCGGTAATGGCATCAGGAAAGTCTATGGTCACCAGAACGCTGTAAATATCGTCCATTATCTGCAGTAGTTCCTCGCCCCGGGATATATCACCCTGTCTCATACTGTCCAGCAGGTAACGCCTCAATTCCCCCACCGCTTCCCCCAACCCGTTCAGGTAAGCAGCATTGTCAATGCCCAGCTCCCCCGGGGATGGCATCGGCTCCCCTTTAACCACGGAGAGAAGGATGCTGCCCTCGGCGTACTCCTTCTGCGCGTCCCGGAAAAAGCCGGTATAATTCAGCTCGTCGTAGTTAACTACCGTCTTTTCCGCGTCAGTGAGCAGGTTTCGAGCCATCTTCAGCAGTTCCGCCGCCTTGTCGAGCTCTTGGCGGTGCACGGCGCGAATCGCCTGGCTGCAGTTGCGAATCACCTCGCGGCAGCAGGGCAGCGCCTTCTCCCTAGCCGCATCCAGCTCGGTGAAAGCGCGCCTTACCTGTTCGGCAATGTTTTCCAGATTGTCACTTAATCGGCTCAATTTACACTTCCCGGTGAATCAGTTTGGCGAATAACTCCTTTTCTATGGTATAGAGTTTGAACCGGGCCCGTTTGAATTTGTCCGAGTCCAGGGGTACCGCTGGATTTTTAGCCATTTCTTCCATGACTCTCAGCGCTTCCTGTACCCGGCGAGCATTGGCCACCACCGTGGCTGTGATTTCTTTATATTTTTCCTCTCCAGTTGCCTGAAGGTCGATACCAACATCACCTTCCGAGTTGCGCGCCTGGAGAAATATCTCTTCAAATGATATGTCAACTTTCACCAGCTCGTGCCGCATGTCCTTGAGTTGCTGGCTTAAGGCAGCATCATCAAGTAACAGACGAGCGATATCTTCAAGGACGCGCAGGCCCTCACCGATCCGGTTCAAATTGGCATCTATAATACGCAATGTCTCTTCGGGCAATTTTTCCATCTCCGGGTGGCTTAATTCTAACACAGCCGACCGGGAGGGTAAAGCAGGCGGTAGTCTACGCCTCGCCAACGGCATTTTCGATATGTTCTATGCGCCGTGGTCGATTCTGCCAGTCCAGCTCAACGGCAACGACGTCAATCCGCCACGAATCAGGTATATCATTATGTGTCTGCCGGTAGTGCGCGGCCACTCTCCTCAGCTTGTCCATCTTCGCTGGCGTGATTGATTCTTCCGGGCTGCCGAATTCCGAGCTCCGTTTCGCCCGCACCTCAACGAAGACCAGACAGTCTTTCCCCCGGGCAACGATGTCAACTTCCCCTTCCGGGCAGCGATAATTCGTCTGCAGGACGCAATACCCCTGCTTTTTCAGAAACCCCGCCGCCAGTTTTTCCCCCAGATTGCCCGTCTCTTGGCGTTTCATGGTGCCTGCCTAGAGATAAAACCTGACCGGCTCAAAGGTCCGCCGGTGGATGGGAGAAGGTCCCAGCTTTGAGAGGCCCGCCACATGCTCTTCCGTGCAGTATCCTTTGTTTTCCGCCCACCGATATCCGGAATAGTGCCGGTCCAGCCTGACCATCATCCGGTCCCGGGCCACCTTCGCTAGAATGGATGCACAGGCAATGGAAAGGCACTTGCAATCGCCGTCGGTGATCCCTTTCTGCGGCAGGTACACCTCTGGCAGGTATAAGTAATCAATGAGCAAGTACTGTGGCATCGGTGAAAGTCTTTCTATGGCCAGTTTCATGGCCAGCCTGCTTGCCCTGACGATACCCAAGGCATCGATAAGCCGGTGGCTTACCGCCCCTATGCCGAATGAGAGCGCGGTTTGCCTGATATAATTGGCCAAGATTTCACGCTTTGCCGGACTCAGCTGTTTGCTATCCCTTACCTCGGCGAGCCACGATACACTGAGTTTATCAGGCAGGATGACCGCCGCGGCTACCACCGGTCCGGCTATGGAACCCCGCCCCACCTCATCCACCCCGGCGATGA
>DUFF01000101.1 GCA_011174815.1 Dehalococcoidia bacterium | reverse complement strand
TTCACCGCCAAGGGAACGCTCCCCTACCATCCCAGCAAGCTGGGATCCATAGCTTCGGTGGCAGACTTAAGCCCCGGTGGATTATCGGCGCATGACCACTCAACCAGTGAGCTGTTACGCACTCTTTGAAGGGTGGCTGCTTCTAAGCCAACCTCCTGGCTGTCTGGGCAATCAAACTTCCTTTCCCACTTAGCCTGCGCTTGGGGACCTTAGCTGATGGTCTGGGCTATTTCCCTCTCGACTATGAAGTTTATCCCCCATAGTCTCACTCCCAGGCTGCGGTTAATGGCATTCATGGTTTGGTTGGAGTTGACGGGATACTCTCCCACCTAGTCCATCCAGAGCCCTACCACCATTAACGATAACCTGAGGCTGCACCTCAATGCATTTCGGGGAGAACGAGCTATCTCCGAGTTCGATTGGCATTTCACCTCTACCCACAGCTCATCCAACAGCTTTGCAACGCTGACAGGTTCGGACCTCCACCTCGAGACTATCGAGGCTTCACCCTGGCCATGGGTAGCTCACCCGGCTTCGCGTCTAATCCCCGCGACCAAATCGCCCTGTTCAGACTCGCTTTCGCTTCGGCTCCACAACTTAAGTTGCTTAACCGGCCACAGAGATTAACTCACCGGCTCATTCTTCAATAGGCACGCCATCATCCTTCCATTACTGGAAGGACTCTGACTGCTTGTAAGCATACGGTTTCAGGTCTATTTCACTCCCCTCCCGGGGTACTTTTCACCTTTCCCTCACGGTACTAGTTCACTATCGGTCATCAAGGGTATTCAGCCTTGCCCTGTGGTCAGGGCGGCTTCCCACAGGATTTCACGTGTCCCGTGGTACTCAAGAACAGACAAGGAGTCTACCCCTTTCGTTTACCGGACTGTCACCGTCTTTGGTGGCCCTTTCCAGAGACCTTCAACTAGGGTTTGGTTGGTAACTCCCTGACCTATTCCGCATTTGGTCCTGTCTGCCTTACAACCCCCGATAAGCATAGGCCACGGCGCCACTGAGCTTACCGGGTTTGGGCTTTTCCCCTTTCGTTCGCCACTACTCAGGGAATAATTTCCTTTCCTCAGGGTACTGAGATGTTTCACTTCCCCTGCTTACCTCCACCCAGCCTATGTGTTCAGCTGGGGGTGCTCAGGTTTTACCCGAGCGGGTTGCCCCATTCGGGAATCCCCGGCTAGGCTTGCTAGACAGCTCACCGGGGCTTATCGCAGCCTTGCTACGCCCTTCATCGGCCCTTGATGCCAAGGCATCCACCGTATGCCCTTACCCGCTTGACCTGCTTCAGATTTAATATTAGCCCGCTTATTCAATTTTTAAGGTACGATGCACAAAGTAAGGCGGCTTGGTGACGAGCACCAAACCGCCTGCTTGGTTCTCCTTCACCAATAAACCGGATTATTTGCGCAGCATCATCATTGCCATATATTAATATACTACCTTCACCTTATCCTTGTCAATACTGAGAAATCACTATTTTCCAACGCTTTTTTCCTTTCCCCTCTCCGATTATGTTATAATTCGGTCATAATCGGCGGTATTCCGAACATCACCGTTGCCAATAAAAAGCTAAATTAAATGTCGATGCTTAAACACAAACTGGCCGAGCTTCTAGCTCAGGCAGCCACCAGGGCACAGCAGTCAGGAAAGCTTCCCGCGGTCACTCTGCCCGAAGTCATTATGGAGCACCCGCAGAATCCAGAACATGGCGATTACGCTTCCAGTCTGCCCTTGAAACTGGCCCGCGCCATCGGGAGCAATCCTCTGTCTATCGCGAGTGACATCGTGGCATCCATTGCCCCCACTTCTGAGGTCGAGCGGGTGGTGGTGGCGCCGCCGGGCTTCATCAATTTCACCCTGAGCGCCGGCTGGCTGGCCGGACAGGTAAGCTCAATTCTGGAGGCCGGCGCATCTTACGGCAATATCGAAATCGGTCAGGGCCGCCGGGTGCAGATAGAGTTCGTCAGCGTGAACCCCACCGGACCGCTGCACGTTGGTCACGGGCGCGGCGCCATTCTGGGAAGTACGCTGGCCAACGCCCTCACCGCCGCCGGTTACCGGGTGGAAAAAGAATATTACATCAATGACGCCGGCAGCCAGATGGACGCCTTTTACCGCTCCCTTTACGCCCGCTACCGGCAATGTCGGAATAAAGAAGCCGAAATGCCCGAAGACGGCTACTTCGGCCAGTACATGATTGACCTGGCCAGGGAGATAGTTGACCAGCAAGGCGATGAATTCCTCAACCTCCCCGAAAAGGAAGCCCTCGAGAAGCTGGGACAGGTCGGCCTGGACAGGATGGTCGGTGAAATCAGGGCCGACCTTGAGCGGCTGGGCGTGACCTTTGATGTCTGGTTCAGCGAACGCAGCCTCTATAAAAACGGCCAGTATGATGAGGTCATTTCGCTGCTGAAGCAAAGAGGCCACATCAGCGAGAAGGAGGGAGCCACCTGGTTTGTTTCCACGGCACTGGGCGAAGACAAGGACAACGTGGTGATACGGAGCGACGGCTCTCCGACCTACTTCGCTACCGATATTGCCTACCATTACGACAAGTTTCTGAAACGTAAATTCGATACCGTTATCAATATCTGGGGGGCCGACCATATGGGGCACGTCTCGCGGATGAAAGCCGTTATTGGCGCTCTCGGTATTGACCCGGAGCAGTTCAAGGTCATCATCTCGCAGATGGTAACGCTGCGCCGCGGCGGTGAGATAGTGCGCGTCTCCAAAAGGAGCGGTGATATCGTCACCCTGCGCGAACTTGTTGATGAAGTGGGCACCGATGTCTGTCGGTTTTTCTTCCTGTGTCGTTCCGCGGATAGCCAGATGGACTTTGACCTGGAGCTGGCCAAGAAGCAGTCGGCGGATAACCCGGTGTACTACGTGCAGTACGCCCATGCCCGCATCGCCAGCATCCTGCGCCTGGCGCAGGAGAAAGGCATTGACTATCGTGACGGGGATGTCTCGCTGCTGACCGCAGAGCCCGAGCTGGCTCTCATCCGCAAGATGCTCCTGCTGCCCGAGCTCGTGGAAACCATCGCCACCACCCTGGAGCCCCACCACCTCACTTACTACGCGCAGGACCTGGCCACGGTATTTCACAGCTTTTACAAGCAGTGCCGGGTAGTCTCGGCGGACGAGGCGCTTACCTGGGCACGACTCAAACTGGTCGAGGCGGCCAAGACTGTGCTCAGTCGCGCCCTCCATCTTATGGGGATGACAGCGCCGGAGCGAATGTAATCTAGATTAGCCTCACAATGAGCCAGCCGAAAAGCGGCCCGACGAAGTAGCGCATGAAGGGCAAGAAGAGCGGGGAAAACCGCCGGGTAAGCTCTTCCCGGTAATCATCAAGGTAGTCGGCAAACGTCTTGCGCTGATACTGCAGCAACAACTGTGAAGCACCGGTATCATACCAGTCGAGGTAGTAGGGCTCTTTGGTGAATTTATCCGCCGGGGGCATGGGCAGCCCCAGAACCTTGAGAATGCCACCTATCATATCCTGATAGTACATCCTCTGGCCAGGGCCGCCACTGATAACAAACGTGTTTCCCTTCACCAGGTCGAAATTCTTGACCGCGCTCAGTATAGCCAGGGCGGTATCATCGAGGTGGCAGAACTCAATGCGATTTTTCAGCGGGACGGTGAGCATGCGCTTCATATCGCTCACTTCAAAGAGGAGATACATGGTGGCCGTGAGACGCAAAATGACATGGTCTATCCCCGCTTCCCGGATTAAGTTCTCGGCCTGAAGCTTGGTCTCGGCATATACCCCTTCCGGATGAGGGGTGTCTTTTTCCGGACTGACCGGTTCCGTAGCCTCCGGGGAAGGCCCGAAAACCGCCGCCGAAGATGTGAACACCAATGGCAGATTGCCGCCTTTCTCTTTAATGACGTCAATTATATTTCCAGTGCCTTCCACATTCACGTGCCGGGCTAACTCAGGGTTCTGATAGGCCAAAGGAGGCAAAACGGCCGCCATATGAACGATGGCATCAACATATTCCGCAGCCACGCTAACCGATTCCTTCTGGGTAACATCTCCCCAGAAAACCTCCACTTCCCCGGGCAGTTCCTTAACCGCCTTCCGGTTGCGCGCCGTGTCCAAGTCAAACAAGCGCACCCGGTACCCGCTTCCCAGAAAAGCCCGGCAGACGGTAATCCCGAGGCGTCCGGCGCCGCCGGTAACCAGCACCCGCGCCTGGTTACTGCTCAATTGCTTCCGTCTCCTCGCCTTTACGCCAGCGCAGCCAGAGCGCCACCGCCGTTACCAGCACAGCGACCACGGCGGCATAGATTTCGATATGGACAACGGTGAAAATCCCGGCCTGAAGGAGTACCACGCCGTAGTTCAGCAGGCTGTGCAAAAAAGCGGCCAGAAGGTAGAACTGCCAGCCCAACCCCTTGGCCAGGCCGTAACCTGCCAGCGCCGATGCCGCGATGTGAAAGGCCACGGCAAAGAACCTCTCCCAGAACCCGGCCAACACTATATATCCGCCTTCCTCCACCATACCCCAGCTCCAGCCAGCGGCGAAAATGCTGTTGTGCGCCCAGACGGCTTCAAAAACCCCAAGGCCAGCCCCGGCTACCGCCCCGATGGCCAGCCCTATTTTCGGGGCCAGCGTCCGGTTCTCACCCAGCCACCAGATGACCACCGGCACGAGCTTTGACCCTTCTTGGACCAGCCCGCTGAGGAGTATCTGCGGTATTCCAGCCAGCAGGATCCAACGCAAGAGCGTCTCCTGGCTCCAGAACTGGCCCAGCGCCTGTCCAACCAGTGCCTGAAGAGGGATTTGAATGAAGCTCACCGCAATCAGGGACAGGATGGCGCTGATGGCCAGAACTGCCCAGAGCCACGGTTTCTTAAATAGTGGCGGCCAGTAGCCGGCCAGCCAGATGGCACCAAAAACCAGAGCCAAGCCAATGCCGATAAGGTGCGGGTTGGCAAACCATGAAAGAAAGAAACCTAGCATATAATCCAGCATAGAGACCCCCTGCGATTAAATTACCCTGTCCTCTTTTTTCGCCCTGGCATCCAGCATCATGCCGATGGCCACGCCGATGGCAATGCCGATGGGTATGCCGACGCCGGTCTTGCCCATCGCCGCCCCGATGGCCACTCCGATGCCAGTACCAATGGATATCCAGAGGCCAACGTGGTGCCCTTTGGGAACCAGCTTGTGCTGGCTCTGCAGGTGCCGGACGGTCTGCTTGAGTCGCCTCCGGTACTGTTTCCGTCGCGTGTTATCGGACAGGTGAACCATATTGCCCAACTCGTTCACATAGGCGGTGATTTCCTGCTGGAAGAGCTGGCACTCGCCGCATTCTTCATTGAATTCGGCAACTCTTCTGCTGACACGCTCCAGCAGGTCGAGCTGGTATTTTTTCTGTTCTCTCTTGCTCAGGCTGCTCTTGTAGGGTTCGAGCTTCCCGATGGTTTCTTCGTACCAGCGGCTATTTGCTTTCATCACATAATTTCCTAATTTTTATAAGGTAACCCTCCCCCTTTGTCCCCCTCCCTGTGATTAGGGAGGGAGAGGTTTTGGGAAGAGGGGTTTCGCCCCTCTTAAACTCCCCGTTTTTTGCCATTTTCTGTCCGTGATTCTATAATTATTTTTTCTCTAGAATATTGTCGCAGCACATGAACGCGTTGACCCCAGAAGAGCGAACCAAGCAATAAAAATGCCACCAGAGACGGAATTAGGATTTTCACCCAAGACAATGAACAAAAGCTAGTCCCAAGAAAAATCCCAGCAATGGTGATGGACAAGAAACCATTACCACATACCTGCTTTAGGACTATAAGGCGCTCACGTCTCTGATGTGCCTCTACATCAGACCCTGTTAATCTCCAAAATTCCTCTATCATTTTGTAATAGTCATTCCACCATACAGTATCTTTGTCTCTCGTCCAATGAGTCCCGAAAATATTCCACCGCTGTTCTCTTGACCAACGATATTTATCAGGTGGAGAAAAAGATATTATTTTAAAAAGCTCTCCCAAGCACTGCACAGCAAAGCCCACTAAATAGAGTACGCCAAAAAGCGGGATATAAAGTAACCAATGGATAGAAATTAAATGGGGAATTTTCTCTGGACACAATAAGAAAAGCGCGGAGAATACCAATATTGCCCCAGGGGTAATGAAAGACAAGACATCTCGCAATATAAATTGGCTGTATAAATACTTGATAGCATTACCAAACTCTCCCATTGTTCACCCCCTTTTACAGTGGAGGTCTCCTCTTGTGCCAGTCCGTTGACTGCTCGTAGGCGTGGGCGATTTTCAGAATCGTTTCTTCGCCGAAGTGCCTGCCGATTATCTGCATACCAATGGGCAGGCCGTCGGCAAAGCCGGCCGGAATGGAAATCCCGGGCAGCCCGGCGATGTTTACGGGCAGGGTGCAGACGTCGCTGAGGTACATCTGGAGCGGGTCGTCCACCTTCTCCCCTATCTTGAACGGGACGGTGGGGGAGGTGGGGGTTACCAGAGCATCGTATTTCTCAAACGCCCGGTCAAATTCACGCCGTATCAGCGTCCGCACCTTCTGTGCTTTCAGGTAGTAGGCGTCATAGTAGCCAGCCGAAAGGGCATACGTGCCGAGCATGATACGTCGCTTCACCTCGGCGCCGAAGCCATACTGGCGGGTCTTCTCCATTGACTCCCACATGCTCGGCGCCTGGTAGGAGAAGCCATACTTGACGCCGTCGTAGCGTGCCAAGTTGGCCGAAGCCTCCGATGGAGCGATGATATAGTAAACGGCGAGGGCATATGGGGTGTGAGGCAAAGACACTTCCCAGTCAACCTCCGCCCCCAGTTCCTCGAGCTGGTTGATGGCCGCTTTTATGGCCGTTGCCACCTCCGCCTGCATCCCCTCCACGAAGTATTCTTTGGGTATGCCGAGGCGAAGGCCTCTGAGGTCGCCGTTCAGGTACTGCGTGTAATCCGGCACCGGCTGAGGCACCGATGTGGAATCACGGCGGTCATAGCCAGCGATGGCATTCATCACCAGAGCGCAGTCAGTGACATCCTGTGTCAGCGGGCCTATCTGGTCAAGGGAGCTGGCGAAGGCCACCAAGCCGTAACGGCTGACCCGGCCATAGGTCGGCTTAAAGCCAACGACGCTGCAGAAACCGGCTGGCTGCCGGATGCTGCCACCGGTATCCGAGCCCAGAGCATAGACTGTCTCCCTCGCGGCCACCCCCGCCGCCGAGCCGCCGCTGCTGCCGCCGGGAACCCGGCTCAAGTCCCAGGGGTTATGGGTGGGGAAAAGGGCGGAATTCTCCGTTGAAGAGCCCATGGCGAACTCGTCCATGTTCGCCTTGCCGATGAGCACAGCGTTGCATTTGTTCAGCTTCTCCACAACGGTGGCATCATAGGGCGGTATCAGGTTTTCCAGTATCTTGGAGGAACAGGTGGTCCGGACGCCCCTGGTACAGATGACGTCCTTAACCAGGACCGGAATACCCGTCAGCGGACTGGCGCCATTCTGCGCCAGCAGACGGTCGGCCTCTTCCGCCTGTTCCAGCGCCAGCTCATCGGTCACGGTGACAAAAGCTTTAACCTCAGGGTCAACCCTGGAGATACGTTCCAGGTACGCCCGGTTCAGCTCCACCGATGAGAGCTGCCGGCTCCTGAGCAAATCGTGGGCCTCATGAATGGTCAGCTCGGTAAGACTATCCGGCAAAGCTCCCTCCCGCTGATGACATCACTCCAAAACCGCCCGCACCCTGAAGCAGTCCCCTTCCCGGCGGGGGGCATTGGCCAGAATATCCTCCGGGGGAAGGGATGGGGCCACTGTATCATCCCGCATCACGTTCTGAAGCATCACCGACTGGGCGGTGGGCGGGACATCCGTTATGTCGACCTGCTGCAGGATTTCAAAGTTCTCCAGAATATTGGATAGCTGCTCCCGGAATTTGTCAACGTCCTCTTCGGTAAGTCCCAGACGGGCAAGGCGAGCGATATGCAGCACTTCTTCACGACTCAGCTTCATTCTTGAACTCCGGCCTGCATATATCGGCCAATTATACCACCCGTCTTCGCGAACTCGCAAATGAACTGGCACTATCGTAATTTCCTCATAAAGGCTATATAATTAATGCAAGGGCTAGGATTTCTGGCCCATCGAGGAGGATAAGGAAAATGTCCGAGCGGGTAATGATATTCATCGACGGCAGCAATATGTACCACTCACTGAAAAACATATTCGGCCGGACTGACCTTGACATCGGCCGGTTCTGCCACAAGCTGCTGGGTCGCCGCCAGCTAATCCGGATATACTACTACAACGCCCGAGTGGGCAAGAAAGAGGAACCGGAGCGTTATCGGCACCAGCAGGCGTTTTTCGCCGGGGTAAATGCCATCCCATATCTCGAGCTACGCCTTGGCCGGCTGGTATATTTCAACTGGCCGAATGCGCCGCCATACGAGAAAGGCACTGATGTCCAGTTGACCACGGATATGCTGACACACAGCTTCAAGGATAATTACGATGTATCGATTCTCGTTGCTGGTGATAACGATTTTGTTGGCGCCCTTCAGGCAGTGAAGGACAATGGCAAGCACGTCGAGGTAGCCCTTTTCGGTAAGGTAGGCACTTCCTGGCAGTTGCGCAACGTGGCGGATAGGGTGATCAACATAAACAAGCAGTTTTTGAGGGGCTGCTGGAAATCATAACAGGGCATGGACCGGTACGGAGGAAGCAGAGCCAGGGGATTGAAAATCGGCCTCCGGGAGCGCCTTGCCCGGGAAAAGGACACGGTTATCAAAGACTGGGGCGGCAGACTACCAATTGCCCTAGTCTACCCCAATTCCTATTATATAGGCATGTCCAACCTCGGGCTGCACGCGCTTTATTCTCTGCTCAATATATACCGCGACGTTGTATGTGAACGGGTTTTCTGGGAGAGAGAAAACCAAGAAAGAAAGAATCCCCCATTATCGCTGGAATCAAGACGCCCGCTATCCGATTTCAAAGCCGTGGCTTTCACCGTATCCTACGAGGTTGATTACTTCAACGTCGTGTCCATACTCAAGGCCAGCGGCATCCCGGTATTCTCAAGCGATCGCGATGAAAGCCACCCGCTGGTTCTCGCCGGCGGGCCGTGCATCACCGCCAACCCCATGCCGCTGGCGCAATTCATCGACGTTTTCGGCATCGGGGAGGCGGAAAAGCTGCTGCCCGGCCTGCTGCCAACGATAATCGATAATATAAATGAA
Organism: Dehalococcoidia bacterium; assembly: GCA_011174815.1. Taxonomy (GTDB): domain Bacteria; phylum Chloroflexota; class Dehalococcoidia; order Dehalococcoidales; family RBG-16-60-22; genus E44-bin89. The sequence continues at coordinate 412 of DUFF01000101.1, read as the reverse complement.
AAGCGCGAGAATTTGCTAAAATTGCTGGCTTCCGTGCCCGGCATGTATGCGCCGCAACTGCCGCAGGCGACTCCCGTAATGCGTCAGTGGACGGAAAACCTTGATAACTTCCCGGTCAGTTCGGTCATACTGACCAGAGATACCGAGCTGGGCGAACTGTATCTGATTGAGGTGGAGCGGGGCTGCTCTCGGCGCTGCCGTTTCTGCCTAGTCAGCACCGCCTTCCGGCCAATGCGCTTTCGCTCGGTCGGTATCCTGCTTGCCCAGGCCGAGGAAGGCCTTCGCCACCGCAAGCGGATAGGGCTGGTAGGCCCGGCCGTCTCCGATTATCCTCACCTTGAGAAACTGCTGGCCGGCCTGCGCCAGATGGGGGCGCAGTTCTCCATGAGCTCGATGCGCGCCAGTAACCTCC
>DUFF01000100.1 GCA_011174815.1 Dehalococcoidia bacterium | reverse complement strand
TGGCGGCCATAAGTTCCATAGTCAAAGAGCTCGATAAACTGCTGCTTGTCGATGCCATCAGCAGCCTTGGCTCGGTGGACCTGCCGGTAGATAAGTGGCGTTGCGATGTAACCGTGACCGCCTCTCAGAAGGGATGGATGGTGCCCCCAGGCCTGGCGATGGTCAGTGTCAGCAAGGAGGCTTGGCAGGCCCACGCTAAAGCCAAGATGCCCCGCTTCAACTGGGACTTTGCCAGAGCCCAGAAATATCTGGAGATAGGGCAGACACCCTGGACGCCGGCGGTATCGATTGTGTTTGCGCTCTCAGTAGCGCTGGATATGATGTTGCGGGAAGGGCTATCAAATATCTTTGCCCGCCATGCGAGGGTGGGCGACGCGGCTCGTGAAGGGGTGAAATCGCTGGGATTTTCTCTCTTCGCCGATGAGAAATACGCTTCCAACACGGTTACCGCCGTTTCCGTCAAGGACGGACTGAATGTCAGAGAAATGCTCAGAATACTGCGCGAGGAGTATCAGATAGTGCTTGCCGGCGGCCAGCAGAGCTTGCAGGGCAAAATATTCCGCATCGGTCATCTGGGCCTGATAACGGAACAGGATATCGAAGAGATAATCTCAGCCCTGAATGAAGTGTTGCCCCGGGTAAGTACTTAGCATTTCGTGAGGTAAATGACAGCGAAGAACCTGTGTATACTGGCAGCAGTGGGGCTGTTAATTGCGGTGCTGGTATTGCCGTGTGCCTGTGCTAAAGAGGAGAAGGCGGAAGGCCAGGAGCAGAAAATCGAAGATATCCAGCTTGAAGAAGCGTTTGCCCTGATGGAAGACAACCGGGACAACGATGATTTCGTCATCATTGACCTCCGTTCCGCCAAAGAATACGCCAACGGTCATATAGAGGAGGCAGTTAATCTGGATTACAGCGCCTCCGATTTTGCCCGGGAGCTGGAAGAACTCGACCGCGATATGGCCTACCTCCTCTACAGTTGTACCGACGATGTCAGCGGTCAGGTTCTGGATATGATGGCTGAGCTCGGCTTCACCGAGGTTTACAACATGCTTGGTGGGATGGAGCAATGGGAGCGAGTAGGCCTGCCAAAGGTACAGTAAGAAGCTGCTTGCGGGAAGGGTAATCACTGGGGGCAATGCGCCCCTCTTTTTATTTCCGGAGCTCTATTTCAAATTGACTTAACATATAGGTAATGCTATCATAAGCACATATGGCGGAAGGCTGATTTATTATGATTGTTTGGACTTTTGAGTGAATATGTCGACACTAGATGAGCTTAATCAGGAAATTGCGCGCTGTGTGCTGTGTGAGATAGCCAAGTATCGGACCAATACCGTGCCTGGGGAGGGGCCGGAGGACGCTGCCATCATGTTTGTCGGTGAAGCTCCAGGCTGGCATGAAGACCAGCAGGGACGGCCTTTTGTTGGGCCAGCCGGGCACTACCTAGAGCAGCTGCTGGCATCCATCGGCCTGACACGTCAGCAGGTCTTCATCGCCAATGTCATTAAGTGCCGTCCGACAAACAACCGTGACCCGCTGCCGACGGAAATTCAGAACTGCCGGAAATGGCTCGACCATCAGATTGAGATCATCAAGCCGAAGATTATTGTTACTCTGGGCCGCTATTCTATGGCCAGATTTTTCCCGGGCAAGAGCATCAGCAAAATTCACGGCACTGCGGTCAGGCAGGACAATACCATATACTTCGCCATGTACCACCCAGCAGCGGCACTGCACCAGCAGAGCCTGCGGCAGGCAATAGAGGCAGATATGAAAAAGATACCGGCCGTTCTTGCCGAGGCCAAGAGCGTTCCCGAAACTGAATCTGGACCCCAGCAGTTAAGCATGTTTTAGGATCGGTTAGATGACCAAAGCGAAGTTGAAGCTCATCCCCCTTGGCGGTCTCAACGAGATCGGCAAGAATATGATTCTGCTGGAATACGGGAACGACATTTTGATTATTGATGCCGGACTCATGTTTCCAGGGGAAGAAATGCACGGCATTGACCTGGTGATCCCTGATATCAACTACCTTCTGGATAAGAAAGATAAAATAAGGGGCATTGTGGTCACCCACGGTCATGAGGACCATATCGGTGCACTGCCCTATGTTCTAGCGCAACTTAATGTTCCCGTCTATGCTACCTGCCTGACCAGTGGCATGATAAGGGTCAAACTCAAGGAACGGAGAGCGCTGAGCAATGCCAAACTCAAAGTGGTATCACCAGGCGAGCAGATAACGTTGGGAGTATTCAAGGTGGAATTTTTCCCCGTCTGTCACAGTATTCCCGACGCTGCTGGCCTCATTATACATACCCCGGTTGGCGTGGTGGTACACAGTGGCGATTTCAAGCTCGACTACACGCCGGTCAGCGGCACGCCAACTGACCTTTCGCGTCTGGCTCAGTTGGGGTCACAGGGGGTTTTGCTCCTCCTTTCCGACTCCACCTATGCCGAGCTTCCTGGCTACACTCCCTCGGAGAAAGCGGTTGGAGAGGCTCTGGACCACATTATGGCGGATGCTCCGGGGAGAGTTATCGTTACCACCTTTTCTTCACTCGTGTCACGCGTCCAGCAGGTGATCGATGCGGCGGCCAAGCACGGGCGACGTGTCTTCATTGTCGGTCGCAGCATGAGCGATACGGTACACATGGCCCTGGAGCTTGGTTATATTCAGGCACCAGAAGGAATCTTGGGAAGAGTAGATGAAGCCCGCGGTCTCCCGCACGATAGAATCGTATTCGTTACCACCGGGAGCCAGGGAGAGCCGACCTCGGCGCTGGTACGTATGGCAAACCGTGATCACCCCCATGTTCGCATTCATGCCGGAGATACCATCATAATGTCGGCAACACCGATACCCGGCAACGAGGCCATTGTCAACCGCACCGTGGATAACCTTTTCAAACAGGGGGCGCGGGTGCTGTACGACAAGGTGGCGCAGGTTCATGTCCACGGTCACGGCAGCCAGGAGGAACTCAAGCTATTGCTCAATCTGGTCAAGCCAAAATTCTTCATGCCCATTCACGGTGAATACCGCCACCTCAGCCTGCATGCTAAACTGGCCGCAGAAGTAGGTATTCCGGAAGAGAATAGTTTCATTCTGGAAGATGGGGATATCCTTGAGCTCACCGCACAGTCGGCGAAGAAAAATGGCAAGGTCGGCTCGGGGAACGTGTATGTGGACGGGTTAAGCGTTGGCGATATCGGCGGCGTAGTGCTGCGGAATCGGCGTATGCTCGCCAAAGATGGCATCGTGGTGGCCATCATTGCGGTAAATCGGCAGACGGGCAAGCTGGTGAGGCGTCCTGACATTGTGACACGAGGCTTTGTCGATACCAGAGAGTTTAAAGAAATGATTGATGAAAGTCGCGACTTGCTGGCCAAGTCTCTGGACCATAGCAGCGGCAAGGTTGCCGAGTGGAGCTTCATCAATGCCAAGGTGAAGGATACGCTGGAAAAATTTTATTATGAGAAGACCAAGCTTCGCCCGATGATTCTGCCATTTATGGTCAGGGTATAGCTGAGATGCCCAAAAGAAAGCCGAGAGACGACAACGAATTCTTGAAGGGATCAGCGAGAAGACGGCGGCGCTCTTTCTGGGGTGGGCTGTTTCATTTCTTCTGGCTGCCGCCGGTGCGCTGGACCATCCTGCTGGCGATTATCGGCCTGCTGGTCTGGCAATTCTGGGGAAACCTGTTTGGTTTTTTTGGCTGGGGACTGCTTTTCCTTGCCGCTGCCATTATAACCATTATCGTTCAGATGAAGCGGCGAAAGCTGGCCTCGTTTGTTCTCCGCTTCAATCGCTGGCTGGGAGCCGTTGCTTTTGTTCTGGCGGTCTGGGGGCTGCTGGCAATTTTCGATCTGGGGGGCAAATTCGGCGATGCGCTTATCATGGAACCGACCCCAGTAGTCGATATTCTGATAGTGGCAGGGCTTTTTATCGCTGGTGTAATCCTGGTCGCCCCCAAAGCCTGTATCAAGTTGTCCGCCAAGTTCTTAGCGTGGCTGGGGAGACAGTTCCAGCGGCGGCCGGAAAAGGTTCCCAAATATCTGGAAAAGCAGCTTGACGAAGAGCGCCGGGCAGCACCGTCCCATGTAGAGCTTCATCCCAGGCCGCCCCTTGAGGAAAAGCCCGCCATGCCGCACGAAATGGAGCAACCTGCCATGAGGCCGGAAAAGCTGATGCCGAAATCGCCGCTGATGACCCCTCCGGAAAAAGAAGCTGTGACCGGAGCAGCAGCGCCCACGCCAAGCGCGCAGGAACTCAGGCAGGTCGCGCAGGAGGTATGGAAGAAATATGGGCAGTCATCGGACCTGGTGGTGGTCGATGGCTGGCGACTGCCGCCGATAGATATTCTAGATCGGACGCCGGAGATTGAGTTCAGTGAGGCGGATAACGTCCAGAGGGCGAAGATAATCGAGGACGCGCTGGCCAGCTACGGCGTGGAGGCCAAGGTAGTGCAGATAAACGCCGGTCCCACGGTAACCCAGTTTGGCGTGGAGCCGGGTTGGGACAGAAAGCTGAGGGAGAGGAAAGAGAGAGATAGGAACGGCGAGGTCACGGTGACGCTGGAGGAAGTTTCCAAGACCAGGGTCAAAGTGGACCGCATCACCTCTCTGGCCAATGACCTGGCACTGGCGCTGGCGGCGCCGAGCATTAGAATCGAGGCACCGGTGCCGGGCAAGTCAATCGTGGGCATTGAGGTGCCGAACACGAGCATCGGAGTGGTTGGCCTGCGCAGTGTTATCGAGTCCAGCACATATCAGAAATTGCAGGCGCGGTCGAAACTGGCGCTGGCGTTGGGCAAAGGTGCCGGCGGCGAGGCAATGGCGGGGGACCTGACTCGGATGCCTCACCTGCTTATTGCCGGGGCTACTGGCAGCGGCAAAACGGTATGCCTCAATGCCATCATCAGCTGTTTGCTGCTCTACAATACCCCGTTTGATRCCAGRTTTATYATGGTTGACCCCAAGCGCGTTGAGCTCACGCCGTAYAACAGYRTCCCSCAYCTGGCCACTCCGGTTATCGTTGATACCACCAGGGCCTTGAGCGCSCTGCGCTGGYTGAGCCAGGARATGGACCAGMGRTATCAGAAGCTGGCCACGGCCGGCGCCCGCAACATCGAGGGGTACAATAGGAACCGCGAGGGCGCCGACAAGATGTCCTATATGGTGCTYGTCATCGATGAGCTGGCCGACCTTATGATGACCAGCTTTGACGAGGTGGAGCATACSCTGTGCCGCCTYGCCCAGCTGGCYCGYGCCACCGGCATCCAYCTGGTSGTGGCCACGCAGCGSCCMTCGGTGGACGTGGTTACCGGGCTGATAAAGGCCAACTTCCCCACCCGCATCAGCTTYGCCGTTACCTCYCAGGTGGACTCYCGYACCATCCTCGACGGCGCCGGGGCGGAGAAGCTGCTGGGKCGGGGYGATATGCTCTACATGCCCACGGAGGCMTCCAAGCCCAARCGGCTSCAGGGKTGCTTTGTCTCCGATTCCGAGGTGGAGCGGCTGGTYTACTTCTGGAACAGCCAGAAGGAGCAGCAGGCGGCGCCGATWARAGTYCAGGAAATGGTGCCACCGGCGGCYATGACCAGYCGTGGCGGGCAGCAGGCAGACCCGCTTCTGGACTCCGCCCGCGAGCTRKCGGAGCAGCACSAGCACATCTCGACMTCTTTCTTGCAGCGGAAGCTGCACATCGGCTACCCCCGCGCCGCCCGCATCATGGAGCAGCTCCAGGAGGARWTGGGGGGAGACWTTGGTGGGGGAGAAGGAGAGGAGGCGGAGTGAGCTTGGACATTCGAGAGTGATTTGCAAGACTATTTGAAATCACTTCATTTGCTTCATAGTACTGCTAATTGTTCTCAGATTATCCTTTGAATCTCTTGCGATATTCTCGATTGCCGATAATTTGTTGAATCCTTGTATTAGTGTATGCGATGAAGTTCCTAACGCAAGAAACAAAGCTGAAAAACGCTCGTTCCAAATCTTCTTCAGTTCATCTTTTGAAAACGCTCTCTCTCCAGTGAAAATGCCCATGTGAAAGGTTGATCCATATAGCGTACCATGTAGTGCTTCTGATGCATCATCGTAAATCCATAGGGTTGCTAGCATAAGGTAGCCTATGTCAAGGCCACCTTTATTCGATATCAAATCCAACATCTTAGATATATTTTTTGAGGGCCATCGGGTCTTTATCTTGCCCTTATTACTAGTGAACATATCTGCCGCTTCTTTCAATTTCGGTTCTTTTTCCAAGTCAATAGAGCCTGACCATTTTAATTTCACTCTGAGGTTACCTGCGCTGAAGCTGCGATCTAAGACTCTGTATGCTTTTTGTTTAGTGTATGCTAAATATTGAGAGTGCTCTTCTTCATCACAGAAAAGAAGATATATATATGTGATTAGTCTTTCCAAGAACGACCTTGCGAGTATGAAACATTCATTTATGTGTTGATGCATTGCTAGAAGGCTAATAGATTTTCCTGTATGCCAGATGCTGAATAACAATGTATATAGGTTCCCTATGCGAGAATCATCAAGATGTTTCAAATTTGTAAATTGGTACTGATATAACTCTTCAAGTAAAGCAAGTTGGCTATTAAGAAAGTTGAGAAATTGCCCCGTGACTTCATCTGAGCCAAATCCCTTAGGAACTTGCATTGTCATCCCCTTAAATTCTAGAAGGCATAGAGACTCTAATCTACAACCTACTTGAAAAATCCTACTTGCTATACACCTTTGGTTTACTCAGTTCTTCGCCCTTAACCTCTTCAAAATAGCGTCCATATAAACCCGTGCCAGGGATTTGCCGTGCTTTTTCATCCGTAAGGGATTACGGGTGGGGGGTAATGGCGAAGATGGTGATTATGCCTTTTGCCGGGCCGTAATACCAGAATACCCTGTAAGCGGCCGGCGTTTTCTGTTCTGCATAGGCTTCAAAGACCTTTTCACCATTCGGACTTTTCAAACTCACATATTCGTGATTCTGGAGGCTATTATGTCGGGGGTTCATGGCCAGGAGCTTGATGGTCTTCTTTACCGCTTTATAGCGTTTCTTTTGGGATGCATCACCTTTAAGAGAGGTGTAAACCTTCCTCGCTTCGTCCGTCCATTCCAGCTCAAACAAAGCGCTTGACCCTATAGAGTATCAAGGTCAACTTTTGATACCTTGCCCTGTGCAGCATCGGAAAGCCCCCGCCTAACTGATGCTAAGGCCTCTGGGTTTTGGAACAGCCATGCTTCTGAAGCCGGGATGGTTACCTGCGGGTCTAGTATAATTTGCCCGATGCTGTTGCTGTATATATTATATGTGACGCCTTCTCGTACCAAGGGCTTAGGCAGAACTACCCGTTTTTTGGCATCTGGCTTCACACTACCAGCTACTTTTGTTAAATTTTCATCCTTTATTATAGTTGCCATTATCTACCTCTCCATATACCTACACACATACATTATAATAACGGTGGGACAAGTTGTCAAGTGGGATAATCCCACATTTCAAATTATTTTTCAAATTGCCTCACTTCTTCCCTTTTAGCCTCTTCAAAATCGCGTCCATATAAACCCGCGCCAGGGATTTGCCGTGCTTTTTCATCTGCTCCCGCTTTTTCCTGAGCTTCTCCTCGCGGCGCTCTTGCCTGGTCTCCAAAGGCTCCTGGCTCATTTCCTGGTTTCCACCTGCACCTCGTTGAATTCCCGGCGCAGCTCGATGATGCGGTCGCGGAGCAGGGCCGCCTTCTCGAACTCTAATCCTCTGGCGGCGGCCTTCATCTGCGTCTCCAACTCCTTGATGAGCCGGGCAACGTCCTCTTTCGATACCGGGGCTTCGGCAGTATACGGGGCGCGGGTTTCTGCCACCACCTTCACTCGCTCCGTGATGTCGCGGATGGCCTTTCTGATGCCCTGCGGGGTGATGCCGTGCTCCTTGTTAAAATCTTCCTGAATGCGCCGACGGCGCTGTGTCTCATCGATGGCGGCCTGCATGGAGTTGGTGGCGGCATCGGCGTACATGATAACGTGCCCGTCAACGTGGCGCGCCGCCCGCCCCATGGTCTGGATGAGGGCCTGGCTCGACCGCAGATAGCCCTCCTTGTCCGCGTCCAGAACGGCAACGAGGCTGACCTCGGGCAGGTCAAGCCCCTCGCGCAGCAGGTTGATGCCCACGACAACGTCATAGACGCCGAGGCGCAGGTCGCGCAGTATCTCCACCCTTTCCAGCGTGTCGATTTCGGAGTGGAGGTAATGCGTCCTGATGCCCATCTCAATGAGGTAGTCGGCCAGTTCTTCCGCCATCCGTTTGGTCAGCGTGGTCACTAGGCACCGCTCCCCCTTGTCAACCCTGGCCTTTATCTGGTCAAGCAGGTCATCAACCTGTCCCTTGGTCGGCTTGACCTCGACGGTCGGCTCCAGGAGGCCGGTGGGGCGGACGAGCTGCTCTACCATCTGCTGGCTGTGCTCGTATTCGTAGTCGGCGGGGGTGGCGGAAACGTAGACCACCTGGTTGACGCGCTCGTTGAACTCCTGGAAGTTGAGCGGGCGGTTGTCCAGCGCCGAGGGCAAACGGAAGCCGTACTCCACCAGCGTCTCCTTGCGGGAGCGGTCGCCGTGGTACATGCCGCGTATCTGGGGCAGGGTCATGTGAGACTCATCGATGAAGAGAAGGTAGTCATCGGGGAAGTAATTGACAAGCGTCCAGGGAGGACTGCCCGGCGCCCGCTGGGAGAGGTGGCGGGAGTAGTTCTCCACGGCGTGGCAGTAGCCGGCCTCGCGCAGCATTTCTAGGTCGTAGTTGGTCCTCGATTCAAGGCGGGCGGCCTCCAGCAGCTTGCCCTGCGATTTAAGCTCGGCCAGCCTTTCCACCAGTTCCTGCTTTATGGTCTCAAGAGCCAGCATCAGCTTGTCATGCGAGGTAACGAAGTGCTTGGCCGGGTAGATGTCAATATTGTCGAGCTCGGCGAGCAGCTCGCCGGTGAGCGGGTCTATCTGGACGATGCGGTCGACTTCATCGCCGAAGAACTCAATGCGCAAGGCCAGCTCCTCGTAAGAAGGCTGTATCTCCAGCGTATCGCCGCGGACGCGGAAGCGGCCGCGGGTAAAATCGATATCGTTGCGCTCGTACTGCATGTCCACCAGCTTGCGCAGCAGCTTCTGCCGGCCGTAGCTTTCCCCGCGTTTGATACTGACCACGAAACTGCGGTATTCCTCCGGCTCACCCAGGCTGTAAATGCAGGATACCGAGGCCACGATGAGCACGTCGCGCCGCTCAAAGAGGGCCCTGGTGGCGGCGTGGCGCAGCTTATCGATCTCCTCATTGATGTCTATTTCCTTCTCGATGTAGGTATCGGTGCGCGGGATGTATGCCTCGGGCTGGTAGTAATCGTAGTAGCTGACGAAGTACTCCACGGCATTATCGGGGAAGAAATCGCGGAACTCGCTGGCAAGTTGCGCCGCCAGCGTCTTGTTGTGGCAGATGACTAGGGTGGGCCGCTGCACCCTTTCAATGACGTTGGCCATGGTGAAGGTCTTGCCGCTGCCGGTAACCCCGAGCAACGTCTGCCTTTCGAAGCCCGAATTGATGCCTTCCACCAGCCTGTCCACCGCCTGGGGCTGGTCGCCGGTCATCCTGAAGTCGGAAACAATTTTAAAATCTGGCATGGCTGAAACAAAGAGCTTGATACTACACATAGTATATCGCGTTATGGTAATGGCAGCAATGAAACCGAAGATAGCCAGAGGGCCGCTTCATTGCTTTATGAAAATGGGCTGTCAGACGCCTGTCATACCAAAGTACCGGGCAAAGAGTGACCTAAGAGGGATATATATCTGAACACTGGAATGATATTATGCTCTGGAGGAGGTGGAAAATGTCGACGAGAAGTTATCTTGACGCACTGAGCCCGGGGATGAGGGCCAAGCTTGACCCCCTTTTCAGAATGGAGAGGGAGCAGAGAATGACAAGCATTATTTCCATTACCGGGAATGGGTCTGAGCCTGCGTTCCCCAAGTATTCCCTCAGGCCGGGCCGCCGACCCGCCAGCAGCGTGGCGACCCTGCAACCCCCCGCAACCAAAAAGTAAG
>DUFF01000010.1 GCA_011174815.1 Dehalococcoidia bacterium | reverse complement strand
GGCTTTGAGATTGCCGACCACATCACCGTCTATTATCAGGGAGACGAATATATAAAGCGCGTTATGGCCGATTTCTCCGATTACATCAGGCAGGAGACGCTTTCCGAACAGCTTATAGACGGGGTTCCAGAAGAGAGGGCTTTCAGGGAAAGCTTCAAACTGGAAGGCCATGAGCTGCTTACCGGGGTCAAAAAGCTGGGCTAGGATTGCGGCGGGCTCTCGATAGGCGTCACTTCAGTAGTATATTCAGCTTTGCCACGCCAGTAGGTTACGGGTATTTTCTGCCCGATTTTCGAGAAGTGAATGCCCCTTATCATATCTCCGGCAGTGGCGATATCCTTTCCGGCAAAGCGCGTTATCACGTCCCCTGGCTTCAATCCGGCCCTGTCGGCGGGGCTGTCCTGCACCACCTGGGTAATCAGGACGCCGCTTTCCACTGCTAGGTCATATCTGGCGATGGCAAACTGGTCTACGGTGTAGAGCACGACCCCCAGCCACGGGCGAACAACGTAGCCATTGGTTATCAGTTCCTCAATGATAGGAAGGGCCGTTTCCGCGCTGATGGCGTAGCCCATACCTTCAACGCCCACGGTGGCGATTTTGGCGCTGGTGATGCCAATCACCTCTCCGGCCAGGTTAACCAGCGGTCCGCCACTGTTGCCGGGGTTGATGGCGGCCGTGGTCTCGAGGAGGTCGTACAGGGTCTGCCCCGGTGCCACCGGTATGGCAACTCCCTGGCGACTGATTATGCCTTCGGTCGCCCTTATTCCCTGGCCCAGCGCGTTGCCGATGGCCACCACCCACTCCCCAACCCGCAGTGAGGTGGAATCGCCGACGGTTACCGCAGGCAGATTCTGCGCATCGATCTTGATGATAGCCAGGTCATTCAGACTGTCGGTAAAGACGGCGCTCTGGTCAACAGTGAAGGTGTTGCCATCATCCATGGTAACGGTGATGCTGCTGGCACCTTCCACCACGTGGTTGTTGGTAACAATGATGCCGTTCCTGTCCAGGACCCATCCCGAGCCAGCCCCCTGCTGGGTGAACGGCCGGTTAAAAAAATCGAAGGATACCACTTCAGTGGTGATGGCAACAACCGATGGCTTCACCTTGGCCACGACATCGGCGATGTTGGGCAAGGCTATGGTGGCATTCCATGAAGATGTGGTCGGTGGCGGTGTCCAGGTGGGATTTATGGGCTCGGGCGGCTGCGCCGGTGCCGGCGCTGGCGTCGGGCTTGGTGCTGGTGCTGGTGTTATCGTAATCTCGGGGACGGCACATCCCACACTCAGCGCCAGCATTGAAATGGCAATGATAAGAGTTAGTATGAAGTTAGTTCTTCTATGTCCCATAACAATTATAATTGTAGCATAGCCGATAAAGCAGTGACAACAAAGGGAGGCCGGGTGTAAACCGGCCCCCCTTACGGATTCTAAAGCGAGGAAGGGACCTCAGGCAGATGCTTCAGCGCTTCTTTTACCTTTTCCTCAGGGTACGCATAGTCCTGCATCCTGCCGGAAAGGTACTCATCATAGGCAGACAGGTCGAAGTGCCCGTGTCCGCTGTGTGCAATCAGGATGTTTTTTGCTTCCCCTGACTCTTTGCATTTGAGGGCTTCATCAATGGCTACCCGCAGGTCATGGCACGGCTCCGGGGCAGTGATGATGCCTTCGGTGCGGGCAAACTGCACTCCGGCCTCGAAAACAGCGGTCTGGTGCTCGGCCCTGGCTTCAATCAAGCCCAGTTTGTAGAGATGGCAGACGATGGGGGCCATACCATGGTAGCGCAGTCCTCCGGCGTGGACCGGGGGTGGTACAAAGGTGTGTCCCAGGGTGTACATCTTCAGTATGGGCGCCATGCCGGCGGTATCCCCAAAATCCCAGGTGTAGGGCCCTTTGGTCAGGCTGGGGCAGGCCTGAGGCTCAACACAGATGATGCGCATATCTGGCTTCTTTCCACTGAGTTTGTCCCGAATCCAGGGCAGGAACTGTCCGGCAAAATTGGAGCCGCCGCCGACACAGCCGACGATGATGTCCGGGTAAGCATCGGCCATCTCCATCTGCTTCCTGGTTTCCTCGCCGATGATGGTCTGGTGCAGCAGGACATGGTTGGCCACACTGCCGATGGAGTATTTGGTGTCATCGTGCTTGAAGGCATCTTCGATGGCCTCGCTGATGGCGATTCCCAGGCTGCCGGTGGAGTCAGGGCTCTCCTTTAAAATCTGCTTTCCGAAGTCTGTGTCCGGGCTGGGGCTGGGAACAATCTGGGCTCCCCAGGTCTCCATCAAAATCCGGCGATAGGGCTTCTGGTTGTAGCTGACCTTGACCATGTAGACCTTACATTCAATGCCAAAGAACGCGCAGCCCATAGCTAAGGCGCTGCCCCATTGCCCGGCACCGGTCTCTGTGGTCAGGCGTTTCACTCCTTCTTTCTTGTTGTAGTAGGCCTGAGCTACAGCGGTATTCGGCTTGTGACTCCCCGCCTGGCTGGTACCTTCATACTTGAAGAATATTTTGGCCGGCGTATCCAGAGCTTTCTCCAGTCGGAGTGCCCGGTGCAGAATTGTTGGCCTCCAAGTGCGGTAGACCGCCTGCACCTCCTCCGGGATTTCAATGTAGCGCTCTGGACTGAACTCTTGCTCGTTGATGGCTTCAGGGAACAGGGGAGGTGGGAGACGGGTAGGCTCTTTAGTCCCGGGGTGCAGTTCCGGCGGTAGAGGCTCGGGCAGGTCAGGCAGCACATTGTACCATTTGGTCGGCATATCCTTTTCATCGAGTATAAACTTGGTTCTCTCCATTGCTTTCTCCTTTCTTAAGTATTTATGGAGTTTTCCCGGTTTAAATCTTGAGGTGGCCCCGGAGGGGCCACCTCCGAGATATCGTCACCATGGCAGTATACCCCCTTTGCTGTTTGATAATAAAAACCCCCGCCCTGGAAGGGGCGGGGGCTGCTTCCGCGGTGCCACCCTTCTTGGTCATGAAATGGGTAAGTAATATGACCATCTCTCTCAGGTACAGAGGCTCATCTTTTGCATTAACCTCGATACCGTGGGATCTGATAACGCTTCCCCTGCGTCAAGGCCTACTTGCTTTGATAGCTTTCGGGTTGCGGCTCCCAGGTCCATTCCGCTCCGGCGCTGGCATCGGCTCACACTTTACCCGACTCTCTGCACCCCGCTTTGAAGCTTACTAGTCCTGTTCGCAGCCTTTGCGTGATTATTTCTGGTAAGTTTAACAGTAGGTTATTCGTTTGTCAAGTACTCGCTTCGATATTGCTGCCTGTCAAGGGGTATGCTATACTGTTAAGCGATATACTCAATTCCAGATGGGAAAAGGGAGGAGAATTTGCCGGATACGACGACCATAAAACAACTCTTGGAAGCGGGTGCTCACTTCGGGCATCAGACGGGGCGGTGGCATCCCCGTATGAAAAATTACATTTTCACCAAGCGCAATGGTATTCATATCATTGACCTGGAAAAGACGGCGGCGATGCTGGACAAGGCTTGTGAGTACGTGCGGGAACTGGTAGCTGCAGGCAGCACCATCCTGTTTGTCGGTACCAAGAAGCAGGCGCAGGAGTCAATTGTGGAGGAGGCGCAGCGCTGTGGCATGCCGTACATTGACCAGCGTTGGCTGGGCGGGATGTTGACCAATTTTGCCACCATCCAGGCACGCATCGACCATCTGGTACGCCTTGAAGACCAGCAGTCAAGAGGAGAATTTGGCCGTCTCACCAAAAAGGAGATTTTAAAAATCAATGAGGAGATTGAGAAACTGAATATACAGATGGGCGGCATCAAGGAAATGACCAGTCTGCCCAACGCGCTGTTTATCGTTGATCCAACGAAGGAGGGCATCGCCCTCGCCGAGGCCAAGCGGATGGGGATACCGGTGGTGGCTATCGTGGACACCAACTGCAATCCCGATATAATAGATTACCCGATACCGGCGAATGATGATGCGATTCGTGCCATAAAGCTTATTTGCAGCAAAATCGCCGACGCTGTTCTGGAGGGCAAAGCTGGTGTTGCCGAAGCGTTAACGGAGGCAGCGGAACTGGGAGAGCTGGAGGAAGCTAAAGCACTGGAGACGATGGAGCCGCTTATCTTCACTCCCGAAGAGGAATAAGGAGTATAAGTTTGGAAATATCGGTAGAAATGGTTAAGGAGTTGCGGAACCAGTGTGGTGCGGGAATTATGGAGTGCCGGAATGCTCTGCTGGAAGTGGAGGGAGACTTGGAAAAGGCGCTCCAGATTTTAAAGGAAAGAGGACTGCTCAAGGCAAAGAAGAAAGCTGACCGTGTCACCGCACAGGGCCTGATAGAGGCCTATATTCATATTGGGGGGCGGATTGGGGCACTGGTTGAGGTGAACTGTGAGACTGACTTCGTGGCGCGTACTGATGAGTTCAAAGAACTGGCGCATGACTTGGCCTTGCAGGTCGCCGCACTCTCCCCGCGTTATATATCCGAGGAAGATGTTCCCGAGGGAACTGAGGTTGAGCCTCAATCTGCCTGTCTGCTGCAACAGCCTTTCATCAAGGACCCCACGAAGACGGTGCGTGATGTAATCGTTGAGGTTATTGCCAAGGTGGGTGAAAATATCAGGGTAAGCCGCTTCGCCAGGTTTGAATTGGGTGTACGGGACGAGGGGGATGACTGAGACCAAGTACAAGCGAGTACTTCTCAAGATCAGTGGCGAGTCCTTTGCTGGAGAGAGCAAGTTTGGCATCGACATCGACACCCTGACCAGGGTAGCCAAACAGATTAAAAACGTGGTGGAGATGGGGGTGGCGGTCGCTGTGGTGATCGGCGGGGGTAATATCTGGCGTGGTGATGAGGCTGAGGCGAATGGCATTGATAGGGTAACCGCAGACTACGCCGGAATGCTGGCCACTGTCATCAACGCTCTGGCACTTCAGGACATACTGGAAAGGGAAGGGATTAACACACGGACGCAGTCGGCGATCGGCATTAACCAGGTAGCTGAACCCTATATCAGACGTCGTGCCGTCCGCCATCTGGAAAAGGGCCGAGTGGTCATCTTTGCTGGCGGTACTGGCAACCCCTATATGACCACAGATACCGCGGCGGCACTACGCGCCATCGAGATCGGTGCCGAAGTCCTGCTTATGACGAAGAACAAAGTGGACGGTATTTACAGTGCCGACCCGCTGAAGAATCCGGAGGCGAAAAAATTTGACCGTCTCACCCATCTAGAGGCGCTTAACCTTCGCCTTGAGGTAATGGATGCCACCGCTCTCTCTCTTTGCCTGGAGAATAAATTGCCCATCATCGTGTTTGACCTTCGGGCTCCCCGCGGCATGGAAAAAGTGGTCAAGGGAGAGTCAATTGGCACTCTGGTATCAAGCGGTTGAGGTGAAATGGTTAGCGACGAGTTACAGAAGATAGAAGGCAAGATGCAGGCTTCGGTCAGTGGCCTGCGAAAAGAGCTGGCGACACTGCGCACGGGACGTGCCACACCGGCACTGGTCGAGCACATCAGGGTGGACTATTCTGGCGTGCCCACGCCCCTAAATCAGATTGCCGGTATCTCCGTGCCGGAGGCCAGCCTCCTTATCATTCAGCCCTGGGACAAGGGCAGTATCCGTGAGATTGAAAAGGCCATTCTGAAATCCGACCTCGGTTTTAACCCGACTAATGACGGGAACGTTATCAGAATAAGCATCCCGCCGCTTTCCGAAGAAAGACGACAGGAGTTGATCAGGGTGGTGCGGAAAAGAATTGAGGAGAGAAAGGTAACGGTGAGAAACCTGAGGCACGAGGTTATGAATGACCTGAAGGCCATGGAAAAAGATAAAGAGATATCCGGGGATGAGCATAAAAGGGCCCTCGCTCAACTGCAGAAGCTCACCGATGCCCACATCACTGAAATTGACCAGACTGGGCGGGACAAAGAAAAGGAACTTCTGGAAGCATAGACTGCCAGGAGTATATGCCGGTGTGCCCGGGAGAAACGGGAATGATGAAATCGCTCAGGCAGAAGATAAACCGATTGCCAGTCCACATAGCCATAGTGCCTGACGGAAACGGACGCTGGGCGGAGAAACGCGGGCTCCCCAGGCTGGCCGGACATCAGGCCGGTGTGAAAAAGATGCGCTCTCTGGTAGAGTATCTCAATGACCTGCAGATAAAGTACGTTACCCTCTACGGCTTTTCCACGGAGAACTGGGGTCGCCCTAGGGAAGAGATAGAGGGATTATTCCGTATCCTGGAGGAGAGGATTAATCAGGATGTCCCCAAGCTGCACCAGAAAGGCGTGAAGGTTCTCCACCTCGGGCGGCTCGGAGAGTTGCCCAACTGGCTGCAGAAATCAATTCAGCATGCGGAGGAACGCACCAGGGATAACGCTGGATTGACACTGTGCCTGGCCTTCAACTACGGGGGACATGTTGAAATAGTTGACGCGGTCCGCCGCATTGTGGCAGAAGGCATACCACCGGAGAAGATAGATGAGAAACTATTCGGTGAATATCTGTATACGGCTGGTATCCCGGACGTTGACCTTTTGATCAGAACCGGTGATGAATGGCGTCTCAGCAACTTCCTGTTATGGCAGACTGCTTACAGCGAATACTACTTCACCGAGGTTCTGTGGCCCGACTTTACCAAAGAGGACATGGACAAGGCGCTGATTGCCTTCAGTCATCGGGAACGGCGCTTCGGCGCGCTCTGATGTAAAGCATGCTCAGAAAAAGGATCATAACCGCACTATGGGGTCTCCCCCTGCTTATTGTCGCCGTCTGGTTTGATGAGCCTCTGCCTTGGTTCACCGTGTTCATTGCCATCTGGGGGCTACTGGCCGCTTACGAATTCTTCCGGCTGGTGGGCGTTTCCGGCATTTATTCGTTGACCGTCTTCGGGCTGCTCTTTACACTCCTGGTCATACTGAGCCCGCATTGCACGTCCCAGTTTGCCGCTCCGCTGCTGGTGATGCTGGCTGTAGTGCTGCCGCTGATATGGCTGGTGCTGCGCCAGCGCGTCGAGGGGGCCTTTACCGGCTGGGCATGGATGGTGGCCGGGTTTCTCTACGTGGGCTGGATGCTGAGCTTTCTGGTGGATTTACGACTGGAGGCGGGCCGGAACTGGGTGTTTTTCGCCCTCTTCGTCACCTTTGGCTCTGATACCGCTGCGTACTTCATCGGTCGGGTGCTGGGTAAGCATCGCCTAACCCCTCAGATAAGCCCGCATAAATCCTGGGAAGGGGCGGTAGGGGGGCTTCTGGGGGCGACGGCAGTAAGCCTGCTGTTCACACTGTCAACGCCGCTCCAGATAACGTTAAGCATAGGGCAGGGGATTGTATTGGCACTGCTGGTGAGCGTTTTCGGGCAGATCGGAGACCTGGCGGAATCCCTGCTCAAACGTAATGCCGGTGTGAAAGAGTCCGGCAACTCTATTCCCGGGCATGGCGGCTTCCTGGATCGGATGGACAGCGTCGTCTTTGCCGGCGTTACCGTACACCTTTACTATACCCTCACACTTCTATAGTTTTATACTAAAAGCAGAGAAGATCGTTCTTTTCCGGATATTAAGTTAAAGGAGGCATAACCCGAATGATAGTTGGCAGCGGTGACTTCAAGTACGAGCGCGTGGAAGGATGGGCCAGAGTCCCCGAATATTTTGACCTGAGTGACCCGGTGGACATCGCTACAGATTCGCGGGACCGCGTCTATGTTGGCTCCAGGGGCAACCACCCGATTCTTATCTTTGACCGTGAGGGCAACTTCGTTTCCTGTTGGGGTGAGGGCCACTTTCTGGACCCCCACGGGCTTTTTATCGGCTCCGATGATACGATATATATCGCCGATGCCAGGACGCATACGGTGGAGAAACGGACGCTCGGCGGCGAGCCGCTCCTGACTCTGGGCACCAGGTTCCGTGCCATGCCCATTATGGTTCGTGCTCCTTTCAATCAGCCAACATCAGTGGTTCTGGGGCCGGGAGGGGAGATATTCGTCACCGATGGCTACGGCAACTACCTGGTGCACAAGTTTACACCTGAAGGAGAACTGCTCAAGACCTGGGGCGAGCACGGCAACGGCCCCGGACAGTTCGAGCTGCCCCACAAGCTGGATATGGATAAATACGGCCGGCTCTATATCTGCGATCGGAACAATGACCGCATACAGATTTTTGACCTTGACGGCGAGTTCATCGAGATGTGGACTGACTGCGTCTGGCCGCAGGATATCTGCATTGATAGGAAGAATGACCTTGCCTACGTGGTGGAGAGCCACATGCACCAGATATCCCTGCCCCGGGTCACAGTGCGCGATTTGAAAGGCAACGTCCTGTCCGAATTCGGCGGGTATGAGCACGAAGGAAAGGGAGTGCTGGAGAACTCCCATACCATCTGTGTTGATTCGCGCGGCGATATCTACATTGGCGATATCGTCAAGGTCAAGCGCCTGATGAAATTTGCCAGAGTGAGCTAGAGGGTGCAGTATGGAAAGGCTGGCGGCTGGGGTCAGAAGGCTGGGATTGCGTCTTACCCCCCGGCAGAATGAGCAGTTTCAGCTTTATTATCAGGACCTTGTCGGCTGGAATCGACGGCTGAACTTGACAGCGATTACCGATTATGAGGAGGTGCAGGTCAAGCATTTCCTCGATTCTCTGACCGTGGTCCTCGCACTGAATCAACCATTACCTGATAGAATGAGGCTTATCGATGTTGGCACGGGGGCGGGGCTTCCCGGAATCCCTCTGAAAATAGCTTTTCCTGATATCAGCCTCGTGCTCCTTGAGGCCACTAGGAAAAAGGCCGATTTCCTGAGGTATATCGTCCAGAAGCTGGAACTGGAAGACGTTGCCGTTGTGGTCAGCAGGGCGGAAGAAATCGCCCACAGACCTGAGTACCGGCAGAAGTTTGACTTGGCCCTCTCCAGGGCGGTGGCCAATTTGACGACACTGGTGGAATTGACCCTGCCGTTCTGTACTGTTGGCGGCAGGTTTATTGCACAGAAGAAAGGGGACTTAGAGGCAGAAGTACAGGAGGCGCGCCGGGCGACCTTTATAATGGGCGGGCAGATGGTCGATGTGAAAAAAATTGAACTGCCCGAATTAGCTGATGAACGGTGGCTGGTGGTCATAGATAAGGTTGGGGAGACGCCGCCGCAGTATCCCCGCCGCCCCGGAGTACCGGCCAAGAGGCCCCTGAAGTAGCCAATTGCTGTTGCTTGACAGCCAAAACAGTAGTAGAATATCATTGCAAGCGGGTAGATTTCCCGCCAAAGTGAGGTGATGGATATGGAAACCGGAACTTGGAAGGTCAAGACTGGACTGGCGCAGATGCTCAAGGGCGGGGTAATAATGGATGTGGTAAACGCAGAGCACGCCAAGATAGCTGAAGATGCTGGCGCCTGCGCGGTTATGGCCCTGGAGAGAGTGCCGGCTGATATTCGAGCTGCGGGTGGCGTGGCCAGAATGGCCGACCCTACGGTCATCGAAGCCATTATGAAGACGGTTTCCATACCGGTGATGGCGAAATGCCGCATCGGGCATTTCGTTGAGGCACAGGCGCTGGAGGCGCTAGGCGTGGACTACATCGACGAATCGGAAGTGCTCACCCCGGCCGATGAGAGCCACCATGTGTGGAAGCATGACTTCAAGGTCCCCTTTGTCTGCGGCTGCCGTAACTTGGGGGAAGCCCTGCGCCGCATCGGTGAGGGGGCGGCGATGATACGGACCAAGGGCGAGGCCGGCACCGGCAACGTGGTGGAGGCCGTGAGGCACATGAGAGCGGTGATGGATGGCATCCGCGAACTGGTGCAAACGCCACAGGAAGAACTGATGGCCAAGGCCAAGGAGATGGGGGCGCCTTTCGAAATCGTGGTTGAGATACACAAGACAGGGAAACTGCCCGTGGTCAACTTCGCTGCCGGTGGCGTGGCCACTCCGGCGGATGCGGCTTTGATGATGCAGCTCGGCGCGGATGGCGTCTTCGTTGGCTCTGGCATTTTTAAGTCGTCGAATCCTTCAGTGCGTGCGCAGGCGATTGTCAAAGCCACCACACATTACAATGACCCGAAGATAATTGCTGAAGTCTCCAAGAATCTGGGCGAGGCGATGCCCGGTCTGGATATGAAGCAAATCCCGCCTGAGGAGCTGCTGGCACCGAGAGGTTGGTAGTATGAAGATTGGCGTCCTTGCCTCGCAAGGAGCCTTTATCGAACACATCGCAAAGTTGCGTGAACTGGGAGTTGAAGCTGTGCCCGTCCGCCTGCCCGAAGAACTTGAGGGTCTGGACGGGCTCATTATTCCCGGGGGCGAGAGCACGTCAATCGGGCGGCTGATGCGAGATTACCGACTCACACAGGCGATTCGCGACAAAGTCAAAGATGGTATGCCCGTGTTCGGCACCTGCGCCGGCATGATACTGATGGCCAGGAAAAGCAGCGACGCAAACTTTGAGTCTCTGGGGTTGATGGATATAACCGTAAGGCGCAACGCCTTTGGACGACAGCGGGAGAGCTTTGAGACAGAACTCGATGTGTCGGTGCTGGATGAGAAACCATTTCCCGGCGTTTTCATTCGCGCTCCACTGATTGAAAAGGTCAACGGGACTGTGGAAGTGCTGGCGCGGCTGGCAGATGGCACCATTGTAGCAGTGCGTGATGGCAAGATGCTGGCGCTGGCCTTTCATCCCGAGCTAACTGATGACCCGAGGTTTCATCAATATTTTCTGGATATGGTGTCTGGACGAGAATAAGTGGTTTATTAACGGGGGAGGCAGTTGCAGAAGGTAATTACTGACGACCTTGATGCATTGCTCGATATCCTGCCGCCTCACATAAGACAGCCGCTCTGCGAGCAGAAAGAGCTAAGTGAATTGCTGGAGGTTGTGCTGGACCTGGGGCGTCCCCCAGAAGCTCGCTTTCCCAACGGGGAAATAACCCTCAATCCCAAAGAAGTTGATGAGACAGACATCGATTACGTGGTTTCACGCATCGGCAGCTTCGGTGATGACAACCGCGCCGGCATTGAGCGGACACTGCACCGTATCTCCGCCATCAGGAATCGCAAAGGGAGAATAGTCGGGCTGACTTGCCGTGTGGGACGCGCCGTCTTCGGCACGATAAGGGTGATTGAGGACCTGGTGGAGTCGGGCAAGAGCGTTATGCTGCTGGGCCGTCCCGGAGTGGGCAAGACGACGATGCTGCGGGAAGTGGCCCGGGTACTGGCCGACGATGTAAACAGGCGGGTGATCATCGTCGATACCTCCAACGAGATTGCCGGCGATGGCGATATCCCTCATCCGGCCATCGGCCATGCCCGGAGAATGCAGGTGAAGACTCCGGCCATGCAGCACGCGGTGATGATTGAGGCGGTGGAGAACCACATGCCCGAGGTCATAATCATCGATGAGATTGGCACCGAACTGGAAGCGCAGGCGGCGCGTACCATCGCCGAGCGTGGCGTCCAGCTTGTGGGCACCGCCCACGGCAATACCCTGGAAAACCTGATGCTGAACCCCACCCTCGCCGACCTTATCGGCGGCATACAGTCGGTCACGCTGGGGGATGAGGAGGCGCGGCGGAGAGGTACCCAGAAGTCCATTCTGGAGCGGACGTCCCCGCCCACCTTCGATATTGTGGTTGAGATTCAGGAGAGAGACCGCGTGGCCATTCATCCAGATGTCGCCGCGGCGGTTGATGCCACTCTGCGGGGCCAGGCTATTGACACCGAGATAAGGTGGATGGACGAAAGCGGTGAGGTGAGGGTGGAGAAGCCGCTGGTGGAGCTGAAAAAGGGCGAGGAGAAGAAACCGGGCGGCCGTGACCAGCAGCATATTTACCTTTTCGGGGTCAATCGTGCCCGTTTGGAGCAACTGGCCCGTGATTTGAACCTGGGCCTGGACATTGTGGAAAATCTGCGGGAGGCAAATCTGTTTGTCACCTCCAAGAACTACTACCGCCGCAAGCCGCAGAAAGTGAGGGACGCCGAAACGGCCAATCTGCCCATCTACGTTTTGAAAAGCAACACCCCGCCCCAGATAAGGCAGATGTTGCAGAGTATCTACCCGCTCACGACTCCGGGAAAGCGTGACTCGTTCCAGCTGGCGCTGGCTGAGGCGGAAGCGGCGGTGGAGCAGATAAGGAATGGTGAAAACGGCGAGGTAGAGCTCAGCCCGCAGAGCGCCTACATCCGCCGTCTGCAGCATTTAATTGCCGAGCGGAACGAGATGGCCTCGCGCAGCGAAGGCAAAGACCCGAACCGGCGGGTGCGGATTTATAAGGGATAACATAGTATGTCACTGTTCATTACTTTTGAAGGTGGGGAGGG
>DUFF01000001.1 GCA_011174815.1 Dehalococcoidia bacterium | reverse complement strand
TTTGAAGTCCGTGAAGCCCACCGGGACTCATCCGCTCCCGACCAGCTAATCAGTATAGCGCAACAGCGGTTATAGTGCAATCATTTCTCAGGCGGGGAAAGAGTCAGGCGGAACTCGTCGCTGGCTGCCACCGCAAAGGGTTAGCCTGGCTCACGCGGCTTCTTCCGCCGGCGGCCTCTTCTGGACGAGCTTGGCCAGCCAGATGCTCATCTCGTAGAGGACGATAAGCGGAATGGCGACCAGGCTTTGATTTATCGGGTCAAAGGTCGGGGTGATGATGGCGGCGAGGATGAAAGCGAAGATAATCGCCAGCCTGCGGTGCTTGGAGAGCCACTGTGGCTTGAGCACTCCCAGCCTGGCCAGGAAAGTGGTGATCACCGGCATCTCAAAGACAATGCCAATGGCCAGAAGCAGCCTGGCCACCACCGCTACGTAATTGCCCACGCGAATCTCGGGACTGGCTATATCAGCGCCGAAGCTGATTAAAAATCTGGTGGCCGGTGGAATGAGCACGAAATAGCCGAAAACCACGCCACCCATAAACATCAAGGCAATCCAGGGCAGGATAATGTAAACGTACTTCTTCTCCCTGGATGTCAGCGCCGGCGAGACGAACATGATGCCCTGATACACAAGATAGGGCATGGCCAGAATAATGCCGGCGAAAAGGCAGACCTTCATGATAGTTCCGATCATCTCGGTCATTTCAATATAAACGAGGTTGATGCCCTGAGTGGGGAGCTTTAGGATGTAGAATATCCAGTCGTAGAAGACAAAGGCAATAACCGAGGCCACGGCAATAGCGATGATACTTCTAATCAGACGCCGGCGCAGTTCCTGCAGATGATCTAGGACGGACTGTTTCCTGTCTTCACTCATCTTCCTTGGCATCTCTCTCGGCCGTGCTGCTTTTCTGAGACGGAGCAGGTTGCTTTCTTTCTCTGCTCTTCGATTCCTCGATATCGATTTCTCTGGTTATCTGAGTGGTCAGGTCGCTGGTTGCCTTCCTCAGGGTACGCACCGTTTTGCCCATGGTACGGGCTATCTCGGGCAGTCTTTTTGGCCCCCAGATAATGAGGGCGATAATGAGAATGAGCAGAACTTCGCCTAAACCGATGCCGAAAAAGTCCATATCTTTTCCTTAGCTGGATACCGAGATTAGCTTATCTAGGAAAGCATCAGCCCATGAATGAGCTGACGGCTGTGGTACTTAATCCTTATCATTTTTCTTGCGGGCAGACTTCTTGGGTTTCTGTTCCTCTTCTCGCTCTTCATCTTCCTCACCGTGCCGCCCTTTCTGGAAAGCTCGTATTCCCTTGCCGATGGCGCCACCTACCTGGGGCAGCTTGCCCACGCCGAAGATGATGAGTATAATGACCAGAATGAGGGCTATCTCCCATGGTCCCATACGAAACGGCATAACCTGTTCCTCCTACCAGCAAAGCTTTTTCTCAACTTGAGATCGAGATTTCGGGAACGAATAATCGTTCATCACCCGAAAAAACGGAAAGGCGGTCGCTCCGGGCATAGCCAACCACCGTGATTCCCAGCTCCCTGCCCAGCTTAACCGCTCGCTCGGTTGGGGTGCCGCGCGATACGATGACGGGCACCTGCATTCTGGCCGCTTTCAGCACCATTTCCGAGGAGATGCGTCCCGTGGTCAGCAGGATTTTGTCCTGCGTGGATAGGCCTCGCATCAAGCATTCGCCCATAATCTTGTCCAGCGTATTGTGGCGCCCGATATCTTCCGCCGAGACCAGTATCTTTTCGCGGTCGGCCAGCGCCGAGGAATGGATACCGCCCACTTCCTGAAACAGGGCTTGCTGCTGATAAAGCTGCCGCATCAGCGCCAGTACCTCGCCGGAGGTAACCATCAGGTCTGAAACCACCGGTGGTTGAGCATCAAAGCTGCTGCCGCTCCCACAGCCCGAGGTGATGGTGCGCCTCGGTGGCGCGTTAAATTCATTCTTCAGGAGTCTCACATCGGCAATCGGTTCGTCTTCGCAGACGCGCAGGCTGCCCACCTCTTGTCGGTCGGCAATGATTCCTTCCAGGTATAAGAAACCAAGGACGAGCTGGGTGAGCCTGGCGGGCGTACACAAAATCGTGGCGACCTCCTGACCGTTGACAAAGATGGTTAACGGCAGTTCGCCTGGTATGGCTACCGTCTCCTTGCGCCGCGTCTGGCCGCGGAACAAGTGGCAGGTTACTTCAGGGGTAACGCCTGTTTTTATGCCTTCCTTTACTGTCCTGTCCATACTAACGTGTATTATACTAGTTGGCAGATACCATGTCCATGATGTTGAATTGGGGGGCGCGGTGTCATGAGCAAATTTACATATAGCAGGGCAGTGTGGTATAATCACTTGACTTGTAATTTGCTAAAGGTAATTGATTGGAGAGGTGTAGTTTGGAAAAGGAGAAGAAGGCTGAGGTTATCAGCAATTATCAGAACAAGGACGGAGATACCGGTTCGACCGAGGTGCAGGTAGCGCTGCTTACCGAGAGGATAAAGCAGCTGACCAACCATATGGCAACGAATCAACATGACTTTCATTCTCAGCGCGGCCTGCTCAAGCTGGTGGGGCGGAGAAGGAGGCTGTTGGACTACCTGAGCCGGGAGGACGTTAGTAGATATAACAAACTGATTAAACAACTCGGACTGCGTAAATAAGGTCTGAGTGTGGAGGGGAAATTGCAAGAACTTCAATCTTTTCAGTGCCGGGTTGGCGGCAGAGACCTTATTATTGAGACTGGAAAACTGGCTGGTCAGGCCAGCGGGGCAGTAACGGTTCGTTATGGGGATACGGTAGTCCTGGTGACGGCTACCGTGGCCGATGAGCCACGTGAGGGTACTGACTTTCTGCCGTTGACCATAGACTACGAGGAGCGGCTGTACGCGGCGGGTAAAATCCCTGGCGGCTTCATTCGCCGGGAAGGGCGTCCAAGCGAAGCGGCCATTCTGGCCTGCCGGCTTGTTGACCGCCCGATACGCCCGCTCTTGCCCAAGGAATGGCGCCGTGACATCCAGATTGTGGCCACCGTGCTCTCGGTTGATCATGAAAACGACCCCGATGTTATGGCGGTAATCGGTGCATCAGCGGCACTGTGTATATCAGAGATTCCTTTTGATGGTCCGTTAAGCGCGGTGCACGTGGGCTATATCAACGGCGAACTGGTGCTGAACCCCACGCTGGCTGAACTGGAAAAAAGCCAGCTTGATATGGTCGTGGCCAGTACCGGGAAGGCAATTGTCATGCTGGAAGCCGGTTCCAAGGAAGTCCCCGAGGAAATTCTCCTCAGGGCTATCCAGTTCGGCTTTGAAGCCAATCAGGATATAATACGGCTCCAGGAACAGGTGCAGCAGGCTTGCGGTAAAGCGAAAGAGGACATACCGGTTCAGGAGGCCAACCCGGAAATCGATTCTGTGGTAACGTCAGCCATTGGCGATGGATTGCCAGCTGTCCTGGCGGAAGCGGATAAATCCATTCGTGAGGGAAAACTCTCGGCATTAAAGAAGAAGCTAGTGGAAAGCCTGGGTGAAACCTATGACGAAGAGGATATAGTGGCTGCCTTTGAAGCCAGGGCCAAGGCTGAGGTAAGGAACAATGTTCTGGCGGGGAGGCGACTCAATGGCCGTGCCCTCGACGAAGTCAGGACTATCCACGCGGAAGTAGGGCTATTGCCCAGGACGCACGGCTCGGCGCTTTTCAGCCGGGGTCAGACACAGGTGCTGACCATTGCCACTCTGGGTTCCACCAGACAGGAACAGCAGCTTGACGGTCTTGGTATTGAGGAGACGAAACGCTTCATCCACCACTACAATTTTCCACCCTTCTCCAGCGGTGAGGTAAAGCGCCTGGGGTCGCCGGGCCGCCGCGAAATCGGACATGGTGCGCTGGCGGAAAGAGCGCTGGTGCCGGTACTACCTGAAGATGAGGATTTCCCCTATACTATTCGACTTGTCTCTGAGGTTCTCAGCTCCAGCGGCAGTACCTCGATGGCGAGCGTCTGCGCGGGGAGTCTGTCACTGATGGATGCCGGCATACCCATAAAAAAGGCGGTGTCCGGAGTGGCTATGGGTCTCATCACCGGCGATAATGATGAATACCAGGTCTTGACCGACATCGAGGGTCTGGAGGATGCCTACGGCGACATGGATTTCAAGATTGCCGGGACCAGAGACGGCGTTACCGCCGTGCAGATGGATATCAAGCTCAAAGGTGTCAGTCTGGAAATTCTGGAGAA